>CAIKOJ010000102.1 GCA_903829015.1 uncultured Bacteroidota bacterium
AGATGCTGAAGAATTATTAAAAGGTATACCTGAGAAATTTGGGCCTTTTGATGAAGTGCAAAACGCAGAATTGGAGGGTATATTTGACATATACAAACTCTGGAAAGAACACAGTAAATGATTGAGTAATAACTTTTAATTGTTGAACCTTGACTTCAAAAATAGATATACACACCCACATAATGCCCGAGCATATACCCAACTGGTTTCAGAAGTTTGGGTACGGCGAGTTCATCAGGCTGGAGCACCATAAGCCCTGCTGCGCCCGTATGATCAAGGGCGACAAGGTTTTTCGCGAGATAGAACAGAACTGCTGGGACCCGAAGGTGAGGATGAAAGAAATGGACCAGACCGAAGTGGGTAAACAGGTGTTATCGACGATACCCGTGCTGTTCAACTACTTTGCGAAGCCTGAACACGCCCTGGAGACATCGAGGTTCTTCAATGACCATATTGCTCAGTGCGTAGAGCATCAGCCGGACCGCTTTATAGGCATTGGCACTGTGCCCATGCAGGATATAGATACGGCGATACGCGAAATGGAAAGGTGTATCAAGGAGTTAAAAATGCCGGGCATAGAGATAGGCTCCAATATCAATAATCTAAACCTGAGCGATGCTTCGTTCCATCCATTCTGGCAGGCTGCAGAAGAACTGGGATGCAGCATTTTTGTGCACCCGTGGGAGATGATGGGCGAAAAGGATATGCAGAAATACTGGCTACCGTGGCTGGTAGGTATGCCCGCCGAAACCAGCAGAGCTATCTGCTCCATGATCTTTGGCGGGGTGTTTGAAAAATATCCAAAACTTCGTGTTGCATTCGCTCACGGCGGTGGCAGTTTTCCGCTCACTATCGGCCGCATAGAGCATGGCTTTAATGTGCGCCCTGATCTTTGTGCAATAGACAATGGTGTAAACCCTCGCGACTATATCGGCAGGTTTTGGATAGATGCATTGGTACACGATCCTAAAGCTCTTGATTTCATAACAGATATTATGGGGCATGATCACATTTGTATGGGCAGTGATTATCCCTTCCCGCTTGGCGAGCACCATCCGGGGAAACTTATTGAAAGCATGGACTATTCACCCGAACTGAAGGACAAATTACTGTACTCAAATGCTATGCGGTGGCTGGGTATGTGACGCGCCTCTGTAACGAACTTTTATAAACGAGACTAACATTGATCTATGGTCGACAAAATAAATAAAACATCTCTCTTACTTGCCGAAGACGAAGAAAGTCTGCGGGAAGCACTGAAGCTGAACCTGGAGTTGGAAGGCTATGAGGTGACAACAGTAGACAATGGCCCTGCGGTGATCAAGATGGTGAAGAACGAATATTTCGACCTGATCGTTCTGGATATCATGCTGCCCGAAATGGATGGAATTTCTGTGTGTGAGACGATCAGAATGCAGCATAACGATGTACCGATACTTTTCCTATCGGCCCGCAACAGCGGCGCCGACAGGGTTCTTGGTCTAAGAAAAGGCGGTGATGACTACCTTACCAAACCCTTTAATCTGGAAGAACTGTTGCTACGCATAGAGAAGCTCGTAATCAAAAACAAGAAGATCAAAGAGCCGAATACCATAGCAGATGTTTACGAATTTGAAAACTGCCGTATCGATTTTGCGGCACACGAATGCATTGATAAAA
>CAIKOJ010000103.1 GCA_903829015.1 uncultured Bacteroidota bacterium
CTGGATCTGAACATGCCAAAAAAAGACGGCAGGGAAGTCTTAAAAGAAATAAAACAAAACCCCTTGCTATCTGGTATTCCGATCATTATTTTAAGCACCACTAACAACGAGCACGAAATGAAAAGATGTTATGAGCTGGGCGCCAATTCATATATCACAAAACCACACAGTTTCGATAATTTTGTAAAAGCAATTGCAGCGTTAAGAAGCTATTGGATCACAGAACATTAACCCGATATATTTTTTCAGGGCATCATTTTTGTATTACAGTAGCAAAACGAAAATCACTTAATAACCACAAAGACCTTGAACGATAACAGAATCACACTATACCTTCAAACAACTGCAAATAGTGCCTGCCAATAAAAACATATTGATAATTGAAGATGAACTGGACCTATGTCTGCTACTGAAAGAGTACTTCGTCAGAAAGCACTACAACGTAATGTTAGCGCATACTTTGCAGGACGGCAATACACTGATCAAGGAGCATAAACCAGACGTTTTAATACTCGACAATAACCTGCCTGATGGAACCGGATGGGATATGGCTGGCGAGATAGCGGCAATCTCACCCAATACTTCCATTTTTCTGATCAGTGCAAATAGCGCTCCTGCGCAATCAATTCCTAAAGGAATAGAATTTCGTATACTCGAAAAACCCATCAGCTTTTCCGCGCTGGATAAATACTTCCTGTAGCTAAATCGAAAGAACCTTACTAAAGGTTGTCTGGCTCAAGTGGAAACGATATCACAAAAGTAGTCCCCTGGCCCAATACAGATGCAACATCGATCTTGGCTTGATGCGATTGCAGAATATTCAAAGTAAATGTCAGTCCAAGGCCAACACCGTTTCTTTTTTGAGTAAAATAAGGCTCAAACAACCTCGACACATTTTCCTCACTGATACCACAGCCATTGTCGCTGATGGTAAGCGTAGCTTTGTGTCCAAACTGCTCTAACTTCAATGCCAGCAATCCTTTATGCTCTTCCATAGATTCTATGGCATTGATCACAATATTCAGCAGTGCCAGCTTAAGCTTCTCCCGGTCTGCCATTATTTCCAAAGCAGTATCAGGATAATCCAGCTTCAGCTTTATATGTTTCAATGTCTGCCGGTCAATAGAAGCATCTACTACATCATCCACAATGTGCTGTAAAGTCACCTTGGTGAGCATGTTTTCTGCGGGTCCTGATGTATTGAGCAGTTCTTTTATCAGATCATTGATCCTTCTACTGTTCCGCTGCACAATGTCCAGATAAAACACCAATTGTTCGTCTGTTGTAAGCTGATTCATTTGTTCAACAGACAACGTGATATTATTCAATGGATTTCTCACCTCATGGGCCAGCGTTCTTACAAGCCTGCCAGCCGCAGCAAGTTTCTCAGCCTGCAGTTTTGATATCTCCTCTTTCTTAAGATTGGTAATATCATGAATGATCCCCTGCAGATACCCTTCACCCTTGTTGCTCTCTTCGATCGTTATTGTGAGAATACACTGCTTTTGCTCACCACCCTTAGCAGTCAGCACTACCTCCCAGTCGTTTAGCCCCTTATCGTGCAGCAGTGCATATTGCAGTATCTGTTTGTGTTGTTCTTTACCAATAAAATCGCACAGGTTCATTTGCACGACTTCTTCTTTGGAGTATCCCAGCAAATGATACACTGCTGTATTTACGTCTTTAAAATCCAGCGTAAAATCTGCCATGAACACAACATCCTTCGAGTTCTCAAAAATACTCCGGTATTTACGCTCGTTGGTTCTTAGTGCTTTAAGCGTAACAGCATGATCAAGCGCATATCTGATACTCCTTTCCAGCTTTTCTGTAGTAAGATCTGCTTTTACCAGATAATCAACAGCACCCAATTTCATTGCCTGAATATCTACATCATAGTTCCCTTGCCCTGTGAGCAGTATTATTGGTTCTTCGAAATGCAGATTGGCCGCCTCTTTCAAAAAATCAACACCCGACTTGGCACCCAGGCGGTAGTCTACAAAGTACAAATCGTAATCACTGTTCTTGAGGTGCTTTACTGCAGCACTGTAGGTATTGCACCAGTCAATAACAAACTTATTCCCTACTATGGCACGTATATAATCACTGGTGATGATGAAATCATCTTCATCATCATCAATGATCAGTATTCTTGAGGTGTTATATGGTATGTTCATTTACTTATATTGGTTATTGCATTTGCCTTGTAGGAATCAGCACTACGAAGCTCGAGCCTTCATCCACCCTGCTTGATGCATAAATCACACCTTTATGGTAATCCATAATTTTCCTGCAGATGGCCAAACCTATACCCGAACCCGGATATTCCGACTTGCCATGTAGCCGCTGAAACACCTGAAATATCCGTTCTGCATATTCTTCTTCAAAACCTATTCCATTATCCTTGAATACTATCTTCGTATACTTCCGGGTAGCATCTAATTCATGCGCCTGCAATTCCTGATCGGTAGCTAACTCAGCATGTATTTCAAGCCGTGATAATCCCTCACTTTTTCTGAACTTAACAGCATTGCTAATAACGTTGGTAAACAGTTGTTTCATCATCGAAGCTGCCGCCTCGATTTCGGGCAACGGCTTGCTTGTTATTTCCATCCCAGCCACTTCAATACTACTTTCCAAATCCATCACAACCTGACTCAGAATATTATCCAGAGCCACCGGCTCAAAATGCTGCCCTGCCCTACCGACTCTCGAAAATTCAAGTAATCCGTCTATAAGCAGCCGCATATTATTGGCCGCAGCAGCCATTCTCGACAGGTACAAAGCACCGTCTCCGGCTAATACATCTTTATACTTGCTGGTAAGTTTATCACTGAAAGCAGTGATCTTCCGCAAAGGCTCCTGCAGATCGTGACTGGCAATGTAGGCGAACTCCTCTACTTCCTTATTTGATGTGTTTTCCACCCTTACTTCAGGCAACAAAAGAAAATGACAATATTCAGTCTTTGCATTATGTTTAATTGGAGCCACATACACAGTGTATCTTTTTGCCGCACCGGTAACGCTTTTGAAAGTATACACACCACAGGGCTCGCCCCCCGCTGTATCATTCACGGAAGTACTAACGCTCTTTAAAAAGGAAGGAATTTGCCCCCCCTCCAGCACGTCTGTGATCGTCAATTCAACTTCGGCAATGTTTTCATTTAAATACCCAAATGCCGTTTCAAAATTTCTATTGACAAAACGCACAGTCAGATCAGAAATACGCACAATTGCCGACATTCCCGGTTGATCATAAAATGCACTAAACATAAAAGATGCTTCAGAACCTGAAGCATCCGTAGATGAAGTATTGCCGGGCAAATAATGTAACTCCCCCATTGCCAAATCGCTAATCAATATTGAATTCCTTGAACTGCCTCATTTTATTGTACAGTGTTTTCCGGTCTACATTAAGCAGTTTTGCCGCCTTACTCTTATTGAAGTCAGACTGCTTCAAAGCATCCAGTATCACTTCGTACTCTGCATCCAGATTAGCGGTCTTCAATCTGTCTTCATATGGTACCTCTTTAACTACGGGCGCGACCACCGTCACCGGCTCACTCTTCTCAGCCGAGGGTGCATCAAACTGAAGTTTGAAAAAATTATTGATCTCAAACGGCAGCGACCTCGCTTCGATCAGATCTCCATCTGTAAGCAGCGTAGATCGCTTGATCACATTTTTCAACTCGCGCAGGTTTCCGTACCAGATATAGTTCTTCAGTATTTCCTCCACCTCTGTAGTAAATCCCTTTACGTCCTTACCAAGCTCTGCATTCGTTAGATTCAGAAAATGACGCGCGAATATCATTATATCTCCCTTCCGCTGCCTTAACGACGGAACCATAATACTGAATTCGTTGAACCTGTGATAGAGGTCTTCTCTGAATTTCCCCGTTCTCGACGCTTCCCAAAGATTCTCATTGCTCGCAACTATGATCCTCACATCCAGTTCAATATCCTTAAGCCCACCTACTCGCCTTATCTTGCGCTCCTGCACCACCCTTAGCAGCGATACCTGTATCTCATAAGAAAGGTTCCCTACCTCATCCAGAAAAATTGTCCCCTCATTTGCCAGTTCCAGGCTGCCTATCTTCTGATTGAGCGCACCCGTGAATGCACCCTTCTCATGCCCAAACAATTCACTCCCTGCCAGTTCCTTCGACAGTGCGCCACAATCTATCGCTACAAATTTTTTGTCTTTTCTTTTGCTGTTCTGGTGTATCTGCTGTGCTATAGCCTCCTTACCACTGCCACTCTCTCCATAAATGATTACACTGTAATTGGTAGGCGCTACCAGATTTATCTGTTTGATGATCTCTGCAAACTCTCTGCTTTCGCCGGTTATGTACTGGTCGTTGTATGCACTTTTAGTTTTTACACCTGCAGCACTTGCCTTACTGGCCGCTGGCTTTGTAACCACTTGCCTTTCTGTACCATCGTCGGCAAGGGCTTTTTTGATGGTGATCAGAATTTCTTCAGGAAAGAGCGGTTTAGTAACATAATCATAAGCACCCATTTTCATTACCTCCACTGCATCTTTTACGTCACTGTATCCGGTGATGATGATCACAGCCGCCGCCGGGTTATATTCTTTGATTTTCGCCAGCAGTTGCGCACCCGTCATATCATCCAGCCTGAAATCACATAGTACCAGATCAGGCTTGCTTTTCTTCATTAAATCGATAGCCCCCGCACCGCTGTTTGCACTTGAAACCTCGTAACCGTTCCGGGTCAGGAAACGGTTCAGCAGCAGGCACATATCGTTATCGTCATCTACTACAAGAATTTTGTGCATATGTGTTATTGTGTGTGTAAATATAATAATTCCCAAGGTAAGATATCCCGCACGGGATTGGCGCTTTTACTCCGCATTCCAACCGTATCCGGGCTAAAAAATATGCGGTATTACCGTCTATGCCCAAACAGCCCTGATCTGTGCGATGGGTATATGCATCTGCTCCCTGTATTTGGCAACTGTGCGGCGGGCTATATTGTATCCTTTACCTACCAGAAAATTCACCAGCTGCTGATCAGTGTAGGGGTGTTTTTTATCTTCAGCACCTATCACCTCTCCTATGACCGACTGTATCACTTTATTGCTGATTACTTCACCTTTCTTATCAGCAATCCCTTCGCTGAACAACTTTTTCAGGTGTATGAGTCCAAAGGGTGTTTCTGCATACTTGTTACCGGTTATTCGCGATATAGTGGCAATATCCATACCGATCATATCAGCAATGTGGCGCAGTACCATTGGCTTCAGCAGTCTGATATCACCGGTGAGAAAATACTCCTTCTGAATATCAATAATACACTTCATCACCTTCATCATGGTCTCTTCCCGCTGTTTCACAGCATTTACAAACCATTGTGCACCACTGAGCTTACTCTTAATATATTGTGTGGTGGTTTTTTCTTTAGTGCTCACCTGGCACGCCAGTTGATCGTACAAAGATTGATTAACGAACACCGAGTCTCTCCTGCTCGAAAACAGGTTCACCTGCACTTCATCACCAAAACTCGACACAATGAAATCAGGGATGATCGTATTCTTCGGATCATGCTGGTTGGTTTCCACTACCGGATAAAACTTAAGACTCCCTATCAGGTTCAGCACCAGCCTCAGTTCCTCGTCATCTATCTTTAGAACGTTGTGTATTTTTTCAAACTGGCGGTGCATCAGATCGTCATAGTGGTACTCCAGCAGCTTGATGGCACATTTCACATCCGGCCGCTTTACATTGAGTGTGCGCAACTGCAACAGCAGACATTCTTTAATACTGCAAGCACCTATGCCCACCGGCTCCAACGTCTGCACTATTTCAAGTCCTCTTTTTATCCTTGCCGTCTCAATAATTGTAGAAAAATGAAAAGACATATCGTCTGCCACTTCATCCAGCGGCCTGTCCATAAGCCCTTGCGAACTAAGTATATCTATTATATAAGCAGCAGTATCCATGTCCTCATCACAAAGCTCAAGCATACGCAGTTGCTGCTTGGCATCTTCTTTAAAAGTCGACACATTCACTATTGGTGCATTTGGAGCCTCTGCCGAATCAAAATAATTCATGTATTCCGATTTATAGTCCGGAGTGTCGTCTGAGTTAAATTCATCCCAGGTTTCATAGTCTTTTGAATCCTCTTTGGTTGTTCCTTCATCATCAGTGTTCTTTTCTTCTGCACACTCCAAAAATGGGTTCTCTTCCAGTTCATTTTTTATGCGCTGTTCTAGTTCCAGCGAATTCAGAAAAAACAGGTTCAGCATCTGTATCTGCTGCGGAAGTATCTTTAATTGCTGTCTTTGCGCTTGTATCTGGCTTACCATAGTATTGCGTTTATACTATCATACATTGCAAGCATAGAGCCAAACTTTAGTTTTCTTCAAAAAATAATTACCTCATAACTAAACCCACCATTAACAATTCATTATGAAGATGCGATTATTTAATACATAACACTTTCTATGTCACACAGCAGGAGTCAACGAACAATTGTAGATTTTTTTCCCCAGTAATTTTGCGCACAACGAGTAAAGTGAAGGAAATTCTGATTCCGATAACCTACTACCCCACTATTACCACTTGCCCCAAAACGTGAATCATACTTTTAGTCTCATATCAATGCAAAAAAATAGTGCCACCCACAACATAATAACCCGTCAATAACGTTCCTAAATAAAGTACACCATCTTTCCTTAAATTTGTGCCAATATGGATATTCTAGGAACACTGCTGGAGATAATGAAATATACTGTCCCGGCTTTAATAGTACTGATAGCAAGCTACAGCATTGTGCAAAAATTCCTGATCTCAGAAACGCAGAGAAAGCACATGGCTATTTTCCGCGAATCTCAGGATATTACCCTGCGCCTCAGGTTGCAGGCATATGAGCGCATGGTACTGTTTGTTGAGCGCATCAGCCCCGGCCAGTTGATACCCAGGATCTATGATGCGTCTATGACCGTAAGAGACCTGCAACAGGCTTATATCTTCAACGTTCGGGCAGAGTTTGAGCATAATCTGGCACAACAGATATACGTTTCTAAAAACGTTTGGGAAACCGTAAAAAGCGTAAAAGAACAGGAGATCAATATGGTGATACAAGTAGCACAAACATTAAGCCCCGATGCACCTGCCAAAGATCTGCACACCCGCATTCTCGAAATACTGCTCAAAGCCGATCAGGAATTACCCACCAATGTGGCGCTTCAGATTATCAACGAAGAGGTGAAGATCGTCATGTCTTTTGGCTCAATACAGGGATAAGGTTTTGGCCCCCGATTCTTTAATACCACATCTGTTTTACAGCTTACTGCCATAATGGAAAAAACAACAATAAAGACCGATTCAGGAATAGAGATCAAGGAACTGTATTGCCAGCCGGTAAAAATGGACGAACTGCCCGGGCAGTTCCCGTTTACACGCGGCGTGCACGCTGCTATGTACCGCGACAGGTTGTGGACCATGCGCCAGTACGCCGGTTTCAGCACTGCTGAGGAGTCTAATAAGCGTTACCATTTTCTGCTCGGTCAGGGCGTAAGCGGTCTGTCGGTTGCATTCGATCTGCCCACCCAGATAGGCTATGATTCCGATCATGCTATGTCGGAAGGTGAGGTGGGCAAAGTAGGTGTGGCTATAGATTCGCTGGAGGATATGGAGCTGTTGTTCAAAGACATCAAACTGAGCGATGTATCTACCTCTATGACCATCAACGCCACTGCATTTATTTTGCTGGCACTCTATATTGCGCTCGCCAAAAAACAGGGTGCTGACCTTAAAAAAATATCAGGCACCATTCAAAACGATATACTGAAAGAATACGCCGCGCGCGGCACCTATATCTACCCACCAGCCCCATCGATGAGGCTGATCACAGATATATTTGAATACTGCAGCAAAGAAGTACCTAAGTGGAACACCATATCCATTTCGGGTTACCACATCCGCGAGGCTGGCTCCAATGCTGTGCAGGAACTGGCATTTACACTGGCCAACGGCAAAGCATACCTGCAGGCCGCCATCAGCAAGGGTCTTGATATCAATGTGTTCGCTCAGCGTTTGTCTTTCTTCTTTAATGCACACAACAATATTTTTGAAGAAGTAGCCAAGTTCAGGGCGGCAAGGCGCATGTGGGCGAGCATTACCAAAGAACTCGGCGCTACCGACCCGCGCGCACAAATGCTGCGCTTCCATACGCAAACAGGCGGCAGTACACTCACGGCACAGCAACCCAAAAACAATATAGTGCGTGTGGCACTGCAGGGGCTCTCTGCGGTGCTGGGCGGCACACAGTCGCTGCACACCAATGGCTACGACGAAGCACTGTCGTTGCCTACCGAAGAAGCAGCATCTATCGCGCTGCGCACACAGCAGATACTGGCTTACGAAAGCGGAGCTACTGATACTGTAGACCCGCTTGCCGGATCCTACTATGTAGAAGCCCTTACCAATGAGGTAGAAGCAGCCGCATGGAAGATCATTGAAAAAATAGATGCCATGGGTGGCTCGGTAAAAGCCATTGAGCAACACTATATGCAGGACGAGATTGCCCGCTCGGCATATGCCTACAACAAAGCCATTGAAGACAAATCAAAGATCATTGTTGGGGTA
>CAIKOJ010000104.1 GCA_903829015.1 uncultured Bacteroidota bacterium
CATACAATGACTGTTAACTCTTTCACCAGCAACCCATCTTCTACAGGTGTATTAAGCGGTGGTGGTTCTCAGACACTTACTGTAGGTGCTACACTTAACGTACTGGCTGGTCAGGCTTCTGGTTCTTATACCAACGCTACCGGTGTACCAGTAACTGTAAATTATAACTAATATTCACCACGAAGCCTTAGCTTAAGGCTAATAAAGAACAAAAGACGCTCCATTTGGGGCGTCTTTTTCGTTGGGCATTGCCAACGACTCCACTGGTTACCACGATAAGCCCAACCCACCAGGATGGCTAGGTAAAGGCGCCATTCTTTCTCTCATCAACCGGTTATCAATTAACTGGTCAACCTATTAATATATCTTCCAAACACCTACCTTTGCAACGTTTTTCTAAATACGTATAATGCCTGAAATAAGACCTTTTCTAAGACTAAGCGGATTGGAGCCACTAGTTGTGCGTCCCGAAACAAACTTCGTAAATGTTGGTGAACGCACCAATGTTACAGGATCTAAGAAATTCGCCCGGCTGATCAGGGAAAGTAAATTCGAAGAAGCGCTCTCTGTTGCACGGCAGCAGGTAGAAAGTGGCGCACAGGTATTAGACATCAACATGGATGACGCCTTGCTTGACGGTGTGCAGGCCATGACCACTTTTGTTAACCTGCTGCAGGCTGAGCCGGATATAGCAAAGATTCCAATAATGCTCGACTCTTCTAAATTTCCAATCATTGAGGCCGGGTTGAAGTGCATTCAGGGTAAGTGCATTGTGAACTCTATCTCCATGAAAGAAGGAGAAGAGAAGTTCATAGAACAGGCTGAAATTTGCCGGAGTTATGGTGCCTCAGTTATCGTAATGGCTTTCGACGAAACAGGGCAAGCAGATACGCTCGATAAAAAAGTAAACATCTCTGAACGAGCGTATAAGATACTTACTGAGCAAGTAGGCTTTCCTCCTCAGGATATCATATTTGATCCCAACATTTTTGCTATAGCCACCGGCATAGAAGAACATAATAATTACGGTGTTGACTTTATTGAAGCTACCCGAATCATAAAACAAAGAATGCCGCTCACCAGAGTTAGCGGTGGTGTTAGTAATATCTCTTTTTCGTTTCGTGGCAATGATGTTGTCCGTGAAGCCATGCATGCCGTTTTCCTTTATCACGCTATTAAAGCTGGTATGGATATGGGTATCGTAAATGCTGGAGCACTTGTGGTGTACGACGAAATTGAACCAAAGCTGAGGGAGCTTTGCGAAGACGTAATTCTCAACCGCAATCCGGATGCTACAGAGCGGCTGGTTGTTTTTGCAGACACGGTGAAAGCAAAAGGAAAGGAAGTTAAAGTTGACGACGCATGGCGCGGAACCCCTGTAGAAGAGCGGTTGAAACACGCACTCGTAAACGGCATTACTGATTATATTGATGCCGATACAGAAGAGGCGCGTGTGAAATACCCCAAACCCCTGGATGTGATCGAGGGGCCGTTGATGGATGGCATGAACGTGGTAGGTGATTTGTTTGGCAGCGGTAAAATGTTCCTGCCACAGGTAGTGAAAAGTGCCAGGGTAATGAAAAAGAGTGTTGCTTACCTCTTTCCGTTTATTGAGGCTGAAAAAGAATTACGTCGTCAGGCACATATCAATGCCGGCACCGTGAATGAAGAAGCCGCAGGTGCTGCTAAAATATTGATGGCCACTGTGAAGGGAGACGTGCACGACATTGGTAAGAATATTGTAGGTGTTGTTTTAGGGTGTAACGGATATGACGTTATAGATCTTGGTGTCATGGTTCATGCTGATAAGATACTCGACACTGCCGAAAAAGAAAAAGTGGACATCATTGGTCTCAGTGGACTCATTACACCATCTCTCGATGAGATGGTACACGTAGCCAAAGAGATGAAACGCAGGGGAATGAAACAACCCTTACTAATTGGCGGTGCTACCACAAGCCGTATGCACACTGCGGTTAAGATTGCACAGCAATACGATGGTGGTGTTGTGCATGTATTAGATGCCAGCCGTAGTGTAACTGTGGCCGGGAACCTGCTCAACAAAGATAATAAGGAGCAGTTCCTTGGGGCTATCAATTCGGAATACGACAAGCTGAGGGAAGACTTTGAAAATAAGAAGTCTGTAAAGCACTACATACCATTCACTGAAGCGCAGGCTAATGGCGCTAAAATAAATTGGAATGGCTACGAGCCACCAAAACCTAAACTGCTGGGCACTAAAGTATTTAGTGATTACGATCTTAGTGAGATCAGGAACTACATAGACTGGGGGCCGTTCTTCATTACCTGGGAGATGAGAGGTAAGTACCCGGAGATTCTGAATGACGCAACAGTAGGTGCCGAAGCAACAAAACTGTTCAACGATGCAAATGTATTGCTTGACAGGATCATCAATGAAAAATGGTTAACAGCTAAAGGTGTTATAGGGTTCTGGACTGCTAAGAAAATAGACCACGACACAATTGTGCTGCTGGATGAACATGGTAATGAACTAACGCACCTCGAATCTTTGCGCCAACAAATAAAGAAAGCTCCCGGACAAGCCAATGTATCGCTCGCTGACTTCATAAAGCCTTATTCTTTTGGTGGTGAACATGAGCTGCATGATTACATGGGCGCATTTGCTGTGAGTATTCATGGTATTGAGCCACACTTACAAAAGTTTGTTGCAGATCATGATGATTACAACAAGATCATGCTACAGGCAATTGCCGACAGGTTGGCTGAAGCGTTCGCTGAGGTATTACATAAAAGGGTTCGTACTGAATTCTGGGGGTATGACAAAAATGAACAAATACCGATTGCTGAACTCGTAAAAGAAAAATATCGTGGCATACGCCCTGCCCCGGGTTATCCTGCCTGCCCCGATCATACCGAAAAGAATAAGTTATTCGATCTGCTTAGGGCAACAGATACTGCAGGCATTCAGCTTACCGAATCGCTGGCTATGTATCCAGGGGCTTCGGTTTGTGGCTGGTATTTCAGCCATCCTGAGAGTCATTACTTCGGCATAGGCAAGATACTCGACGATCAGTTACAGGACTATACCAGACGCAAGGACATGAGTTTGGAGGATATGACCAGGTGGCTAGCCCCTGTTTTAGAATAAGTTTTAAAATTCAGTTTTCATTATAATTATTGCTGCAACGTGAGTACGATTCAACATCCAATACCCCACCAGATCACTGTTTCTCAATCGAAGCCTTTACGCATTCTGGCTGAGGCTATATCATACATTCTGCATCCCGTGTTTTTTCCGTTGGTTATGGCGGCAGCTATAACGTTTCTGGCACCTTCATTCTTCGTCGGCGTTCCCGATAAGCAGGTGAAACTCTGGTTACTTTCAATAGCGATCACAGGCGTGTTTTTCCCACTGTTCAGTACAGCTTTGATGAAACCGCTTGGGTTTATTGGCAGTTTTAAGATGGAGACTGCCAGAGAGCGAACCATTCCATTAATGGCAACAATGATGTTTTATTTTTGGGTCAGCCATGCATTTAATAGTATGAACACTAACCCCCCGCTGATATTAAAGGTCTTGCTGCTGGGCAACTTTTGGGGTGTTATACTGCTATTCATTGTCAATATCTTTACCAAGGTAAGTATGCATACTTCAGTGGCTGGAGGTATGGTTGGTATAATTCTGGTACTTATGATACTTAGCCCGGCTAATCTCGCTATCCCCTTGATCGCCTCTATCATTATCGCCGGAATCATGGGCACTGCCAGAATGATTCTGGGTGCTCATCAGCGGGGTGATATTTGGTTGGGCTACATTATTGGGGTTTTAGTGCAGTTGGGCGCCTATTGGTACATGAAGTGATCCCTGATTTATTTACTTTTGGATCAGTATTTTGGAGCATTTTTTATTATTCACTATTAATTAAACAGAGTGTCGCAGCAGTTCTCTACAGATAAAGCACCTAAGCCGGTTGGCTTGTATCCACACGCCAGAAGAGCAGGCAATTTGTTATTTCTATCGGGTGTTGGTCCGCGTAAGGCAGGTACCGATGAAATACCGGGTTTGAAAACTGACAAACATGGCAATTACATAGAGTTTGATTTTGCTGAACAGTGTCGTTCTGTGTTCGACAATGTACGTGTCATTCTCGAGGAGAGTGGCAGCAGCTGGGACAAGCTCATCGATGTAACTGTATTTCTCGTAGATATGAAGCGCGATTTTCAAACTTACAATAAGATCTACGCCGAATATTTCAAGGACAATCAGCCGTGCCGCACTACTATTGGCATAGATTCATTGCCCACGACAATTGCTATTGAGCTCAAGTGTATAGCGGTAATCGATTAATTCAAGCTGCCAGAAAACCTAAAACCAGGAATACTCCTCTGGCATCGGCGGGTAACATACTCACATACTAAGTCTTTTTCCACTGTACTTTCTGTATGGTTTTAAAATTTGATCATAAAATCAATTTATTTTACAATCGATTCTAGAATTACAGTTATTTAATATGACCTTTAAGTTAAAAATTGAATAAAAATCGACAGCACACTGTGTTTTTTGTATCCACATGATTAAATTCTGAAATAATAATAATATTTTTGCACGAACAAAAAAATAAATTAAAAAATGAAAAAACAATTCCTTCTCCTGGCAGGCAGCGCTTTGATTATGGCGTCTTGCGGTAGCAATAGCAACGACGAAAGTAAGAACCAGCAGGCTCAGATTGACTCAATTGCCAAGGTAAACGCAGAAATGCAGGATGCCATGAACAAGGCTAAGAATGACTCGGCTATCAATGCAAGGGCTAAATTCATAGCGGATTCTATGGACGCTGCCAGCAAAAAAGAAACTGAGCACAAAACCACTAAAGGTGGTGGCAAAAAAGCTACTCCTGCACCGGTAGCAACACCACCGCCTCCACCTCCACCACCGCCACCAACCACTGGTAACGGTAAGCCTAAAATGGGTGGTCAGCCAACAGAAGGAAGTAAAGGCGCTGAAGGTAATACTACCGGAAACGGAAAACCTAAAATGGGAGGTAAATAATAATTTAATATTATAGATAGTAAGAGCGTCTCAATTAATTGAGGCGCTTTTTTTATTTCTGTTTGAATATTGTCCAGACAAATCTGATCATTGTTGTAACAAAAAAAGAGGCCTAATAGGCCTCTTTTTTTGTGCAATTTTATAATTATTATTTATTACCTGTAAAAGTACATGTGTTGCTTGTACTTGAATTAGTAATAGTATAAGTAACTGTAATTGTAGAACCTACCAACGATGCTGTTCCGCTGAATGTTACAGGAGTACCTCCTACAACTTGTGTACCAGCAAAAGAAAACGCAGTTGAGCCGGTCATAGTACATGTAGCTGTAATTGACTCATTATATAAGTTGGTATAAGTCAAAAATAAATCGTTAGATGAATTTTCTGAAATTGTAACAGTATAATTGTCTGTTCCAGTAGTGCATATTTCAGATCCAGTATAAGTTCCAATAAATTTCGCTCTGCTTAAAGTTGCGCAATTTGCACCTTCGTAGCCAATGTCGCAGGTAATACAGTTACCGTCGCTGCAAACTCCACCGTGGAGACATGTTACATCCTTACACGCATCTTTCTTACAAGAAGTGTAAACAACTGCGCTGATGGCGCTAAAGGTCAAAATGGCGCTCAGCGCGATGTACTTAATTGATTTCATAGATTTTATTTTTTGTTTATTAATACTTTCGGCAAATATACGGGCATTTGCAGCAATTTCAAAAAAGTAAGTCCCGATTTTTGTTATGATTTTGTTGTCAGTTACCTTTCTATTGCTTTAAAAAATTATGCAACGATATGGTAACTGAAGGGCTGTTAGGGTGGCTTTCTATCAAGGTAACTGATGCAGAAACATTGTTTACAAATGATCCGGTGCCGGTGTAAGTAAACGTATCTATTTTTATCGATCCCAGAGTAAACGAAGAACCGCTTGGCGTATTGTTGGTAAGTGTAAGCGCCAAATTCACCGCTCCCACTCCACTATTGTTCCATGAAAAACCCATTTGAGTGTAGGCCGTGTCAGTGCCTGAAGTAAAGGTCATAATGTTTTCTGGGTAAGATTTGCCTGTGTTATCAGACCCCGTGCCTTTATACGAATAGTTATAAAGGTCACGGTAGATCACTTCGCAGTTTACCCCGCCTATACCCTTCTTGCAAAAACAAGCGCCACCACTGCAACTGCCTTGGTTGATACAAGTAGTAGTCTTACATGTGTCCTTGGTGCAGGAGGTACCCCATACCAGGCAAAAAACACTTAAAATAAGGCATGTGCTTATCAGTATAAATTTTATTGATTTCATCAGTAAGCCTTTACTTTTATAGTTAAATTATTTGTCAAAGATAAGTTTTAGAAGCAACTACAGCAAATCGTTCACCGCACTTAGCACCTAAAACCTGAGCGTCTAATAATCAGATAACGGTTTTCAGGATTGCCAAGTATTTGATCTGCAAATTTTAACACCCGAATTTTCGTAGTCTTTCTGAAAATAGCGTTAGTTACAATTACATTTCTAGTGCTTAAACAGACGGAAAATATCCAATCCATTTGCATATACCATCAGTGCCAGCAGCAGTACCAGTCCTACAGTTGTAGCCTTTTCCATTACTTTTTCGCTCACTTTCTTACCCGTGATCATCTCAAACAGCAAGAAGATAACATATCCACCATCCAGCCCGGGTATTGGAAGCAAATTCATAAACGCCAGAATAATAGACACAAATGCGGTGAGCATCAGGAATTTCTCCATATCGAAACTGGATGGGAAAATTTTACCAAAACTGATAATACCTCCCAGGCTCTCGCTTGTCTTGATCTCTTTAGAGGTGAAGATCATTTTGAATTGGCGAAGATAACTGGTGAATTGATCGTACGTAAAGGTAAAGCCTTTGCCAACAGCCTGTAATGGATTGTATTTAATGACCTCTGTTTTAAAGAACCTTTTGTATTCGCCTACCGGGAAAAAGCCGAGCTTCTTATCATCAGGCACCGTACCCTTAAGCGTTTCGGTCTGGCCTTTTCTTATAACCGTCATTTCGATCGGCATTCCGGGTATTGATCTTTTGATACTATCAAACTCATCAAAAAATCTGATGGGCATTCCGTTTACCGCAATAACACTGTCTCCGTCCTTCAATCCCATTTTCTCAGCTGTCGATCCACCTGCCACATCGCCTATGATCAAAGGGATTCTAGGCGCAATAAATGACCCCTTTTGCCCGGTAATTATGGAGTGTACTGTTCCGGGTTTGATATCAATATTCAGATCTTGACCGCCGCGCTGCACCTGTATGGTCTTGGCTTCATCAAGGATAATTTCGGTTACGATCCGCTCAAAACGCTCTACAGGCTTGCCGTCTACAGCAGTCACCATATCGCCGTTCATCAGGCCAAGTGTTTTGGCGGTGCTGTCTACTGCTATACCAAATTTCGCATTTTTTGCCGGCAGGTATTCTTCACCGTAGATGCCAAAGACAGCAATGTAAATTACTATGGCCAGTACAATATTCACAATAATGCCTCCGAGCATGATAAATAAACGCTCATATGGTTTCTTAGACCGATATTCCCAAGGCTGAGGTGGCAAAGCCATTGCCTCCTTATCCATGCTTTCATCTATCATTCCGGCTATTTTCACATAACCACCCAATGGAAACCAACCCAGCCCATATTCTGTATCACCTACTTTTTTCTTAAACAAGGCGAAATTCAAAAGACCGGAGAACGGGAAAAGGAAATCAAAAAACAGGTAGAATTTCTCTACTCTGGTCTTAAACAGCCTCGCGAAAAAATAATGGCCGAACTCATGCAGTGCTATTAGAATAGACAATGAAGCAAAAAGCTGCAGTCCCTTCACCGCTGTGCTCGACATTAATAATATTGTAAGTAATTGCATTTTTATGATCTATGAAATTTGGAATTGGTTATCAGGGATTGGGAATCTCGTTTTTGTTGCTCAATTTAACGCCTGTATCTTAAGTTCTTTTAGAAACGGTCTGAAGTTGGTAACTCACAATTACAAACTCCCCTCATTCAATTCCTAATATATCGACAACTGGCTTTTCTTAATAAACTCAACCGCACAGTTACGTGCTTCTGTATCACTTTCTTTAAAATCATCCAGAGTAGGGCGTTCTATAAATGGCACCTGCTCCAGTGTTTTCTCTATCATATCGCTCATTTCAAGAAAACCGACTTTATTTTGTAAAAAAGCGTTTACCACCATCTCATTCGCCGCATTCATAACACATGGAGCGTTTCCTCCCTTAAACATTACGTCTTTTGCGATGGCAAGATTACGGAAAGTTTTATAATCAGGTGCCTCAAATGTCAGTTTTGAGAAATCTTTAAAATCCAAACGCTTATAGTTGTTGGCAATCCTTTTCGGGAATGCAATAGCATATTGGATCGGGAGTTTCATATCTGGCAATCCAAGCTGCGCTTTTACGCTACCATCTAAAAACTGAACCATTGAATGAATGATCGACTGTGGGTGTATCACTACCTCTACCTGCTCATTTTTTAATCCGAACAGCCACTTAGCTTCTATCATTTCCAGTCCCTTGTTCATAAGCGTGGCACTGTCTATGCTGATCTTTGCGCCCATGCTCCAGTTTGGGTGCTGTATAGCGTGGCTCGCCTTCACATTCACCAGATAATTTGGTTTCCTGCCAAGGAAAGGCCCGCCGGATGCAGTAAGGATCATTTTCTCCACGGCATTTATATCCTCCCCTACCATACATTGGAAGATAGCAGAGTGCTCGCTATCTACGGGAATTACTGCTACGCCTTTTTCTTTTGCCCTTTGCATCACCAACTCGCCCGCCACAACCAGCGTTTCTTTATTGGCAAGGGCTATACGCTTGCCTGCGTCTATTGCCGAAAGTATGCTGCTCAGACCTGCAAAACCAAGAATTGCCCCCAGAACTGTATCTATTGCCTGCCATTGTACTACCTCGTTCAGCGAATCGGTACCTGCAAATACCTTAATCGGCAACATCATCAGCGCGTCCTTCACTTCCTTATATTTTGCCTCGTTGGTAACAACTACCGCATTTGGCTTAAATTTTTTTGCCTGCTCAATAAGCAAAGTCGCATTGCTGTGTGCGCTGAGTACTTCCACCTCAAACAGATCCGGGTGCGCCGCCACTACTTCCAGCGCCTGCATACCCACAGAACCCGTTGACCCCAATATCGCTAACCTCTTCATTATAATGATTTAAAATATACCTAATTTCTCTCCAAAGGTATTGAAAATAAAAAAGGTAATTAAGTTAAAAGTAAAAGATAGGAAGTGAACAGTATCCTGCACCGATTATGACCATCAATCAGCCGTTGCCTATATTTCTGATTTGGGTAGATAAAACATATAAAATAAAAATACTAAATATTTTTTGAACCGCCAGAGCTCACTCTAACACCGATGGCAGCAAATTTATATTGTGCTTACCCGCCACCTTTATCAGAATCGGCATAACGATTGAAGCGCCGGGTATTAAAACGAAAGGAATAACGATGCCCACTATCTTCAGTGTATCAGCTAGTTGAAGTTTCAGCATGGTTTCTTCTTCTGCTGTAATGGTGCCGGTCTCAACGTATTTTTTAATGATTACAGCCGCTTGCCTGGTATTAGCTTTTTCCTTGTGCAGACTCAAAATAAAATGATGTGCACCCGCTTCTATATGTTGTTTGATAATGGTGATCTCCATGTTGCGAAAATACTAAATCAGGGCTTTTTATTTTCAGGTTTAGAATCGTCTTCCTCACCTTTACCACCAATATTGAAGATACGGTAGGCTAACGCAGTGACAGCTTCATCTGGTTTTTGCCAACTGAAGCCTTGTTTCTGAACTATATAGTTGCCATTGCGGTCAAGTACGTAATAACTGATATCCTTCTTGTTGCCGTTGTGGCTGAATATTACATACACTTCTGGCGACGGTATGCTGCTGTTGCTGACCCAATTGATATTGCATTCCCGCAGCCTCTGTTCTACCAATGGGTTTGCATCGCCGCTGATGTGCAGCTTCATATTCATAGGCATACCACAATATGGCACTAGTTGAGGATAGATCAAATAAAGCTTGTAGAGCCACTCACTCTGCTCCGAAGTTTTTTTCAATTCACGGGCACATTCTGCCTCAGCCTGGTATACCCTGGCCACGAACAGCCGTTCGTATTCCTCATCAGTATTGCGGTCTTGCAACGCCCTGTCCAGTATTGGTTTTGCTTCAGAATACTTGCCTTGTTGCATCTTCAATCGGGCAGTAAAGAATTCGAAATATTTTTTGATCCGGGGTCTGTTGTCGGTTGCTGCTTCCTTTGTAAACCGGTTCAGGAAGTATTGGGTACTGAAATCCCTGATCAGAAACCATATCTCATCCCAAGAAACGGTGCTTTCTGTAGAGAACAGTTTATAGATCACTTTATCGCGCTCAGGGTTTTGAGCAAACTGGTTGATGATCAGAAATTGCTGCAAGTATTTCTCTCCCATCTTCTGTGCCATGCTGTACAACACCTTCGGATTGTACCACCAGTTCCGGTGTTCAAACTGGTCCATTTGCCACTGCTGTTCTTTATTGATCAGTTTTAAGAGCTGTATACTAAAATCATAGTGGCTTTGCCCCAGGGTAGTGCCAATATGAACCTCCTTAAATTCGGCAGCTCTGTCTGCATGTCTTTGCGATTCTGCGATCTGGCCATCGTAAAGCAGGCATCTGGACAGTGCGATGTTATACCAGCCATAGCCTGGTGTTGAGCCTGCTGATTTCACCATATTCTTCGACAAGCTAATACCATCCTTTGGTTTTGCTTTGTAGATATCTATGATGGAGCTGTAGTATGCCCACTCCTGCAGGCGCTTATCTCCACCGTCCTGCATAGAAGCAAGCTTATACTCTTCTTCAGCAGTTTTGAAATCACCACATATCACCAGAAAGTTAGCATAGTTGTTATGAGGCAACCTTCCCCCTTTGCGCATCAACTCAAAATAGTAATTCGCAGAATCGATATTGATGGCATAGCTGTACAGCACATTCTTGTAGTGGTACACACTCATTTTCTCACGGTCTTCATAGCCCGGCAGGTATTGGCTCAGCGGCTTGTTCAGTGCTTTGTTCTTTTCAATGAACGTCATGCAGCTGTCTAAATAGCGGTGAGCTAGTTTTTCGTTTTCGTCAATAGAGTTTTTGAGGAACGAGAATTTAGATTTTGTATAAAAACGGTTTCGGTGTACTGTCCATGCCAGGTAGTCGTAGGAGTCCATGTAATAATGAAACTGGAATTTCCATTTCAGCGTTCTTCTCAGCAGGGCATATACTTTTTCAACCTGATCAGTGTTACTGTAACATGTCATCAGGAAATAGGCTATCTGGGTATAGTCAGGCTGAATGATCCTGATCGGATAAAGCACTTTAATATCGTCTGTGCGGGTTGCAAGAGCCTTTGCATAGTCCTTCTCAAGTAGGTTCAGCGCTTTCTCAAACGCAATGGCGGCATGCTTATAGCCCAGGTAGTCTGCCGCATGATCGAATTTATACTGACCTTCTATCATCCAGCCTACATAATAGGTGCTGTCTATCCGTTTAAATTCTCTCGAGCGTGGCAGCATATCTTCCTGAGAGATACCGATTGCCCGTTTCACATCAATATCAAAATACCGCTGCTGCATCTTATCAGCCGGGTGGGGTGGCAGAAACTCGCGTGGCACTGCTGCCATCTGCTGCGCTCTGGCCGCTGCCCTCGATGCTGCGTTATCCGTTTGGGCCAAAGATATCCCTGAACACATGATCAGTGCTCCGAGGTAAAGGATAATCAGCAGCTTATTGAATGTGCAGGCCAATGTCAGGTGTTTTTTAATTATTGGTACAGCTTCAGTTTTGCCAGGCGTTCGGTTTCCTTATTGATGATGCTGTCCAGCGCTTTGAGTTTGCCTTCTTTATTGCGGTATATGAGTCGGTGTTCCAATACTGCCCTTGCTGTGTCTTTCACATCATCTTCAATCACAAAAGTGCGGCCTCTTACAAGCGCATATGCACGCAGGCATTTTAGGAAAGCGATACCGCTTCGGGTTGATGCTCCAAGAGAAATGTCCTGATGGTCGCGGGTTTGACGTACAATATTGCTCACCGACTTCAGTATTTCATCGTGTACAAATACTGAACCAGCCTGTGCCTGCAGCGCCAGTATATCCTGCATACTCAGCACCTGTTGCAGTTCTACCAGGTTTTTGGCAATATCCAGATACTCACGGTAAATATTCAGTTCAGTCTGTTCGTCCACATACCCGAAATTGATTTTCATAAAAAAGCGGTCGAGCTGGGCTGCGGGCAAGGGGTAGGTGCCTTCCATTTCTATCGGGTTTTGCGTAGCTATGGAAAAGAACAAACGCTCCAGCATAAAAGTGGTATCGCCCACTGTTATCTGCTGTTCAGCCATAGCTTCCAGCAATGCACTCTGCACCTTCGGGGAAGCCCTGTTGATCTCATCTGCCAGGAGGATATTGCAGAAAAGAGGGCCTTTTTTGAATACGAACTCTTTGTTGCGATCATCAAATATATGTGAGCCAATCAGGTCCATTGGTAGCAGATCAGGCGTAAACTGAATACGCTTGAAAACCACATGTTCCCCTTCTCGTGTTCCGCTGATACACTGGGAAAGTGTTCTGGCCAATACGGTCTTTCCGGTACCCGGATTGTCTTCCATAAGGATATGCCCACCAGCCAGCAGGCAGGTGATCACCATCTCTATTTGGCTGCGTTTGCCTCTAATTACTTTTTCAATTTGCCCTACCAGTTGCTGGATAGCAGCAACGGAATCGATACTTACAGGTTCAGTTATTGGATCGATCATAGCTATATTATTTCTTTATACAATTTTACATATTAATACGGTAGTAAAACATTTAAGGTTTGTAATTTTTTGTGAAAAAGGATCAAAA
>CAIKOJ010000105.1 GCA_903829015.1 uncultured Bacteroidota bacterium
ACAATCTTTTTATAGCCATTTTGTACCGCATATATCTCTGCTGCCGAAACCAATATCCTGCCGATTCCCTTGCCTTGAAGCTCTTGGCTCACAGCCATTTGCCTGAGTTTATAAACATCTGCAGCAACACGGTGCAGCATCAGGCAAGCCACTACCACGCCATTTTGCTCTGCAATAAAAATTGTATCCACATGATCATTACTCAGATCCTCATTTTTTAGCGACATCCCCAACGGTTTGCGCAGCACTTCTTCCCGCAGCTCCCATACCTGAAGGTATTTGGGCGAAGTTGAGTTGATGTATGATATAGTAAGGTTATCCACTAATTTAAGTCGATTTGGGTAACTTCAGTCGCTTTGATCCTAAACAGTTTTACGTATTCAGATGTAGCAGGCTGTCCGGGTCCTTTTGGATAGTGCACCTGATATTCGCCCGGTTGTATCTGCAGGTGCTGGCTTCTTGGATCATTCAGATCGAGTGTATAGAACTGAAGGAATTTATCACCCAGCCTTTGATAGAGTCTTACTGAGCGTACTTTTCCATCAGAAACAAATTTGGCAAATCCCGGCTGTGGTATACCAATGCCAGATTCCATAAAGTCAAGATCAATATTCTTGATCAGCAGCGGGAAAGTATTGATCTCTACATGGTAATTACCCGACTCATACTTGATCTTCTCTGTACCCTTTTGTTGTTGAACTCTTCCCTGAGCCTTATTGCGCTCTGTTACAATTGCAGTGAATTCATTAACAGGCCGGTTTGGCGCATCTATGTAGTAAAAATAGAGTGATATAGGCGGAACTGTTACAAAAAACTTGTTCTTTTTATTCAACTCTACCTTTATATTATTCATTACAAAGCCCGGATTGTCATTAAAAGTGAGCTGGTAGGTGCCGGGTGGTATGCCGGTCTGCGGATCAGGATTACCAACCGGATCAACAGTACGATAGAATTTCTTAACCACCTGCTTTGTAGAGGGGTCTATGAGCATTACCTGGGGTGTAGTTGGGTAGAACTTGCCTGCACCATTGGTAAAATATACTTCTACAGATGTTTGGTTGTCTTCAACAGTTTCCACCTTCACTTCCTGAACCGGTGGCTTTTTAGCTATTTCAGGCGGCGGCGCCTTCTCTGCTTTCACAGCAGGTAACGGTGGTACTTGCTTATAGGGATAGGTGCGGTCTTCAATTACAAATATCACATTAAATTGTTTGGGCGCAACTGGTTTCAGTTTCGCAATCTTCTCATCACGCGGTGCAACCGGCGTATCAATTTTTACAGCAGGTAATTTAGTTGTTACTTCTACCGACTCCAATCTTACAACTGTCGCTTTAGTATTGAATGACCTGAGCTGCGCAAGCGGAACATCATTGGCAACCGATTTCGGGCGCGCAGGTAGCGTATCAATTTTTACCTGGGGAAGTTTGATTCCCGGATCAACAGGTTTGAGTTCAACCTGCGGCCGGGGAATTCTGATCACTGTGAGTCCTGATTCCGTAATAGTGCTTAATTTATCAGAAGGTGGCGGCGCCCATGGTTTCTTGGCAGGGGGGGTGTTCACCTTCATTACACTTGGTGCTCTTGCAGCAATTTCATTGTAATCAACTTTCGAAATCTTTATGAGCGGCCTGAATGCATTGACTATGGTCATTACAGCACCCGGCATTTCAGCGTCTTTGGTCACCTGCAAAAAATCGCCCATGCATGAGTAAACGGCTTTCAAAGAGGGATCGTTCTCAAGGCTCACCACATATGGCTTAAAAAACACTTTACTCTTTATGAGTGTTTTCATCACCTCACATAAGTCGCCTCCACAGCTTTCGCCACCGTCAGTAATAAGTATTATGCTGTATGCATGATGCTCCTCATCCAGTATATCTTTATTGGCCGCCTCTTTCAGGGAATAAGCGATAGGTGTAACACCCAGCGGACGGATATCCAATAAGCGCAGATACATCTGCGAACGGTTGTCTGTGCTGAATGCTACTTCATTTCTGGTGTCGTAACAATCATTTTCAGGCACTGTATGCTGGTGTCCGAATACCCTCAGTCCGAACTGAACCTGAGGATTCACAGCATATACACTGTCTATCAGCCGCATGATAAGGTCGGTTGCAGCTTTGTATTTTTCTTTACCACCACCCCACGGCAGTGTCATACTCGATGATTCGTCCAATAGAATAAGTATGCGGGATTGCATGTACTCACCTGCCAGCTGAGCAGTACTAGTGCCAGTAACAAAAACACATAATAAAATAAATACAAACCGCTTTATCCGCATGAAACGCACCTTGGTTACAAACCTACATTAAAATGTACGATTTTGAAATTGAAAGGTGCAAATATATTGACAAAAAACGGTTGTTATTTTCGTTGTCCGATTTTTGACCATTAAGAGGCGCATGTGTAGTATAAAAAGAATAGTATTGCAGTTGCTATAGAGCGTGATTTTATGACCCAGCAAATTTCAGTTTTTTGGTTTCGCCGCGACCTTCGGCTCGATGACAATGCAGGTTTGTACCATGCTTTAACATCGGGCCATATGGTACTACCTGTATTTATATTCGATACCGATATTCTTGATGCTCTGAAGAATAAGCAGGATGGTCGCGTAGAATTTATTCATCAGGCAATTAGTAAGATACAACAGCAGCTTACAGCATTAGACAGCACACTTTATGTTGCCTGCGGCAAGCCGATCGACATATACAAACAACTCACGACCCAATATAATATTGCTGCAGTATTTACCAACCACGACTATGAACCTTACGCCCAGAAAAGAGATAACGATATCAAATCAATGCTTGCCGAAAAAGGCATACCGTTGCACACCTTCAAAGACCAGGTAATATTTGAAAAGAATGAAGTAGTTAAGGACAACAACGAGCCCTACACCGTTTTCACTCCGTACAGCAGAAAGTGGAAAGAGAAAATGGGGTCGCAGCCTTTTGTTACATATGATTCCCTTTCGCTGCAAAGCAATTTTATGCAATCAGCGCCAAGGCATATTCCCACGCTCAGCGAAATTGGATTCGAAAAAACCGGAATTCATTTTTCAGTTCCGGTTCTTGATGAACATGTTGCCGCCAGTTACGACAAGACCCGCGACTATCCGGCTGTGAATGGAACAACACGTATGAGCGTGCATTTGAGATTTGGCACCGTTAGTATCAGGCAACTGGCAAATAGTGTGGCTGCACTAAACGGAACACTTTTGAATGAATTGATCTGGCGGGAATTTTACCAGATGATCCTGTGGCATTTTCCCTACGTGGTGAACGGTTCGTTTAAGAAACAATACGACAATATTGTCTGGAGAAATAACGAACAGGAATTTGAAAAATGGTGCAAGGGCAAAACCGGTTACCCGATAGTAGATGCTGGTATGCGTGAGCTGAATACAACAGGTTTTATGCATAACCGTGTACGGATGGTCACAGCGAGTTTTCTTACAAAACACCTGCTGATAGACTGGCGGTGGGGTGAGGCATATTTTGCGGAAAAGCTAATGGACTTTGATCTTGCGGCCAACAACGGAGGCTGGCAATGGGCAGCGGGCAGTGGATGCGATGCCGCTCCTTATTTCAGAATATTCAATCCTTATCTGCAGACACAAAAGTTTGACCCCGAACTGAAGTATGTAAAAAAATGGGTACCTGAATTTGAAACCCTCGAATATCAGCGGCCTGTAGTAGATCACGCCATTGCCCGCGACAGGTGCCTGAAAGTTTACAAGCAGGCACTGAATAAAGAATAGCCACTTGTAAGAGGGAAATAAAGACGATGTTCACTGCAACTGTTGTGAACATCGTCCGGTAAAATTACACACACGATAACATGACTAAAACCATGCCACAGCAGCAGGTGATCATATAAACAACGACAACAACGTTGCCAGAATACCTTGCTTCTTTTGCTTTATTTTCCTTGGCTCAGCATGTTCAATGAATGCTAGAAGTAGTGCTCGTTTTTGCTCTTTCCGGGTTTTCATACAATAGTGTATTTAAAATTAAACTATTAATTTTAGAATCAAGCTGCTTTCTTTGCTTCCAGATAAAATAATTCATCCTGTACTATATATATGCCCAGTTCTACCAGAACCGGAGCTACAGATTCTTTGTACCTGTCTGCCAGCAACAGGTCTTTCGCAGGTTCTTCAGTAATGCGTATATATTCCGGCAGTTTTTCTTTGAGCTGCACTACCACATCATTCCAGTTATTGCCCTTTGCTGTTCGCAACCGTGGTGTACCCAGCCTGAAACCTGCTATGCCATGTGTGCAGCCTATGCTCCGGCGCTTACTGAATAACTTACTCTTATTGTTAACGCAGTAGTTCTGCGCAATTTCAAAAGCATTTTGCTTTCCCTGTTGCAGTAATTTTAGTTCGCCTTCAAATTGCGACATGAGCTCATTTACTTCAATGTTGATGATCTGATTGATCTCTAGTTCTCTCTTCTCTGCCTGCGCATACAATGTCACTGCGTTTTCAAACGCATCATTCGTTATTTCCTCTTTTTGTTTCTTTGCATTTCTTGTTTTCATAAAAATG
This sequence comes from uncultured Bacteroidota bacterium, assembly GCA_903829015.1. Classification (GTDB taxonomy): domain Bacteria; phylum Bacteroidota; class Bacteroidia; order Chitinophagales; family Chitinophagaceae; genus Nemorincola. Next base: position 4,553 of record CAIKOJ010000105.1, read on the forward strand.
GTGTTGATCGTTAATATTATTCCCGCAAAATTCATGCCTTGTTTATTCTCAATCTATGTTATGCACTCGCGGCAGATAACCTGCCCAATTCTGGTTTGTTGAGCCATTGATTTACTGCGTTTAATGCTGTCTGATATTTTACCATAAATCTGGTATCAGCGGTATAGATAAGATTGTTGGCTCTCACCAGTCCACTGATCACAGTTGAATGATCCATACCACCAAAAAGCGCAGCTATCTGGTGCAGGGTGATTGCCGGAAAATGAACCCTTAAAAAATACGCTCCAAGAAACCTCAGTTCAGCTATATCTCTTTCCCTGGATCTCTTAGTGAAGCACTCGTAACTCATGTTCAGTGAGAGTGCAATTTTCTGTAGCATTTTCTCAGGGGTATTCAGCGGATCCTGGCTGGACCGTAACATAATTGATACTCCTATACCTGTTTTAAACTTAATTCTTTGCTGTGCCATGCGAACAATGTTCCTCGTTGTTCTATTGTTGGCTACCGGACTATATTTCATAACTATTTATTTTTCGCTCTGATTGACTTATTTCTTCCTTCGTAAAATCTGTAATGATCTTCCTTTATGCAGCTATATCGTATGCAGTATATTGTGTGATCAGCCTGGCTGCTTTATGCAAATTGTTTTGGCTATCCTCAACTATCTGCTGCAGCCATTCGTCTTTAACTATACCATTGGCGCGGCACACCAGCTCTATATCTCTCGGACCCGGACTGAGCAAGGTGATGAAACGGCTGCCAATGCTTTTATAGATCTCTTCGAATCCGGGTTTATGCTGATTGATTCCTTCCAGGATCCGGGTACGCAACTTTTCACCGCCTATCAATACGATACCTGCCTTTCCCGAAATACTATTTGCAAGCATCACCAGCAGGTGCAGCACCCTGTCTTTGAGCAGATGAGCATCATCAACTATCAGCAGCGATGCTTCCATACCCTTCATATAATCTGTAAACAATTGAAGCATTTCGGGTACTGTTCCTTTGGTACTGATGCCCGCAGACGTGAGCAGTATTTTCATAAATGAACTTCTGTTCAGTTCTTCATTACCGGCGATATAGTAGGTATTCTCGTGTTCACGTATGTACTGGCCGGCAGTATATGTTTTGCCAATTCCTTCTGCCATAGCAATTCCGTAAGTCATAGCATATTGCTATGCATCACTGAAAAGAATTCTCAACAATAGGTAAGCATTAGTATCTGCGGTTTGCCAGTCGCCGCAATAAAACCCTACCTGCCTTGCAATATTGTTCCACATGCGGTCACTTAAAATATCCCAGTTATTGTTCTTTATGTGAGAAATAGTAGCATTGCTCACGCCATCTAATGATGCCGCTGCCCCTGACTGGGTATCAAATTTCCCTACGTACCGCATCAAAGCATCCTGCACTTGTTTTTTCTGTTCGTTTGTCATATATCTAAATTTTGAGGTTACTGATGGTGTTTGGGGGTTAGTATTATAAGACAACTTATTTGGCACAAATGATTATTTTATGTATTTTTGATCATTGCTTTTATTAAGTTTAGAACACAAAGATATTCCAATTTAATTGTAATTTCCAAATTTTGTGGAAAAATATTCTTAAGTTTGCATCATGCATTTATCAACAAATTTACGTTTTCTTCGGAAGAAAGTAGGCAAAACGCAAGGTGGGCTTAGCGTTGACCTGAATATTGGGCGCACTACTATAGCAAATTACGAGGCTGGACTCAGCGAGCCCAACCTTGAAAATTTGATCACTTTTTCCAAATATTTTGGAATTTCTTTGGATGAGCTTCTGTCAAAAAATATGGAAGATATGGCTTCCTCAGAAAAAGATATGATGCTCAGGGGTGCGTTTGCTCCGGTACAGAAGAATTTCTATAGCAACATACCGCGTATTATTACGGTAGATAACAGTGGTAACGACAACATTATATACGTACCGGTGAAAGCGAGGGCGGGGTACCTATCTGGATACGGTGATGCAGAGTTTATTGAAACACTGCCCACATTCAGATTACCTGGCCTCAACAATGCCACCTACCGGATGTTTGAAGTGGATGGACCTTCTATGGCGCCCAATGTGCTGCATGGCGACCGCATAATAGGCGAGTATATAGATGCCCTTGACAAAATAAGAGATAACAGGGTGTATGTAATAGTACACAAAGGAGGTGTAGCCGTGAAAAGAGTGATCAACCGGCTAGAGGAAAGAGGCAAGATCTACCTGAAATCAGATACCATTGCCCATCGGCACGAGTTTCCTACCATAGAGATCGACCCTGAAGATATAAATGAAGTATGGTATGGTCGTATGAAGATCAGCAGTGATTTCACTGAGCCTGCCGAAGTGTACCACCGCATAGCAGATCTGGAAACAGATGTAATGGAGATGAAAAGGATGATACAAAAGGGCGAATAGCCTTAAGCTCAATTCCTGCTTTGTTTTTCGATTATGTCGTCGTATTCCCGATGAGATTCCAGGTATTTTGCCACAAACGGGCAGTATACTACCGCTTTCAGATTCTGTGCGCGTACATATTCCAGCACATATTTAACCAATACCGCACCTACACCTTTGCCACGCTGCGAGGCTGGCACCAGGGTGTGCATCAATACCATATTGCCTTTCAGCCAGCGGTACGTTAGCCGGGCATATTCGCCATCGGGCAAGGCTATTTCAAAGCAAAATTCCTTTTTATTGTTTACTACTTCCATTTTCCCTTCTGTATTGATCATGAATTACAAACAAAAATACGGTATGGTTTTCACCATACCGTATCCCACTTATCCTCACACTTTATTAGCTTATTTTTGCTTACCGAACTCAAGGTTCAGGATAATATTAACGTCGTCGCCTACAACTGCACCACCCGCTTCAGTCATTTTATTCCATTTCAGGTTGTATGCTTTACGGCTAACCTTTGCAGTAGCTTTGAAACCAGCTTTGGTATTTCCCCATGGATCAACAACAGTACCACCGTATAATACAGCAAACTTTACATTTTTCGTTACGTCTCTGATAGTAAGATTACCTTCCAGAGAATAAATATTGTTCTTTACTTTCTTAAATGAAGTACTTACAAAAGTCATGTTCGGGAATTTCTCTGCATTGAAGAAATCATCACTTTTCAGGTGCTTGTCACGAGTCTCATCTTCAGTTGTAATGGTATTCACATCAGCAGTATAAGATATCTTAGCATTGTTGAAGTCTGGAGATGAAGTCTCAATATTGCCGCTGAATGTTTTAAACCTTCCCTCAACTTCCGACACCATCAGGTGAGCTACTGTAAACTTTATTGATGAGTGGCTTGGGTCACTTGACCACTTGGTTACCTGAGCCGTTTCTTTTGCTGGTGCAGGTTTCTTAGCTGCTTCTTTGGCTTCAGTCTGATTAACGCCCATTGCCAGCATCAGACCCATTAAAATAGTTGTTGTTTTTTTCATTTTCGTTTGTTTTAATTTCACCACAAATGTATGTATATACATGCATATACCAACATTTATTTTGCTTATGCTACCATAGCTTTCTTAATTAATCGATTTTCAATAACCAGTGAAATAAAAAAAACTACCAAATGGTAGTTTTAAGAACAGGGCGTCGTCAGCGTTCGCACCCAAAAACGGTTACTATTATTTTTCAGGATTTTCCTTCTGGTGTTTCAGAACTTTGGCCTCGATATAAAATATGATCTCTTCCGCTATGTTTTTAGACTGATCTCCTACTCTTTCCAATTTACGGATGATAGACATAATATAGAGTGCTTCAGGCAGCACATTTATATCTTCCCTGATACAATCGCTTATCTTGTCAATCGCATTGTTATTAATTACATCGAGCACTTCGTCTCTCTTAAATATGCTTCGGGCCAGAATTGTATCTTCTTTTTCGAAGGCTATGCGCGTATCAGCAAGGATCTTTATCGAATCATCATACATTTTGATGACATCGGTTTTTGTAAGGAGTGCATTATCGTAGGGTGTTGTAGATTCAATAATATACTTGGCTATGCCCTCGGCTATGTCGCCTATACGCTCCAGATTATTGTTTATTTTAAGAACTGCGAGCAAAAACCTAAGGTCAATTGCTACCGGGCAATAAAGAGCAAAAATGTCTTCACAATCTCTATCTAGCTTTATTTCGAATGCATTGACTCTCTTCTCCTTAAGGACTATTTCCATTGCCAGATCCTTGTCGAAGTTGAGCAAGGCAGCACGCGACTTGATCAATTGCGATTCAACCAATGTCCACATGCTAACTACTTCTAGTTTGATGCGCTGAACCTCATTTTCTAATTGTGTCATTTTTGATTTCTTATTATAAAGTAAGATAAGCGGAATTGCTGATTAACTAAACCGACCTGTAATATAGTTCTGTGTGCGGATATCTGTTGGATTTGTGAACATTTGTTTGGTTTCGTCATACTCCACCAGCTCGCCCATGTAGAAAAAAGCCGTCTTATCACTCACACGGGCAGCCTGCTGCATGTTGTGTGTAACAATGATGAGTGTGTAATTTTTCTTCAGCTCATGGAATAGTTCTTCAACAGTCGATGTTGATATCGGATCGAGTGCCGATGTGGGTTCATCAAAAAGCAATACCTCAGGTTCCATAGCTACCGCACGAGCTATACAAAGACGCTGCTGCTGTCCGCCTGAAAGAAATGAGCCTTTTTTTGTCAGTGAGTCTTTCACCTCGTTCCACAATGCAACACGCGTTAGTGAATGCTCCACTATTTTATCTTTTTCGGCTTTAGGCAATTTGATGCCATTCAGTTTATAACCGGCTATTACGTTATCGTAAATGCTGAGATTAGGAAAAGGATTAGGGCGCTGAAACACCATACCGATCTTCAACCGCACAAATATGGGATGCATATCAAATACATCTTCGTTATTGAGCAGTATTTTACCTTTTGATGTAGCACCGGGTATGAGTTCGTGCATACGGTTAATGCCCCTCAGGAAGGTAGTTTTACCACAACCTGACGGTCCCATTACCGCAATTACATTATTTCTGGGAATGTCAATGTTGACATTCTTTACAACGTGATTGTCACCGAAATAAGCATTATAATCTACCGACTTTACAATTGTACCTTCCATTTTCTAGTCACAAGCTTTGTAAAAATATTCAACAACAATACCCAAATAAGCAATATGCAAGACGCACCCCATGCCAGATCATGCCAATCGTTATACGGACTGGTAGCATAGTTAAAGATCAGCAGGGGCAAACTCTGCATTGGTTTCAGAATATTTGTAGATAAGTATGGATTACCAAATGCCGTAAACAACAACGGTGCAGTTTCGCCGCTGACCCTTGCAACCGCCAGCATCACGCCCGAAAGAATACCACTGAATCCGCAAGGGATGATCACTTTCAATATCACACGGTGAAAAGGCATCCCCAGAGCAAAGGCTGCTTCACGTAGTGTATCCGGGAGTAGCTTTAGTGTTTCTTCAGTAGAACTTACAATTGTAGGTAACATCATAATAGCCAGCGCAGCACTACCCGATAGAGCAGAAAACGCACCCAACGGTTTTACCAACCAGAAATAGGCTACAATTCCAATTACAATAGAAGGAACGCCCTGAAGTATGTCGATGCATAAACGGCTCCAATAAGCAAGCTTGCTTTTTCTGTTCTCACTTAAATAAATGCCGCATAATATACCCACAGGAATTGCAAAAGCCGAAGCCGTTAATACCAGCATTATGGTGCCTATCAAGGCATTAGCAATTCCTCCACCGGTTTCACCCACAGGCTTTGGCAGATTGGTCAGAAAATTCCAGTTGATCTTGGTAATTCCCGCCTTCAGAATGTAAAAAAGTATGAACATCAATGGCACAACACACGCAAAAGCAAGTACCGCCACAACTACCTGAAACACTCCGCTTTTCCCTATCCTATATTTGATATGTACATCCATCGGGCTTAGTCTTGTGTAAATTGTTTAATGATCCTTCTTCCAAGCATATTGATCACCACCGTTACCAGAAACAGTACCAGTCCTAGCTCTATCAGTGCCGACAAATAGACCGGATGATCGGCCTCAGTAAATTCGTTGGCAATGATACTAGCCATGGTATTACCGGGTGAAAAAATATTCTTAGGTATAAGGCTGGTATTTCCTATAACCATTGTTACCGCCATTGTTTCGCCAAGAGCTCTGCCCAATGACAAAAGTATACCGGCAAACAAACCCGATTTGGTGTAGGGTAGTATCACACTTCTGATCACTTCCCATCTGGTAGCACCAAGTGAATATGCCGCTTCCTTAAGGTTAGATGGCACCATTTGTATCATTGATCTGGCAAGCGATGCCGCATAGGGAATGATCATGATCGCCAGTATAAGCGACGAAGTAAAAATACCGAGACCTACGGGCGTAACACCAATTGCCGTTTCAAAACTCCTGACTATTGGTACCAGCACCGCCAGACCCCAAAAGCCATAAATTACCGACGGAACAGCGGCGATCAGCTCAACCGTGTTTTTCAAAAAGTTGGAAGCTAGACCGTTTGGAAAATACTCACCCAGGAAAATACCAACCGCAAAAGAAAAAGGAATAGATATGATCAATGCCAGGAATGACGTGAGCAAAGTACCCAAAATAAAAGGATAGGCACCAAAAATATCCTGCACCGGATCCCATACTTTACCCCATAGATAGCCAAGACCCGATGCCTTGATAGACAGGGTTGATTGCCATGCCAGGGTAACCATTATACCTAAAACAAGTACAATGGTACTCAGAGCAACGATCACCAATGTTTTCTTAAAAACATTTTCAGTACGTATCTGACGGTGCGAACGTTTAATGCGTTTTATCCCTTTCACCGCATCTCGAAGTTTTGCAGAACTAATTACCCGCCCCAACATACTGTCGGGACGGGTAATTAAATCGTTATTAAGTGATGTATCCATATTAGCAAATAGTTAAGAAACCGTAAAGGACCTTAACAACCCTGTGGTTATTGCAATACAGGTTTGCCGTCATATGTAACTGACTTCAGCTGTGCATCGCCAACTGCAACTGCAGCAGGAGAAAGTGGAGCATAGTTCAGTGCGGCACTGTACTGCTGACCATCGTGGATCATCCACTGAATCAGTTTCAACATTTTAGATACTTTATCAGCAGAGCGGTTGTCATATTTCTGCTCTTTATAAACCAGTATCCACGACAGACCAGATATTGGATAGCCATCAGGTGCATCAGTGTTGGTAAGTGATACTTTAGCATCAGCAGGGATAGTGATGTTTGCTGCAGCTGTTACACTTGCGATACTTGGGGTAATGAAATTACCAGCCTTGTTCTGCAATTTAGCGTAAGCCATGTTGCTCTGTATAGCATAAGCCAACTCAACATAACCAATTCCACCCGGAGTTTGTTTGATAGATCCTGCAACACCTTCGTTACCTTTTCCACCAAGACCAACAGGCCAGTTAACAGAAGAGCCTTTGCCAACTTTGCTTTCCCAATCCTTGCTTACTTTAGTAAGGTAGGTAGTGAAGATGTTGGTAGTTCCGCTGCCATCCGAACGGTGAGCTACCTGAATGTCAGTTGCAGGCAATTTAACACCAGGGTTAATTGTAGCGATAGCTTTGTCATTCCACTTTTTGATGTCGCCCAGGAAGATCTTGGCAACTACATCTGGAGTGAGTTTCAAAGTATCCTTCAGGTCAGGCAGGTTGTAGCTGATCACAACTGCGCCGGCTGTAGCCGGGATATGAATCACTGGTGCAGATAAAGCTGAATCCTGCTTGCCGTTCATTGGGGCATCAGATGCACCAAAGTCTACAGTTTTAGCAGTTAACTGCTGAATACCACCGCCAGATCCGATTGACTGATAGTTAACTTTCAAGCCAGTTGTCTTGTTATACTCTGAAAACATTTTTGAATATAACGGATTAGGAAAAGTAGCACCGGCACCTAAAATAGTATTGTCTTCGCCGCCTTTGTTTGCTGAGCTGTCTGCACCAGAGCCATTACCTGCGTCGCCGCAGCTACTCATCGTCATACCGGCTGTTATTGCTAACGCTACTACCGCCAGTGCTAATCCTTTCATTGATTTCATATTGTTTTGTTTTTATGTTTTGTTATTTGAAAACTACTTTTTGCTTTAGACGTAATACAGCGTTAAACGATATGTTACATCTGTACCCATAATTGGTGAAACGTTTTGAGTTCCTTGATTTTTTTGGTGTTGGCATCACTCACAATGTCTTTCAGCTTTCCGCTTGGCTTGAATCCGATCATAGTATCGTTTTGTGCCATAACTGACCCACCCCCGTACGGGAGTAAAGAGCAGAACAAGCCGCTCTCGATTAACAAATTTTTCAGTTGTGTATCCTGTCGCTTAATAATGTGCAAAGAAACCACGACAAGATTACCCGTATGTTACGCCAATATTAATTTAATGTTAAGTCGGAAAAACGATATTATCTTTTTGTTAGATAATTGTTAAGCGATAAAGGTGGTTTTTGGTGTTGCGAATTATAAATAAAACAAATGTTCGAACCTAGTTGTTAATACATTTGCCCTATTGTGGTAGAGCGTTCTAGTTTTGCTAACTTCACTCTAATTAGAAACAAATATGTCCGTTAATCAAGATCTGTATACCGAACGCTACGAAAAGCTGAATGACCGCCAAAAGGAGGCAGTAAACCATATTTATGGGCCGGTTATGGTAATAGCAGGCCCCGGTACAGGCAAAACGGAAGTCTTATCTATGCGGATTGCCAGCCTGCTGCAAAGTGATGCACAGGTGCAGCCGCACGAAATTCTTTGCCTTACCTATACCGATGAAGCAACCAATTCTATGCGCAAACGGCTCCTCCAGATCATGGGGCCGGCAGCACATAAAGTAAACATTCATACGTTCCATTCATTTTGTAACAACGTAATACAAGCCAACAGCGGCTATTTTAGTCAGCGTACCCTGCAGTCTGTGAGCGATCTGGAAAAGACCGAACTGTTGTACAAAATGATCGAAGACCTGCCTAAAGGACACCCGCTCAGAAAACTCAGTGGCAATATCTATTTCGACTCAAGCAAGTTGAACCGGTTGTTTGACATGATGAAGCGCGAGCACCTTACGCCTCAGTCTATTTCTGATGCAATTGATGTTTATATCAAAGGCCTGCCTGAAAGAGAGGAATACGTATACAAGGTTAATGGTAAAGGTTACAAGAAAGGAGATTTGAAGCAGAAGCTTATAGATGAGGAGATAAGGAAAATGGAAGACACCCGCGCTGCCGCATTACTGTTTGACGACTACGAAAAACGAATGAAGGAAGCAGGCAGGTACGACTTCAATGATATGATCATTTGGGTGCTGGATGCATTTGGTAGCAACCCGGCATTGCTTCAAAGTTACCAGGAGCGTTTCCAGTTCATATTGGTCGATGAGTTTCAGGATACCAATGGTGCTCAGAATGAACTGATCAATTACCTCACTTCTTACTGGGAAGATCCAAACATATTTGTAGTGGGCGATGATGATCAGGGAGTGTACGAGTTTCAGGGGGCGCGCATCAGAAACATTGTTGACTTCTATGAACGTTATCAGGAGTCTATAAAGGTTATTGTGCTCCCACATAATTACCGCTCATCGCAGGCCATACTCGATAAGGCTATGGGTACCATAGGGAATAACCAACAGCGGCTGATCAACCAACTTCACGAACTGCAATTAGATAAAAATATTATCGCTGCTTCCGAAAGGTTCACAGATGGTAAAGAAACAATAGTACCCGTTATAAAATCTTACCAGAATATACTGCAGGAAGAAGCAGACCTAATACTGCAGATAGAACAGCTGCAGAAAAAAGGTATAGCGCTCAGTGAAGTAGCGATTCTTTACGCTCAGCACAAGCAGGCAGATAACATCATAGCACTGATGGAACGTAAGGGCATTCCCTACACCATCAAAAAACCGGTGAACATACTGCAGGAACACCTGATAGAGCAAATACTAAATATACTCAGGTATCTGGATGATGAACGGAAAAAGCCTTTTGATGGAGAAGCGAAATTGTTTGAGGCAATGCACACTCCATACTATGGTATAGAACCTACTGATATTGCACAACTGGCACTGTATATACAAAGCAACCGGAAGGAAAAAAGCCCGCTCCGGTGGAGGCTTATGCTTTCTAACCCTTTGTTGCTTGAATCGCTCGGGCTGAGATCTGCAAAAGCAATGAGTAGGCTCGGCAACAATCTGGACCACTGGGAAAAACACCAGCACACTTTACCGCTACCACTACTTATAGAAAAGATAGTACACGAAAGCGGGATCGTGGCACACCTTGCAAAAACCACCGATCATGTGTGGCAGATACAGGTGCTGTACACATTCTTCGAATTTGTGAAAGATACCTACTCGAGAAATTCCAAAATAAAGCCATCAGAATTCCTGCAAATGGTGGATAAGATGGTGGACGAAAATATTTCTGTGCCGCTGAACCGGGTAATAAAGAATGACACCGGGGTCAACTTTTTCACGGCGCACAGTTCTAAAGGCAATGAGTTTGAGTATGTGTTCCTGATAGGTTGCACCAAAAATTTCTGGGAAGAAAAAAGAGGATCGGGCAACGAATACCGCCTGCCCGATACCATTACCGCAACCAGCGAAGACCGCGGCAGCTCGTATAAAACTGAAGTAGCCCGTCGGTTGTTTTATGTGGCACTGACGCGCGCGAAAAAACACCTGCACATATCCTATGCCGATAACGACAACCTGGGCAAAGGGCTAACAGCATCTTTGTTTGTAGATGAGATCAGCACACCTGAAGAAAGACAGAAGCAAACAGTGCCATCGGCCGAACTGGAGAACTACATGAAATGGGCCATGCAGCCTGTGCCTGAGATACGTATAAAAATGGCCAATGCCGAATGGATAGATCAATTGCTGAAGCAGTTTATCATGAGTTATACCTCCCTCTCGAAATACCTGCACTGTCCGATCACTTTTTACTACGAGACCATACTCAAAGTACCATTCCAGAAAAACGATGCACTGGCATTTGGTAGCGCGGTACACTATGCCCTCGAAAAACTGTTCATTGATATGAAACAGAACAACGGCGAGTTCCACGACAAGGAGCATTTGCTGGGTGCATTCAATGCAGCCTTGTATTCAGAGGCATCCTGTTTTACCCAGGTACAGTTCGACAGAAGGCTGGAACAAGGCCATACTATACTAACAGAATACTACGACCATTATGTAAACGGGTTTCATAAAGACGTAGAAATAGAATTTAAAGTGCCAAGGTATATGCTCGACGGCGTACCGGTAACCGGCAAAATTGATAAGATCGAAATAAAAGGAGACAGCTGCACAGTGGTTGATTATAAAACAGGTGACCCCGACAAGTCAGCGGCACCTCTTACTGCGGCACCTAACGAAAAAGAACCTTTGGGTGGCGACTATTGGCGGCAAATGGTTTTCTACAAGCTGCTACTTGAAAACTATGAGGAACGAAAATACCAGGTGAAACTCGGTATGTTTGATTTTATACAAAAGGGCAAGACCGGCGAGTACAAACAGGTGGTAGTGCCCGTGTTTCAGCAGGACGAAGAAATTGTACGGAAACAGATCAAGGATGCATACGGTGATATCATGAACCACAAATTCAACAAAGGCTGCGGCAAAGAAAAATGCCACTGGTGCAACTTCGCGAAACGGTATGAATTGATAAGACCAGAAAAAGATGAGGTGGTAGAGATTGATGATCTGTAAATCAATCGACCACTACTACTATAACTTTGTCTCTTCCTGCAATTGCTTCTCTTCTATCGCCCCTTCGTGTTTCCAGACAAGTTTGCCTTCATGGTATAATTCCAGATAGGGTATACCGCTGATGCCTTTCTCCTTAGTCAGTGCTTTGTTGTCGTCGTAATTAATTTTCAGCAGGCTGATTTTATCTTTTCTCTTCTGTACAAATGATTCGAGCACGGGCATCATCTTCTGGCAGGGAGCACACCAGGGTGCATTATAATCTACCAGCACATAATTACTACCTGCAACCTGCTTATTGAAATCGTCCACAGACATACCTACTGGTTTGGGCGGTGCATTGCCATGCTCAATAGGCTTACCGGCGTTCTCCCATTTCATTATTCCACCTTCCATATTGTACACCTCTTTGAATCCCATATTCTGCAGGATCTTTGCAGCGTTACCACTTCGCCCTCCCGACAGGCAGTATACAAAAACCGGCTTGTTTTTATCAAGCGTATTGAATTTGTCTTTATGATCACCGCTGTTCACGTTCATATTGGTAGCACCTTTCAAATGCCCCTCCGTGAATTCCTCGCTGCTTCTTACATCAACGAGCTGTGCACCCTGTGTAGTTGTCAGCTTCTTTTCAAACTGATCTACCGGAATTGTTTCTTTGATCTGTCCGTTCTCTCCTGAATTCTGACAGGCACCAAGATACTGGAGCGATAACAACAAGACTGCGATTGAAAATATTTTTCTCATTTCTTTTTTGTTTAAGATTTGTTTGCTGAAGGTCAATAACTACTTGCCAGATTTGTTTCAATGATATGCTTCAACTGAGTCGCAGGCATCACACCGGACTGGCGCCAAAGTACTTTGCCGTCTCTGAACAAAATAAGCGTTGGCACACCCGAAACATTAAACTGAGATGCTGCCGCCGGGTTTCTATCAACGTCTACTTTAATAATAGACGCTGTATCTCCGATCGCTTTCTTCAGCTCAGTAAGTATCGGTGCCATCATCTTACACGGTCCGCACCACTCGGCTGAGAAATCTACTAGTACGGGTTTCGGCCCGTTGATCAAATCTGAAAATTTTGTCGCTTCCATAGTATCCTATTTTATCTCTTCGTATTCTGTGTCTTCAATTGCATTTATCTTTTTTGTCGCTGGCTTTACCGGTGGCGCATAGCAACTTTGTGTTCCGCAGCAACCAGTGTCTGTAACTGCCTGATATAGAAAAAATGCACTAAATAATCCTATTGCCCAGTCGTGGGTTTGTATGGCCATAACCAGCATCCAAACGCCTATACCCAGCCTGAACACACGCATTATATGCCAGTTGGTCAGGAGCCTTTCTTTAAATGTATTCATAGTACTCAATTCAATTTAACAATGCCATCTCTTCTTTTATCACATTCATCAGCGCATATCCGCCTGATATGTTCAGTACATGCTCATAACCATTTTGCACCAATATCCTTTGTGCCAGGTAACCACGTAACCCAATCTGGCAAAATATATAGATGTTCTTTTCCTTCGGCAGTTCGTTCATCCTTACTCTCAATTCGTCAACCGGAATATTGATGGCACCCGGCATAGTAGACACCGCATATTCATCTGCATTGCGAACATCCACCAGCAAGCTATTCTCATCGAGCGGGCCTATGTTGTCAAAATGAACAACTTTCAGTTTACCGGTGAGAATATTGTCGGCAACGAATCCTGCCATATTCACCGGATCCTTGGCCGATGAGTAAGGAGGGGCGTATGCATGCTCAAACTCAGCCAGATCGTAAATAGTACCGTTGCTTTTTATTACAGCTGCAAGTATGTCCAATCTCTTATCTGCTCCGTCATAACCCGCCACCTGCGCGCCCAGTAAACGGCCATCAGCAGGTGAGAAAGTGATCTGTATCGACATTTGTTTTGCATCGGGGTAGTAGCCTGCATGAGAGCCACTATGGGTGGTAGAAACCAGATGGTCTATACCAGCCATCTTTAAATGTTTTGATGCCATCCCTGTTACACCCACTGTCATATCAAACACCTTTACGATTGCAGTATTGATTGCACCTCCGTATTTCTGAGCATTACCCAAAACAATATTATTCGCACAAATTCTACCTTGCTTATTTGCAGGCCCGGCTAGGTAGGTATTCATTGAATTGCCACTTATCGGGTTGGCAAATTCTATGGCATCACCTACAGCATAGATATCGGGGTTTGATGTCTGCAAATATTCGTTTACAAAAATTCCTTTTGCGGCACCCAGTTGTAAGCCTGCGGCAACCGCAAGTTTTGTATCTGGTCTCACTCCTATAGATAGTATTACTACATCGGCAACAATAGGCGCCTTATCTTTTATGAGCACATTTAGCTGCTCTCCGTTCTTTTCAAAACCTGCTACAGAAGTACCCAGCATGAGATCAACTCCTTTTGAGCGTAGATGCTGTTGTGCAATTGCGGCTATAGGATAATCCAGTGGTGCCAGAATCTGGTTACCCATTTCTATAACAGTCACTTCCATACCCAGCCCGTGCAGACTCTCGGCCATCTCCAATCCTATAAAACCCGCACCCACTATTACTGCCTTGCCGGCCTTTCTTTGATCTACATAGCTTTTTATAAAATCAGTATCCGTTACATTTCTCAATGTAAAAATCCCTTCAAGCCCAATGCCCGGTAAAGGGGGGCGCACCGGCTCGGCGCCGGGCGAAAGAACAAGTTTATCATATTGTTCGGTATATGTTTCGCCGGTTACCAGATTGCAGGCTGTAATCTGTTTATTCACCGGATCAATGGCTGTAACTTCAGTTTTTACTCTTACATCGATATTAAAACGGCTATTGAAAGATGCCGCTGTTTGTACAAAAAGCTTGTCTCGTTCTTTGATCACCTCGCCTATGTAGTACGGCAATCCACAGTTGGCATAAGAAATATATGCACCCTTTTCAAAGATCACTATTTCAGCATGTTCATCCAGCCGCCGCAGCCTTGCTGCTGTGCTTGCTCCACCTGCCACTGCTCCTATAATTATATACTTCATTCTGGTTTTTATTTTGTTGCTATGTACCGCACTACGTTAGCCTTTCCGCGATGGTAACTACCTTCTTCAAGTTCTACTTCACACTCCACATTGGTGATCACTTTAAGGTCTTTGATTTCGTTGTCGAATTTTTCGGTGTTCATTAACATGTCCACATCTTTCGGACCACCGGAATTGTTTGCCAACTGTGCAGGTGTAAATAACTCGCTGATGAAAGAGCCGCCCGGTTTCAGCCATTTGCTCACATTTGCAAAAAATGGTGTCCTCACTTCAGTGGGCAAATGAAAAAATATGGAGGCAATGACATCGAAGTAATCGTTGGGAAACTGAACGTCGTTGATGTTGATCACATCGTAACTGAGCGTTACGTTATTTTCTGCGGCAAGCCCCTCTGCTTTATTTTTTCCTGAGGTACTCAGGTCTGCACAAAACACCTCCCAGCCTTTGGTTGCAGCATAAACTGCATCTCTCCCTTCACCTGCACCCGGAACAAATATCCGGCCGGGAGGCATCTTGTCTATCACTAATCTGAAGAACACGTTCGGTTCCGTTCCATATGCATATCCTTCCTGTCCAAACCTCTTGTCCCAAAATTCGCGTATCTCCTGATCCATATTGTTATTGAATTTTACTGCTCATATTTTTTAAGGGCAAACCAGCTGCCACCATTGTGCACTTCGGTAAAACCTTGTGCAAGCAACATTGATCTGGCTGAACTGCTCCTCATACCCGAGGCACAACAGGTAATTACAGGTTTGTCTTTCTTCAGTTTCGACAGACTGCCCTGCAGGTTCTGCAAAGGTATGTTAATTGAATTTTTCAGGTGTCCGCCTGCAAACTCCCCGGGAGTTCTCACATCTACAATTACCCCGCCTCTGCTCAGTACTTCGGCCAGATCGGCTTTAGGTGCTATTCCCATCATTTTCTTCAGTGCTTCTAACATAAATTTTGATTTGTTTTTGGTAAACTAATTCCTACATCTTATTTGTTTTCAGTGTTCTTTCTTTTAAACATACTGAAAAGCAATCCTCCCATCAATGCGCCGTATAATGAACTATTTAACGGCCTCGAAGTAATGAGGCATTGGCCGGATGAACAACCCACGAAATACCAATAACACCATCCGGCCAATGCCCCCGCTGATACCCCTGCGATCTCCAATCTGTATTTGATCAACTTTGCTTTCAACTCGTTTCGCTTTTATTCCACAAAATTGAATCATTTAAAAAACCTGCTTGGGAACATTTGTTGTGTAACAACTTCAATTTTCTAAAAACAATTGTTAAAGAATTACTGCTGCTCTTTTGTAGGACAGGTGCTTAAACCAAATGGTACATACAAGGGGCAGAAGCTTACAAAAGCTGTAAGCAAAAACACACCAGCCAGTACCATCAGTACGATACCAAGAGTACCACTAATAACGTTTGTGAAATAGAGCGCTGCTATGGCAACCGCTACGACTATCCTTAAGATACGATCAATTGAACCCATGTTCTTTTTCATACGAAGTAGTTTTATAACACAAAGCTACTATCGCTAAAAAACATAGTTTGGAACATTTGTTACTTAATAGAAATAATTTTGGGAAAATTGACCAAAAGGAGCATTATTCACTATCGGTCAATTCAATAACGTTCCTTCCCAGCTTCACCAGTTTCTTTTCTTCCATTGTGCGCAGCAAACGGCTTACCGCTTCGCGGTGGGTATGCAGCTCATCGGCTATTTGCTGGTGGGTGATAAAAAGCGCCTTGGTATTTGCGGCTCTGGCACGCTCCTGCAGATAGTGCAATACCTGCCTGTCCATATTACTGAATGCGATCAGGTCTATTACCTCCATCAATTCAGCAAACCTGGCACCGTATGTACTGTTGATAAACGTTTTCCACTCCGGATATTTCATCCACTCCTCCACTAGCTTCACAGGGATCAGCATCAGATCAGTATCGTCTTCGGCAATCGCTTTTACCATACTTTTTTTCTGGCTCTGGCAGCAATTGATAGCCATAGCACATGTCTGACCCGGGTATAAATGGTACAGAAAAATTTCCTTACCATCGGGATCCTGCCTAACTATCCGCAACACGCCTTTCATCACAATAGGTACAAACACTATTTCATCACCAAGCTGCATGAGTACTTCATCACGGGCTATATGTTTTGCACGAGTGTACTTTGCTATTTCATCCAGCAGTTTCTTATCGGTAAAAATTGTGTTGTTCATTTCACTTAATGTCGGAAACAGGAGGCTATTAATAGTATTTACGAACAACAAATATAGATACTTAGAATGAGTTTATAACATTGTATCAAATGACAATTGTCACTATTTTTTAATGGTTTTAGGTTTTGATCTACTCCTTTCCTTTTTAGTAAAACCTTATTCCCGTTTAGTCAACGCTTTTAATTCATCCAACCGTTTCTTTGCACCTCAAAAAAGAGATCAATGTTAAAACCAGTTATAACTATTTGCCTTTGCCTGTTGCTATTTCAAAACGGCCGGGCGCAGATAAATAAACCAAATACAACAGCCGCTCAACAATTAGTTGCTACTACAGGTGAGGACTCCCTCAATTCCTTTGGTCCCGGGCAATCTAGAACAGTAATATCAGGATATGGTGAACTGCACTTTCAGAACGACGTTAACGAAAATAGATCAACTGCTGAGCTGAAGCGGGCGGTATTGTTTGTAGGGCACAAGTTTACAAGTCATATCGCTTTCTTTTCTGAATTGGAAATTGAAGACGGAAAAATTGAAGGCGGAGGCGTGAAAGGGGAGATTGCGATGGAGCAGGTATATCTGAAATTTGCGCTCAACCCCCGGCAGTATTTTGTGGCAGGTCTTTTCATACCCCGCATAGGCATTGTAAACGAAAACCATCTGCCCATCAATTTCAATGGTGTTGAAAGACCGATCACAGAACAAGTGATCATACCATCTACGTGGCGCGAGATCGGTGTTGGGTTTTATGGGCAGACCAGTACATTGCCGTTAACCTACAGCATTGCATTGCTCAATGGTTTGAACAGCGAAGGGTTTGAACATGGATCCGGTTTTAGAGGAGGCAGGGCAGAAGGTCAAAATGCCAGTGCCAATTCTCTGGCGGTTACCGGTGCAGTTCAGTTTTTTGCCGGCAACTGGAAATTTCAGGCGTCGGGATATATGGGCGGCACTACCGGCATGCCCGCTAAATATGCCGATACACTAAATCTGCAAACAGGCGTTTTTGGTGCCCCATTGTATCTGGCAGAGGCCAATATACAATATGGGCATAAAGGCATTTCGTTTAAAGCACTTGGCTGCAATGTTTCAATTCCTGAGGCTTCAAGTATTAACCTGGCATTCAACAACAACACACCAGAGCAGATGTATGGTGCGTATGCAGAACTAGGGTATAATCTGCTGGAAACTGCAAAATCAAAAAAATGGATGTCGAAACAACTTATTATTTTCGCACGGTATGAAATGCTGGACATGAATGTAAAAACACCTGCCAACGGAGTAAACGACGGCACCGTAAACCAAACACATCTGATTGCGGGCTTTAGCTACTACCCTATCCCACAGGTAGCTATAAAAGCCGATGTGCGGATGTTGAATACGGGTGCTCAAAACATATTGTTGTCGGCAGATCTTTACAAACAAAACAACTCTTTTATCAATCTGGCCATTGGCTATTCGTTTTAATATGCACAGAAAGGATTTTATTAAAGGTTCATGCGGTGTTTGTTTAGCTCTTGGTTCGGGGTTCCTGACGAGTGCATTGCTATCTGCGTGCAAAACGCCTTTGGGAGTAATAAAATCTGTTGCAAGTAATGATATTGTAAGCATACCGCTTGCTGAATTTGATAAGTCAGATTATAAAATTATCAGGGTCAGCAATTATGATTATGATCTGGCCATACAAAAGAATAAAGACGGCACATTCAGCACTTTGCTGTTAAAATGCACGCATGCCGACCAACCACTTACAAAAACAGGAAACAATTATTACTGCACAGCGCACGGCAGTCAATTTACCCATGAAGGCGTAGTAACCAAGGGCCCTGCTGACAGGAACCTAACCCAACTGGTGACCAATGTTGCAGGTGATCTGGTGAAGATTCAACTCATTACCACTTTATAATTTGTGTAAATCAGGTGTACTGAAACGGCGAATGATTGTGTGTAGGTAAGCAATTAATCAGCGCTTATCCATTTCCATTTCTTCATGGTCATTTCTGCGACGGTTTAATGGAGCATGCTCAGTAACGCTAACCGCGTCGGTAAGTGTGAATGCTTCTACCGTATTAAGTTGCCTATACGAAGGTGCAAAAGAAACATCAGAACTGTCAGAGCTTCCACCGTGCTCACTGTCTGGCTCCAGTTCTTCGTCATCCTTCCCGGCTTTTTCTTTTTTATTGTGCCTGTGGAAAGGAATGTAGCCACCTGCATAAATATTAAAACCAGACTGCTTGTTAGCAAACAATGCCAGCAGATCGTCGCTACCAATAAAAAACCCACTGATCCTGGCACCTATACCTACCTTCATTGACTTGGACATAGCACCATAAGTAATTGGCAAGCCTACACTAAATAAGCGGCAATCGTAGCGTGGTGTTACGGTAACCTGATTGTAGTACGAGTTACCAAAATTCTGCCTGTTAGCCATATTGGCAATAAATGTGGCGTTCACATAAAAATGCTTGTATGCATGGTAGTCTGCGGCCAGATGCAGTGTTGTGGGCATGTACACTTTAGTATCCTGATGGCTGGTATCGGCAGTAAAACCGTGCGATTTAGCATAGGTTCTAAAATCTTCGAAGTTGGTTACATTGGCACTGAAGTCTTTTCCGGAAATAATACCATTGCCGGTAACGGTTGCATTTGAATTATCGTTCTTACCGTAAGTTATAGAACCAATATCAACCAATGAAGCGGAAATACGGAACAAGTAGTTTTTCTCGGTGTATTTCTTTGCTTTTACTTTCTTATCCTTATCACTGCTCTTTTCCTCTTTTTTCTGTTTAGGTGTGAATTCGTAGATCAAGCCAAAATCTGCACCAAAGCCACGACCATCTTTTGAACCAAAGAACTCACTGAAAATATTGTGATTGGATACACCATTGAGGATTGCACTTTTAGTGCTGATGATGTTGCTGGCAAACTCAATATCAGAATGGTTGACAAACAGCGAGTCGTTGTTGGACTTATACTGCGCGTCCAGATTGTTTCCTTTAAGACCCAGGTAGCCAATACCACCCAGATACTTCAGCGTAATGCCGGCTTTGAGTTCGTGTTGTGCATTTTCAAATAACACTGCTCCGCATGACAGACCAACCTCGCTCCAAACATGCGCTGTATAATTGAACTTATTTGAGGTAAGTACCAGATTGCCATCAGGCAGGTAAGTAGGGTCTGTAAGTGTGCGGTATAACGAGCGATCGAAATTGTTGAATTGGTTCATACCTCTGATACCAGTGGTAAGTGCAAAGCTCAATTTTTTACCAACACTCACCATTACTCCGGGCAGGTGTGCCTGAACATAAGGCGCCAGTAAACTAAACTGATTGCTGCTGTTGTATTTGAATAAGTTGTCGGTGTTGCCGTTGTTGATAACATCGAGCAGACCGCCATTTCTGTTAATGGTACCCAGACTGTTATCCAGACCACCAGTGATTGAAAAAATGTCGATCACAAATCGTTCGTTATTGTCGGCGATACTAGCAGGGTTCAGGTACAAACTTTGTGTGCCACTCCAGTTACCTGTAGCTACACCCAGATTGTATTGGGCACGAGCGGATATTGAAGCAATAACAAGCAGTATAAATATGTGGTAAATTTTCTTCATTCAACGTAATAATGCCCAGAGGCAGGCACTAAAGTAACACTAATATCTTAAACTATAAACAAATGGGTTGATTTAATAATAATCTCCTTTTGACGCTTTTCGGAAGATAGGCACATAAAAACCGAAGAAGAAGCCAAAGCCGTGCTGGTTATCATTAATCAGTGCCAGCATATCATCGCTGCCGAAGAAGAACCCAGAGATTCGGAACCCGATACCCACTTTTATGTCTTTTGCCAGTGAACTGTAAGTAATTGGCAATCCCATTGTGATGAGCTTATAGTCAAATCTGGGAGTTATGGTCAGCTGGTTGTAGTAGGAATTGCCAACGTTCTGCCGGTTAGCCAGATTGGCAATATAGGTTGCATTTACATAAAATTTCTTCCATATCTGGTAGTCGGCTCCAATAATGAGAGAAGTGGGCATGTACACTTTTGTGGCTTTTGAGCCAGTATCAGCCTGAAAACCCTTGGATGCAATGTAATTTTTGAACTCTGTATAATTACTCACTTTGTCAGAAAGTTCCTTACCGGTCAGGTGGCCATCGCCGGAAACATTTACTACAAAGTTCTTACCTTCTTTATACTTAATGGAGCCTATATCTGTAATGGCTACGGAGGCAGTAAGGCGGTGACCTTCGGGCTTTTGCATTAACTGCGGCGGACCTATATCGTCTCCACTGCCAATATTATAGGTATATGTAACTCCCAAATCCATACCGAAACCGCTTCCGGCTTTAGCCCCAAACAACGAGCTGAAAATGCCCGATGCATCTACACCATTTTTAAATGCATTGTCTGCACTGATGGCGTTGCTGGCAAACTCCAGATCAGAATGCTGTGCGTAAAAAGTATCGTTGCCTTGTTTGTAAGTTACATCCAGGTTTTTGCCTTTCAAGCTCAGATAGTCTACCCCGCCCAGGTAGCGCAATGTGATGCCTGCTTTTATTTTGTGCGGACCGTTGTCAAGCACCTGTAGTGCGTAGCTCAGGCCTATTTCGCTCCAAACATGGGCAGTCCAGTTAAAGTTGTTGGTGGTAAAATGGTAGTCCTGATCTACGTGATCGCTGCTGGTAACGGTGCGGTACAAAGTAGGGTCGAAATGGTTGAACTGATTCATACCTCTGATACGGAAATTGAGGGCAAAACTCTGTTTCAGTTTGTCGTTGAGACTTATCATTATAGCAGGCAGACGCAGATCCAAAGCTGGTACAACCATGCTGAAAGGCTGATCGCCTGAAAATTTAAAAGCATCGCCATTGCTGCTGCCTATGTTACTGAGCTTCGAGAAAGTACCCAGGCTGTTATCAAGGGCTACATTCAATGAAAACAGGTTGACCACAATTTTCTCGTTGCAGCCCGAAATACTGGCCGGGTTCAGGTACAGGGCATTGATGGCATCGTAACTGCCGGTTGCCAGACCCATGTACCTTTGCGCATAGGTGCTGCCAAATGTCAGGCACATTAATGCTATGCTGCTTATTCTCTTTATATACATCATGATCGTTGGTTAATGTTGTTAAACCAATAGTGTAAAAAAATGGTCAGGCGTATTTGATAATAAACTTACAAATAAAAACTATACCATCATATGACTTGACTCAGATTAAACTGAAAGGCAGCGCTTGTACATCTGTATCACATTCTCCAGGCCATAATACAACGCATCTGATATGAGGGCGTGGCCAATAGATACTTCGAGCAGACCGGGTAATGACTGCGCAAAGTATTTAAGGTTTTGCCTGTCGAGATCGTGGCCGGCATTGATACCCAGTCCGTTTTCGGCGGCAATGGCAGCGGCTTTGATGTATGCGGCTATGGCTTCTTCTTTGTTAGTGGCGTAATTTCTGGCATAGTCTTCGGTATATAGCTCTATGCGGTCGGTGCCGGTGAGCTTGGCGGCGGCTACAATGCTTTCCACCGGGTCTACAAAAATAGAAACTCTGATACCGGCTTTTTTAAACACTGCGATGATCTGCTGCAGATACTCCCGCTCACCAACAGTATCCCAGCCATGATTGGAGGTTAGCTGGTTGGGGTCGTCAGGTACCAGTGTTACCTGCTCAGGTTTTACAGCGAGTACCAGCTCCACAAACTTATCTTCTTTGGGGTTGCCCTCTATATTGAATTCCGCCCCGGCAAACTTAGGGATGATACCACTAATAGCTCTTACATCGCTGTACCGTATATGGCGTTCATCGGGCCGGGGATGCACTGTTATGCCCTCGGCACCGAACCTCAGGCAATCGATAGCTGCCTGCAGCACATCGGGGTTATTGCCTCCACGGCTGTTGCGCAGGGTAGCTATCTTGTTGATATTTACGGAAAGCTTTGTCATTAATGGCAAAATTATGTGAAATAGCACTCTTAAAAGGTGCCAAGTACAAATTGCAGGATTACTTCCGATTTAATTTGATTTAAGCCGTGTGTACCGGTTCAGACATACTATACAATGTATCGGGGCAGAAATCAAGGGGTGCTGATATTATTGTACCATCAAGTTCCTTCATTTTTGCAAGTCCTTCCCATTGAATAGTTGGGTAATCATCTATACTAGCGGCCAGAAAAACCTCCTGCTTTTTTAAAACAGGGAAATCATTTAGCAGTGGTTCAAAGTTTATCTTTCTTTGTTCGTTATTTTCGAATACAACAGTTATGGTGTATGGTTGAATATCCACGATTGATTTGATAAAATGCATAATGCTATCTTAATGGTTCGATTCTAGATATAATTCCTCCATCTTTAAGAGACTGTTCATAGTTTGCTATCAGTTCGTCTTTGTGTATTTCAGCCCATGCCTGGACAAGCCTCAATGCTTTTTTAGGTAAACTGCCCTCAATGATTTCGCCATCAGTTATACTAATTTGCGCCTGATTTTCTCCGTAACTAGCATGAAAATGTGGCGGCAAATGATCTTTAAAGAACATTCTTATAATTATACCATAAAAACGGCAAATTTCCGGCATCTATACTTTTTATTACAAATTTAAATCAAATTATTAATAGGTTCGGGATTTGTTGAATAATGGTAACGGTATGCCCACCGTGGAGATAAAGCGGCAGCTATACTTTGCCGTTGGCTACGGCGGGCAAAGAGGAAATTTCCCATTTTTTACAAAAAGTACGTGAAAAATTTAAAATGCTGGTAATCAATAGTTTATACTTGTTTTGTGAAAAAGAATTTCCCAAAAACTACCCACTTTTTTCCCATGTCGCATGATCGGGAATTGCAATATTTAATGGGTTTCAGTATCACAGTTTCGGATTCCTTAATCGTACAATACTCCTGTTGAATATTACTTCGCCCAACTTCATACAACTGCTGGAAATCTTCCGGTTTCTTCCGGTGCCGGAAGTACCGGAAATGGTGTAACTAATTGGTTGTCAATTGTTTTTTGTAGTAATTGCGGATTTAAGCCACTCCCGGCGCTCGAGGCTATACTGGGCAGACTCGGCTACTACAAAATCATATTTTATCTTATGGATAATTGATTTCCCAACCCAGACTATCCAAATCCCTAAAGTTTAGATCATATCTTTTGATGTAAAGATTATTTGCAATTACCTCGCTCCAGGGTGTATTTTCAATTGTATTGGCATCAAAAATAAAAATCATCGTTTTACCATTGGTAGGGTTAAAAATATCTTCAGCACATTGATGACCAGAAAATAACCCAGATTGATGAGGATATATCTTTGCGTGACTTGAATCATTTACAAGATTTGCATATCCATCACGTATATTTAAATTTGAGTCTGGGAAATAGGGATCGCACATAAAGTAAATAACCTTCGTTGAGTTGTTATTTACTTTTACGTAATCATGCAGGCATTTTCTTGCCTTACATCCCAGCAAAACAAAGCCAAATAAAAACAGGTATCTATAATTTGCCATAATGAATTAATATAAATCGAACAATGCCTCTCTGGTCGAAAAGATTCGAGGAGGGCTTACTCATGCCGAGTAAAACCCTAAACCCCTAAAAGGGGCTTACACATGCCGAGTAAAACCCCAAACCCCTAAAGGGGCTTCCCCATGCGGAGTACTCAGCGAGGATAAACGACTTTTACACTTATTGTAAATATCGGGTATTGTTACATAACTGCAAAATGAAAAATCCATGACAGGACGTGTGCGACCTGTGATGGGACAAATACGGCCTGTGATAGAATATTGTTTTTTGGCTGGACACTGAACAGGAAGTACCCGCAATCAATAGAGAATGTGTAAATTGTATTCGTTTATATGCTGATGCGATATTGTTAATGATAAATCTGCTGCCAATGAGCCATTTTAAATACATTTTGATACTCTGTGTTCTTTTTGGTTCGTGCAGTAAGCCGGAATCTGTGGTTCCCTTATCTAGGTTCAGTATTTCGCTTAACGGGAAAACAATAAACGATACTAGCTCAGCAACTGATGTAATTACCGTTACCTGCACCAAGGGTATAGGCAGCCGGGCAGGCAGTGTATCTGTTGCAGTATCCGGTACAAAACTGCATTTGAATTTAGATGGTAACTGGAATGCCACCATGTTATATACCGAGGTGGGTACTTACTGGATCAACTCCCCCGGCAGTATAGATTCAGTGAAAGATATGGCAGACCCGGGTAACACATATTCCATGGACAGCATCGGTGGGTCTACTATTACGGTTGCCAGTTATACTGCTGCGGAAATAAAGGGTACTTTCAGTATTACTCTCAGAAGGGATGGGGTTAGTTATCCTGCCAACGGCAGTTTTGATTTCAAGAGGTAATTGCCGGGCGGACTGCAATCGTTGCAATGGGTTAGTATTAATGTTGGCATATGTAGTTGTTAGCGGCTTTACAAACCATCAGCTCCATACCTTTGAATGCCTTTGCAAAAGGAGTTTTATTGGCAGTTCCGGATACATATCCGGAACAACGAAGGAAAAAGTTAAGTAGTAAAAAACAGTTGTATGCTATTGAAACAATTAAACTTGTTGGGACTGGTAACATTACTTTTATTCTGTACATGCAAGAAAAAAAGTGGTACCATTCCTATTGACTCAGCTGTAAAAGAGTTTTACAGTTTTGCCCCAGGGACCTACTGGATATACTACGATTCTTTAACTGGTCAAACAGATAGTTTTTTAGTAAGTCAGGATGATACGCGAGTAACTTCAAGTTCCCATGAAGCGATCGAGACTATTGTTATTATGATATATAAAAACGGTGTACCAGACTCTGTTTATATTTCATGGAATTTAATTGAATACGGAGTTGGTTTTGAATTTATGCCATATCACCCTGGTAGTATTGGTCGATGCGGCTGTGGATTTAACTATCCTTATTCACGACCTGGTACACTTAATGCTATCAACATATTCAATTCGTATGATTTAAATGGCAATAATTACCAAACTGTCTTGGAGACCAAAGGTGCGGATTACACAAATACCAATAATGATACTTTTTTTATTTCAACCAATGCAGGCCTTATCGGCATATATACTCATTCTGTACTTCCCTTTAGATTGTCATTAATTAGATACAAAATAATTCATTGAAAAATTCCGTAATCGCGTTTCAAACGCTTTTCCGTTAGATCCTCGTCGCAGGCGAGG
Source organism: uncultured Bacteroidota bacterium (assembly GCA_903829015.1). Classification (GTDB taxonomy): domain Bacteria; phylum Bacteroidota; class Bacteroidia; order Chitinophagales; family Chitinophagaceae; genus Nemorincola. Next base: position 30,756 of record CAIKOJ010000105.1, read on the forward strand.
ATCAGTGAGGGGGGCTAACCATATTTTACTAGTTTTGAAAAATCCGGCACTATGGGTGCTGTAGATTTGAAATATTTTCCCTTAGCTAGTATCTCTACTGTTTTTTTTATTTCACTAAATGAAACTTCTTTAACAATAATTAAATTGTTATCGACAGAATAATATCCATATTCTTCAAATTCTGAAGAAACATCCTGCGACAATCTTGTCAAATCGTAAACAATTATTGAAAAATAATCCCCACGGATTTCAACAACCAAATCATTTCTGTATCCCTTATTTAAGGCTTCAAAATTTGCCAATTGGCTATTGTCCAAACAATAAAATTCAATAAAATTCATTTGATCATTTTTAAAACGGTGACATTTTAACTTGATGTAGTAATGATTGGAATTTTTCTAAAGAATTTTGTGCTTCCGAACAAGTACTTTTAACATAAGTCTTATCCACAGAAGTACTGTAAATATCCATGGTGGTAATTGCACATTGCGAGAAGACCTTTCTTTTTTTGGTGTGTGCGAGCTTACATTTTTTACTTTCCTGAAATGATCTTTGCCAGATCTTCTTCGACGCTCTTTAATGCCGACTCGGTGATGCGGCCTGCTTCTTTGCCGTCTTTGAGGAGGATGATGGTGGGCACCAGGCTTATGTTGTATTGTTTTTGTTCTCCGTTCTTTGTTTTCTTTTCGCGGTCGGTGCCAAACATGGTTACACCTGTGAGCGGGTAGCCAACCTGCTGCAGCACTTTGGTGAATTTGGGCAGCAGATAATGTGAGTCGTCGCACCAGGTACCTATGAATACCACGATCGTGTACTCTTTTAACCGAGATTGCAGCACAGCCATTGCGTCGGCAACGGGTTTGTATTCATCTATACCACTCTGCAGCCAGTTAAAGCTGGTTTCTGTAAATAGGTCGTTGAATGTGATGGGACCGTTGAACACCATCTGCCCATTCTTCACGTCTCTGGTTGTATCATAGGTTTTGGTCTGTGCACCGGCAGATATGTTTATCATAAGTAGTAAGGCCAGGAGTAATTTGTACATGATCAGGTTGGTTTGTGCCGGAAACTATTCTGCTTTCGCAGCAGCAGTGAGCTGATTTCTGATGATCATCAGCTTGTTTCTCAGTTCGAGCAGCGACTGCTTCAGATCTATTGTTTCTACGTCTTTGTTGTTCTGCGTTTTCAGTTTGGCTTTGGCTCCGTTGAGTGTAAAACCCCGCTCTTTTACCAGATGGTGTATGGCCCTCAGTTCGCGTACCTGCTCAGGGGTAAAGAGGCGGTCGCCCTTGCGGGTGGTGCGCACTTTGAGTTTAAATTCGTTGGTCCAGAACCTGATGTGCGATGTTTTAACTTTAAACAGATCGGCTACCTCGCCAATGGTATAGTATTTTTTATCCAGCTTCCAGTCTTCGGGTAGTGGTTCTGCCTGTGGTTCGGTGACGGGTGCCGGGGGTACAACAGTTGTTGCGATTTCTGCTGGTACTGCTGGTGCAGGCTGGGCAACGGGTGCTGTGTTTACTGTTTGTTCGGTTGCAGGCTGAGCTGCGGGTTCGGTTTCAACTATTGGTTTCGCTTCTTCCTGCTCGGGTTTCTTCTTAGCACGGCTTTTACCTACGGCTTTTATCTGCTCCGGTATTATTTCTTCGCCAAACAGTGTAAGAATACGACCACTCATTTCTACAAAATAATAAATAATTTTAACCTCTGCAAAATTGCACCTTTTTTACCGAATTTGATCATGATGCGAAGGGCCGTTCCCAATTCCATAAAAAACCTCCTATATTTACAAACAATATGGATTTAAAGAAATTCAGAGCTACTGCTGCCCGCAAAAGAAAATCGCTTTCTGCTTTCCTGGACAAATTAGATACGCTGGTGCCCGAAGACATGCCGAAGATCGTGGCTAAGGCGGATGCTACTGTATGGCAGGATATTAACTGCATGGACTGCGCCAACTGCTGCAAAACAATGACGCCTACTTTTACCAAGAAGGACATAAAACGTATATCGGCACATCTGGAAATGGAGCCAAAGGCGTTTATGGACAAATGGCTGAAAAAAGAAGAAGATTCGGGCGACTGGGTAAACAAAAAACAACCCTGCCAGTTTCTGAAAGGCAACAAATGCTCTATATACGATGTGCGCCCGGCAGACTGCGCCGAATTTCCGCACCACAACAAAAAACCATTTGATGCCTATAACGAAACATTCAAAAACAATCTGCCACACTGCCCGGCTACATTGACACTTGTAGACCGCGTGAAGAAAATTGTGGAGAAAGAATATGAATGGTAAGCGAGGCGGGTTTTTACAATTATAGAGCCTGATACTATGAAACGCTGGTTCAAGAATTTTTATGGGCTGCTGAAAGATGCAGGAGAAGAATTTGGAGATGATCATGCTACAAAGCTGAGCGCATCGCTGGCGTATTTTACTATTTTTTCCATAGGTCCGCTGCTGCTGGTTATTATCACCATTCTTGGTTTTGTATATAAGAAGGCAACTGTTACCACAGAGGTTTTCGACCGGGTGAGTTCTGTTATTGGCAGATCGGGTGCATCTGCGTTGCAGAGCATACTCACCAATATGAGCAGGCAAACACATACTACACTGATAGGTACAATAGGTATACTTGTGTTTATTTTCGGTGCTACCACCATTTTTTCAGAGATACAGAGTTCTATCAATTATATATGGTCTGTGAAGGCCAAACCAAAGAGGAGCTGGCTGAAATACATAATAGACAGGCTGATCTCGTTGCTACTGGTGGTGGTGATGGGATTTATTATGATGATAACGATCGTAGCCAATGTGGTAATAGATCTGATAGCAGAGCGCCTGCATCATCTGCTAGGTGATGCAGAAATTGTACTGCTGAAGGGTGCCAATTTCGGAGTGCTGTTCTTAATTGTAATACTTGTATTCACTATTATATTCAAAGTGTTGCCAGATGCCCGTATTCACTGGAAAGATGCAATAGTAGGTGCGGTGTTTACCAGTCTGCTCTTCCTTATTGGCAAGTTCCTGATCAGTTATTATCTGGGGTTTGCCAAGAGCCTGAATGCGTATGGTGCGGCAACTTCTATCATCCTGCTGCTTACCTGGATCTATTATTGCGCTATGATCCTGTACTATGGTGCTGAGTTTACCGAGGTGTATGCGAAAAAATATGGAAGCGGCATTACTGTAAGTAAGAATGCGGTGCATATCTTGAAACACGAAGCACAGATACAGACATTGAAGCACGACAAAACCGGGTCGGAAAAAAAAGGTGCCTAACCACGTTGTTTGCTCAGAAACAACTGCTTCACACCGCTCACAGAAATAAACCGGAACATAAAGACAAGCAGGGCAGAGAGCATTCCGAAAATAGCGATACCCAAAATCCAGTTGATGTTGAGCAAAGTGATACCAAATGCTACAGCAGATATGAGGCACAGAAACAACAGGTGCGCCATTACCCACTTTGGTTCAAAACTCACCTTTAGTTTTCTTACGCAAAAAATAATGTAGCCAATACCTGCTAGACTTTCAGTAACGGCACATGCGATGGCCGCCCCCAGTGCCTGCTTATGATTAATGAGATAAATATTGAGCAGTATATTTATAACCGCACTTACAAAGGCAATCAGGCTCAGAATTTTTAAATCACCGTTGGCGGTAAGAAGTGTTGAGTAAACATACATGATGCTAAAGCCAGGGAAAGCAGCCATCACCCAGCCGAATATGAGTCCCCACTCCGGCGTTGCGGCCGGATACAACACATGCATAATGGGTATCCCAAAAAACGCAGCCGCCACCGAAACAATAAAGGATACGGGCAGCATTATGTTTACACAGAGTTTTACCAGCTGATTCACATCTTCTTTTTGAGAGAGCATTTTGCCAAACAGCGGCAGCAATACTGCGGCAAACATAGAGCCAAACATATTGATACTCACATCGAGCAGGCGGTAAGAAGCAGAATATATACCTGCCTGCTCGGCGCCGGAAATCATCTTGAGTAATTGCATATCTGCACGGATATATACAGACATGAGGAAGATGAATAGCGCATACGGAAAACTGTCTTTGATGATCTTGAAAATCGTAGGGCCATGGAATGAAAGGCGAAGCCTGATCTCGTGAATGTGCGTAAGCACCATATACGCAATAACACAGGCAGTAAAATAACAGGCGATCTGAGCTATTATAAACCACTCGATACGGAAATGGCTTGCTGTGCCCGGATAAAACAGCAGAAAACCACAGACCAGTATCATCAGAAAACGGTCGGTTACTGACAGCATGCCATCGGTCTTAAAACGCTGAAGGGCCGCCACATTGCTGCGGATGAACAACAGCAGTGAATTAAGTGACTGAATGAGCAGCACACCGCACAGCATAAGCAGTTCCTTAGCCTCATAGCCCGACACAAATGCTACCAGGCACACAATACCGGTATATACCAGTATCAGCATCAACCTGGCTGTGAGCATGGAAGAAAAAAGGGTCTTCAGTTCATCCGGGTTCTGGGAAACTGTGCGGCTGTTATAATTAGTAATGCCGAAATCCAATATTATAGAAAAAATAATGGATAAACTCAGCAGTGGGCTGTAACTGCCGTAAGATTCGGCACCAACTCTGTTTTGCACTATACGGTCGATAAAAAGCACCCAAATGGGCTTTACGAGAGCGTTTACAGCAATTACAAACAGAATGTTTTTTACAAAAAAACGGCGCATCTTGATTTTTAACGGCTAATAAGACAGTAAAAGTATATTTTTGTTGTCAGAAGGTATGCGGATAGCTGTAAATACACGATTACTGTTAAAAGGAAAACTGGAAGGAATCGGTTGGTTTACTTATCAGACGCTTGAACGGATTGTGAGGGATCATCCCGAGCATGAGTTCATTTTCTTTTTCGACCGGCAATACGATCCATCTTTTGTTTTCGCACCTAACGTTACTCCTGTGGTGGTACATCCGCAGGCACGCCACCCCATATTGTTTTATTTATGGTTTGAGTGGAGCATACCGTTTATGCTGCGTAAATATAAGGCGGACCTCTTTTTGTCGCCCGACAGCTACTTGTCGCTGAGTACAAAAGTGCCTACCTGCCTGGTTATTCACGATCTGGCTTTTGAGCATTATCCGGAGCATTTTGTAATGAGCCACCGTTTGTACTGGAGGCATTATTCCCCTTTGTTTGCCAAAAAAGCAAAAAGGATAGCCACAGTATCCAATTTTTCTAAGGACGACATCGTAAAGCACTACGGCATAGACCCTGCTAATATTGATGTGGTGTATAACGGCGCGCACGATGAATATGTGCCGCTGAGTGCTGAAGACCGGGAGGCAGTGAAGCAAAAATATGCTGATGGCTGCGAGTACTTTGTGTTTGCCGGTGCTTTGCACCCAAGAAAAAATATTGTGAATCTGCTTAAAGCTTTCGTAGAATTTAAGAAACGGCAGCGCACCAATATGAAACTGGTGATAGCCGGCAGGCCCGCCTGGAAATATGATGAGGTGGAGGAGATGAAATCTGAAATGCCGTTCAAAGACGAAGTGAAGTGGGTAGGGTATATGAATGTTGATGAACTCTCTAAAGTGATAGGTGGAGCTTATGCACTGGTTTATTGTTCGCTTTTTGAAGGGTTTGGGATCCCGATCCTGGAAGCATTGCAATGCGATGTTCCGGCAATCATTAGCAATACCTCGTCTATGCCTGAGGTGGCCGGTGATGCTGCTCTGCAGGCTGACCCGTCGGACCCAATGGACATAGCGGATAAGATGCATCTTATATACCGAGATGAAGCATTACGCGCCCGGCTAGTTGAAAAGGCAAGGATCCAGATCAAGAAATTTGATTGGAACATTTCTGCAAAGAGACTTTGGGAGAGCATGATGAAGTGTGTGCCGTGATGAGAAAAATGTTCGAAGCTTATAAAATGAAAAAGTCCCGCAGTTGCGGGACTTTTCTATTTCAGTTTAGTGACGATTAAGGATATTCAACTCCGTGATACTTGTTGGCATCAACAGGATTCAAAGTAGACTTATAAAATCTATTAACTGTCTCAATTATTTTGTTAGCGATCAAAGCCTGACCTCTTGGAGTAGGATGAATACCATCTAAAGAGAAGAAACCACCAGACACAAATGCATTAGTATAGCTGATGCCATTGAATGGTGCACCTGTTGGAAGAGTTTTAAAATATGCATTCATATCTACATAAGCGAGGTGATGTAACTGTGCTTCTGTAGAGATAAAGTAATTGTAACGATCAACAGCTGCTCTGATGTACTGGATCTCATCAGTGGTAAGCACGTAAATGTTAGGTATTGGCTTAGTGCTGCCCCAGCCTGCACATTTGATTGAATCAATAGGGCACTTAAGCGAGATCAACTCACCAGGAACTGACTGGCGAACATTATCGTTATGATCTTTAATGATGAATTGGTTTTTACCTGGCTGGAATACTTTTTTCCAAGCCTGACCTGCATAGTAAGCAAGTAAGGTATCAGCCTGGCCCTGACGGTCGAGGATAAGTCCGTCGGAAGGAATAGCGTTAAAGTAAGGCAACAAACTAATATCAGGAATATTGATAAGGGCACCGCTTGCACCGTTAAATATTGCTGTATTCAAAGCCTTGTCGTAAGCAGAATCGAATACGCCAATAGGACTGATGTCGTTAGGGTTATAAATACCCAGACCTGGCACCATAGGCAATGCATTACCTGTTCCATCTCCCTGACCGCCGTTCATAGCATACAGCAATACGTCATTCATACCCAACCACATAGTAAAGAATGTAGGGTATAAATTATCTACACGATGTTGCAGTTCGTCCTGAGGTGTTGCTGCAGGATCGTAGAAAAATCTCCTGGCATAAGGGATCCCCTGCCCATCAGCAGCCAATGCCCAGTTTGTAACCGGGTAATCAACTACACGCAGACCTAACACACCGATATTATTTATCTGGCCATTGTTCTTGTTGCTTACAAATTTCTGATCGTCAATTGGATCAGCAGTGAAGTAAGGATAGCTAATGGGCGCCAAAGACGAATCGTACCAGATACAAGTGCTGTGCGTGTAACCCAGTACTAACTTAGCGGTTGGATATCCGTAGTCGCTGTGCAGCAACGGATGAATGAACGGACCCTTTGCACCGGCTGGTTCGGGAACCTGAGAAAACTGCTCAAATAACCTTTGCGGAAAGGAATTTAACTGACCCGTTACTGTTAACGAACCATCTATATAACCTCCTGTATAATTATCGCCAATAGCCAGATAATTTGTAAACTTCACAGTAGGGCCGGCGGTTGGTGCTGTAATAATACTTACACTGGGCTTGCAGGCAGAAAATAATAACGCTAAAGCTCCAATGACATATATTTTTCTCATCCTAAATTTTTTTACAGTTTTTATAAATTATAGTATACGCCCAATCCAACTGACAGAGCTTCTGTTTTATAGGTACCTTCAAAGTTACCATAAGTGTATTTGCCTGTCCTTTTTACAGAAGAGGTGCCTTCAAAAGCAGCCATTACTGTAAACCTGTGGAATGGTTTAATAGAAGCACCGCAGGTAATGTTTACGCGGTCTGCATCCGGAAGATCTGGAGAAACATAGTTATCAGGAACCGGAGAAGCATCGTAGTTGCCACCTAACATAACAGAAACCACTTTGCTGATCTTGTAGTTAGCACCGATCCTTGGTACCCATGTATTTTTATAATGCCTTGGCGCATGCATGTTTTGCAATGCATCGGTTTGCTGATCAAAATTGATCTTCAGAGAATCATAAGAATTCCAACCTACATAGCTCAGGTCGAAATTGACAGTGAGTCGCTCAGCTGGTCTTACACCAATACCGATTGAAGCAACCTGAGGCAATGGCAGGTATGTATTGAAATGTGTGTTAGGAAATTTGTCTTGTAAAGAAGTTGGAACCGTAAAATAAGCCGAACCTCCTGTTACATCCATAGTAACCTGTGAGCGGTAAGTTAAACCAATCTGAAAATTGTCGCTAGGTTTAAAATGCAGTCCTGCATTGAATCCTACGCCACTTGCAGTTCCTTTTAAGTGCGCCTGACCGTTATTACCGTATATGATCTGAGGACCATTTTGACCATGAACCGGCAAAGCCTGTGTCATATCAAATGTGCCTGTGCCATACACAAAACCTGCACCTACAGAAAGGAAGTTACTGATACGGTAGCTAAGTGTAGGCTGAAACATGATAGCATTAAAATTAACTGACTGCACCATGTAAGCACCCTGCCAGTCGTCATCCCATTTCATACCCTGACCTGCGTTATTATAAACGCCCAGGCCTAATGCGAATCTGCTGTCCTCCTGTATTGGTCCGCCGATATAAATATTGAATGGAGTAAACGTTTGCTGATGCGTTCTTGCCGACGACATATTGCTTCCGTATGCTGTTGATGGCATTAAAAATACAATACTGGCATAAGCCTGAATGTTTTTTAGGCGTGCAAGACCAGCCGGATTGTAAAATATTGTTGAAGCATCCCAAGGCCATGCCGTTCCGGTTCCGCCTTGTGCCATTTGCCTGATGCCCTGCAGATTTAACTGATAGCCCGCACCAAACAGGTTTATTGAAGACAATAAAATTAATGATGCTAATAAGTGTTTCTTCATAAATTCTGTTGTTAATAAATCATTTTAATCAATAGCATTTAGCCATTAATCGGTTAAGGTAAGGCGAAATATTTATATAACCAATACCTGCAGTCAAAAACAGTGCAAATATACACGTTACTACACGGCAATACCAATGGTTGCGATACTTATTTTTACGCCTTCTGCGGCCAATAATGCGAGCGCACAGGCCTCTAAAGTTGCCCCGGTTGTGAGTACATCGTCGCATAGTAATATATGCTTATTTGTGAGTGTGCCGGGCGCAGTGATGGTAAAAGCATCCTGCATATTATTAACCCTTTCCGTACGGGTTTTATGAGTTTGTGTTTCGGTGTTTCTAACGCGAGTTAGCATTCCCTCAGATACAGGCTGGTTCGTAACCGATGCAATTCCATCGGCTATCAGTTTACTTTGATTAAAACCTCTGCTATTTTGTTTTGTAATATGAAGTGGCACGGGAATGATCAAGTCAACTGACGCAATCCAATCTGTTTCCCGTAGCCCCAAACCAAGCCTTCGGCCCAGGTAATAGCCTATTTCTTGTTTTCCTTTGTATTTCAATCCATGTAATAAGTGCTGGAGCAGACCATCATTTGTAAAATAAGCCAGAGTAGTGGCATACTGAAACGGGATACGACCTGCAAACCTAAGTGCGCTTTCATTATCGCTGATGTTGTGGTAATTGGTTTCGGGCAGCTCTACAGCGCAACCCACACATAATAATTCTTCACCAGCAACCAATGGTTTATTGCAACCCTCACACAGCCGGGGGTAGAACAGATGCATTAGGCCCAGACCTATTTGTTTGAACGGCGAAATTTTCACAAACATAAAAATAGGGAAAATGTATCCACATTCTCCTTTCCAGATTTGAAAAACGCTTGGAGAACCATAAAAAGTAAAACGCCCCAAAGAGGGGCGTTTTGCGTTTATTGTTGTGAAACTATTTTGGTATTAGTTATAGTTAACTGTTACTGGTACACCTGTTGCGTTGGTATAAGAACCAGAAGCCTGACCAGCCAATACGTTAAGTGTAGCACCTACAGTTAAAGTCTGAGAACCACCACCGCTTAATACACCTGTTGAAGATGGGTTGCTGGAGAATGAGTTAACAGTCATTGTATGTGAGCTCGCATCAGTTATAGTTGCAGAGCTTGGCAAAGTGATTGCATAAGTAAAAGTAGGCTCACCAGATACTGTGAAGGTAGCAGCAGTAACAGTACCCGTGTTGGCTGGTAAAGTAACACCACCAGCACCACCGGTAGTACGTGTACCTGCAGGAGCCAGTACAGCAGTACCTGCGATTGTAGCAGAAACGGCTACGTTACCGAAGTTCATATCAACCGTCTTAACGATGGTGATAGGAGTGATGATGTTGGCTGTTACAGAAGCTGTAGCAGAAGCCTGTGCGAATGTGCTGTTAGCGAAACCTAATACAGCGGCAGTGATTGCGAGTGATTTTACGATGTTTTTCATTTTTAGTAGATTTAGTTTGTTTAGAATTAGTTGTTTAGTTGTTGTTGAATGGTATATAACCAACTACGTGCCAAAGTGCTAACTCATTGATTATCAGATAAACTAATTCTGGCACACAGCTATTTTTATCCGCGTAGCGGAATAATATTCCAAAATACGGAATCAAATAGACTAAAACTGAACTTTTGGTTAATAACGGGGTGTTGGCTTGTGGTTTGACTTACCTTTTAGATGAAATTCGATTTTTCGAGTACCCTTGAGCGCCTATGTTTTCGAATGTGTATACGAGATTACTACGTGATGGTTATCAATATCACATTCAATTTTTAAGTTTACTTTTATAGGCAACGAAACAAATGAATATTACCGTAAGAAATATTTCAGTTGATGACGCAGCTGCAGTTGCATCACTTTCCCGCCAACTGGGCTATAATATGATTATTACCGATACAGCCCGGCAAATTGCTGATATATTAGAAAGCACGAATGATGTGGCATATGTGGCAGTAACGGACAATAATGTAGTGGGCTGGATACATGCTTTCTATGCCATTCGTATTGAAAGCCATTCTTTTTGCGAGATTGGCGGCATTGTGGTAGATGAGCAGCTAAGGGGTTCCGGCATTGGGAAAATGTTGATCGATCATATAAAACCATGGTGTGCTATTAAAAAATGTAACCGCCTTAGGGTAAGAAGTAGCGTTAAAAGAAGTGATGCACACAAGTTTTACTTACAAGCCGGATTCACTGAAAATAAAGAACAAAAAGTATTTCAATTGGATTTGTAACTTTCGTTTGGCTTGGGGTTGGTTAGTGCAGAGTTTTCCCACAGGTCATTGTTCGTCCTAAACTATAGCAAGTGTCACCATTGGTGCACCAGATGGCGGCAGAAGCATTCCACATTTTGATTTTTCCATAAATAATTTCGTATCTTCATTTACTAATATAACCTACTTATGAAAAAGATCTATCCGATTTTATTTGCCCTAACAGCTTTTGTATTGCCGGTTAAGGCGCAGATCATGTACACTATTGCCGGCTGCAGCGGCGGAAGTACCGGGGACGGCAACCCCGCCATTAATACTACAATAGGAAGTCCGTGGGCGATAACTACCGATGATGCCGGTAATATTTACTACTCTGAGCCTGGTGCCTCAGTAGTGCGAAAGATAGACTTTGCCGGTATTATAACTACGGTAGCCGGAACTGGCGCAGCAGGTTATAGTGGCAACGGCGGTCCGGCAAGTGCTGCACAACTGAATACTCCTTATGGACTGGCAACAGACCATGCCGGCAATCTGTATATCGCAGATAATAAAAACAATGTCATCAGAAAAGTGAATGCTGCGGGTGTGATCAGTACTGTTGCAGGCAACGGTGTGGGTATCTTCAGTGGTGATGGCGGACTTGCGCAAACAGCATCATTGTACGAGCCGTTTGATGTAGCGGTAGACAAAACAGGTAATCTGTACATTTCTGACGCAGGCAACATGGCTATCCGGAAGGTGAGCACAACCGGAATCATTACAACATTGGTTGGTGGTTTTGATGCCACGCTTACCGGTGGGGCTTATGGCTATACCGGCGAGCTTTGGTTTCCATCAAACAGAAGACTTTCAGGTATCGCTGTAGATACTAACAGCAATGTGTATATAGCTGATTACTGGGACAACATCATACGCAAAGTAACTCCTGCCGGCGTTATGACAAGGGTGTGCGGAGATATAATGATGCCGGGGTTTGCCGGAGACGGCGGCAGTGCCATGACTGCATCTCTTTACGGACCAAAACGAATTGCTGTTGATCATAAGGGTAATATTCTTTTTTCGGATCTCAACAATAATCGGATCAGGTCGATCAGCCCGTCGGGTATTATTACCACTATTGCCGGTAATGGATATGGCGGGCTTGCAGGTGACGGCGGCCCTGCTACCAGTGCAGCACTTTCGTATCCAATTGGTGTGGCGCTTGATGCATCGGATAATCTATACATTGCTGACAGCCACAACAACCGGATCCGTAAAGTGAACTGGGGTACTACGAGTGTGAACGATCTCACAACCAACAACAACATTTCAGTAACCCTGGCTCCTGATCCGAACAACGGAACATTTACTATCAAAGGAACATGTGCCAGCGATGCTGCTATTAGTGTGGAGATCACGAGCATAGACGGTAGAAATGTATACCACCAAATGATAGCGCCACATAGTGGAAACGTTGAAGCACAATTATCGTTGGGAAACAACATTCCTAATGGAATGTATCTGCTGAGGCTCTCAAACGGTGCATCAACAAACGTATCGAGGTTTGTAATTGAAAGGCAATAAGTATTTGGAGGTCTCTATTCGGGAAGCTCGTAATCGAATTCGTAGAAGTGTTTTCCGTCTTTGCGGATGATCTTCAGATTTCCTGTTAAACCAAGTAACTCATCTGTACCTGAATCGGGCACAACGATAATGTTGAGGATACCCACTCCTTTATCCATTGTTGCATTGTGTTGCAATACAAAAGTACCCTGCCTGCCATGCAGTGTTCCGTCTACTTTTTCTATTGCCACATATCCGGCAGAATTTGGAATTGCTGTACCGGCGCTGAGCATTTGTCCCAGACTGGTGCCAACCAGGTCTCCGCTAAATTCCTTGTCAATACTCATCCGCCCGAAAAGGGGAATTTCCCGCTCATCGGTGAGTGGTTTTAGTTTGACATTAAATTCCCCTTTGGCTTGTAAGTTCACTATTGATCGAAATGAAAAATCTGAAACTAAATTATGTTACCCTTTCAGCACGCCCAGCTCTTTGCCCACTTTAATAAAGGCATCGATAGCCCTGTCGAGGTGATGGCGCTTATGGCCAGCTGATATCTGTACTCTGATACGCGCCTTACCTTTTGGCACCACAGGGAAGAAGAAACCAACAACATAAATACCTTCTTCGAGCATGCGGGCTGCAAACTTCTGCGCTACGACTGCATCGTACAACATGAGCGGACAAATAGGGTGTGTACCAGGCTTAATATCAAAACCAGCATCTGTCATACGCTTGCGGAAGTACATGGTATTTTCTTCGAGCTTATCACGCAGTTCTGTTGTTTCGCTTAGCATATCCAGCACAGCAATTGTTGCACCCACTATAGATGGTGCCAGAGAATTGGAGAACAGGTATGGCCGGCTGCGCTGGCGCAGCATATCTATGATCTCTTTACGTCCGCTGGTAAAACCACCCGATGCACCACCCAGGGCTTTGCCCATAGTGCCGGTGATGATATCAATCCTACCCATCACACCGCACAACTCATGTACACCCCTACCGGTTGGGCCCATAAAACCAGATGAATGACTTTCGTCGATCATCACCAGTGCATCATATTTATCAGCAAGGTCACAAATTTTATCCAGCTGCGCTATTGTACCATCCATTGAAAAAACGGAGTCGGTAACGATGATCCTGGTGCGCGCGTCCATGTTTGCCTGGAGCTGCGCTTCCAGGTCAGCCATGTCGTTATGCAGGTATCTCCCACGGCGGGCTTTGCATAAGCGCACCCCATCTATGATCGATGCATGGTTCAGCTCATCAGAAATAATCGCATCGTTTTCGCCCAGCAGCGGTTCAAAAACACCTCCGTTGGCATCAAAACATGCTACGTATAATATTGAATCATCTACACCCAAAAATGTAGAAAGCTTCTCTTCCAATTCTTTATGAATGTCCTGCGTACCACAAATAAAACGCACAGAACTCATACCATATCCGCGGTCGTCGACGGTAGTATGTGCAGCAGCAATTACTTTGGGGTGAGACGAAAGACCCAGATAATTGTTAGCACAGAAATTCAGCACCGTCTGGCCATTCACAATGATTTCAGCACCCTGCGGTGACTCAATAATGCGCTCTTGCTTGTATAGGCCAGCGTCTTTAATTTCCTGCAATTCTTTTTGCAGGCGTGTATAGAATGAAGGACTTGACATGATTTTAAACTTTCAACGGTTATTTTGTCAATATTGCAGTACAGCTATCGGTAACAGCACTAAAAGAATCTAAAACTCCATAATGAATAGTAATGGTATTTGAAGTAAATGACCCATGGCCGCGCAACCAATGTGTAGAGTTCAATTGTTGTTTAAAAATAGTAATAGAATCTGCTGCACAATCTACCGTGAAATCCAGGTCTATGAAGGTTCCCAATCCGCCTAAATTATTTACACTTAGTTTACCGGCTGTAGTGGATGCTGTCGCAATTGAAGTATAATGCCATATTCCGGATATACATGCATCGGCTCCGGCATAAGTGCCTACAAGATGTGGCAAACAGTTCGACTGAAAAATTGTGAGGTTAAAACTGTAATTTTTAGTGCCCGTAGAAACGCTGCTTGCAGTGACTGTAATCTTATACGTACCTGCGGCAGCATGGTTGGAGGTGAATGTAAATGTATTACTAAATGATGGAATGCCGTTAACAGATGTAGGTGTGGCAACAACACCCGCCGGCAGGCCACTTACAGATAATGTTACGGTTTCCTGCGTGCCGGAAAGCAATCCAATCTGTACCGGAAAATATACGGTAGTGTCGCTCGACATAGTCATGTCGGTTATGTTATTCACGCTAAAAGTAAATGGCGTAACCTTTTCTTTCTTACAGGCGTATAAAACGAGGAATAATGCCGTTAATAAAAAAAGTAGTTTTTTCATTATTAAAAGTTAAAGGTTGGCACTAAATGGTTATCTCTTATAGACTACAGAGCAACTTTCGCCGCCACCTGTAGGGATAGATGTAGCCACATAGTTAATCATCATGCTGTCGGCAGTGAAAGTACCAGTACCAGAAAGCATAACACCGTTGCCGTAGTTGGCATATGGTATATTAAGTGTAGCATTGTCGCAGTTCAGATCCACTACCACATCGCAATGGAGACCGTAGCCACCAAAATTGTTGATGATCAGTTTATTTGTAGTACCTGATGAAACGCCTGTTGCAGATGAGGAATAGCTGCGGGAAGTGCAGGCACTGGTGCCCACCAGATTGCCCCAGAATAATTTTGCACAATCAGCGGGAATCACTGTAACGTTAAAATTGTATATCTGTGGAACAGCAGTTTCGGTATAAGCCGTAAGTGTAACCGGATGAACACCAAGCGCCACATGATAAGTGGTGAATACAAAATTTTCGGTGAAGTTAGGAATTGATGTAAAAGTATCGTGCGAAACCAAGATATCTGAAGGCAGCCCTGTAAGCACCAGTTTCACATAGTCATTTTGATAGCCGGTAAAGAATTTAACTTTTACGGGCATAGTGTATGTACCAGAGTCCGGGATAAACACATCTTTCATAATGCTATCCTGCACATCGTTGGTAACAGTATAAACAAGACCCTGTTTTACCGTTTTATCGCATGACAGCGTGAAGATGCTAAGAGTAAGAACAAATAAAACGATTTTTTGCATACATTTCCTTTTAAAGCGGAAAGATACTTCATAATATTAAAATTCATCTGAAAAAGCTGTGTTTTTTTCAGTTTGTCCGGCACTTTTCAATTGCACGAGCTAATGTTTCGCGCTGATGGTTGAAAATAGAAATAGACAACAGCCTACATCCATTCTACTTTTTCGGCATAAGGGCTGTTGCGTATTCCGTCTTTGGCGGGCTCATTTGTATATCCAAGGAATAATAGTCCCATAACAATATCGTCGGGATGTAGTTGCAAATGCTCTTTTAATACATGACTGTGGGTGAGACCGCCGGTGCTCCACAACGACGAAATACCCAGTGCTTCAGCTCCTAATAGTATGTTTTGAATTGCGGCTGAGGCAGCGGCCACTTCTTCTATCTGCGGAATTTTGGGGTTATCGCCTCTCTTCATAATAGCAATGACCAGATGGGAGGCCAAATCTGTATTACGTAATAATTTGTCGTAGGTGGCTTGTTGCCGCTTGTCTTCGGGAGTGTGCTGCCAGTAGAGGTCGGCATGAGACTTACCAAAAGTTTTCCGTGCCTCGCCGGCATACACCAAAAATTTCCATGGCTCGGTACGTCCATGGGTTGGTGCCCAGTGGGCAAGTTCCAGTAACTGATTGATCTGAGCGTCGGGAATCAACTGTCCGTTCATCTTAGCCCAGCTTACCGACCTGCGCTTTTTTATAATGGTACTTAAAATTTCCAATTCATTGCCTGCCATAGATTGCAAAGTAACGGCAGATTTGCTTAGCGTATAAATGTTTCGGTGGGTACCCGTTAATAATCTATGCCCAGATCGGCATTCTTCATTATGTCGGGCATTTGTCCGTTAAAGATCATTGCACCTGTATCGGGGTCGAAGAATTTTAGGTCAGCAACATTTACGCCACCTATGAGTGGCTGCGCATCAATCGTGATTTTTTTTACTTTTTTCTTTCGGATGTTTTCTACAAGAGCCATACCCTTATACAGCAAAAAAGCACCCACACCTTTCTGTATCAATGGCTGCAATGTATTGTGGTATTCTGTTCGGTAGCCGGGAAACAACTCGGCATAATATTGCTTTGAGGTATCGAGGCCACTCTTTAAGCCATAGGTAGTATCACCGGTTTCTGCCAGCAGTTGCAGTGTCTTGTTGATATCTCTAATGGCAAATGAAACTTTATACCCATTAAACAACACATGTACCTGCGGTTCGGCCCAAAGATTTCTTAGCTGAATGGAATGCTGTGCAAGTGCAGAAAAAGACAGAACGCCGACAAGTAAAAAAAGCGATATGTATTTCATACTTACAATTTTTACCGTACTAAGGTACGGAAAACACTTAATTTTATCGCCTAAACAATTTTTGCATGAAGAGTTTTGCCAGCGATAACTACGCCGGAGTGCTGCCGGAAATGATGGAGGCACTGACAAAAGCGAATACCCAACACGCCCGCTCTTATGGAGCTGACGAAATAACTGCGCGCACTGTATCGAAGTTCAGAGAGATCTTTGATGCTGATGTGGATGTCTATTTTGTATTTAACGGAACCGGTGCCAACCTGCTCAGCATCAGCAGTGCCACTCATTCATACAACGCTGTATTATGCGCCGACACTTCGCACATCTATAACGACGAATCTTCTGCGCCCGAAACATTTACCGGATGCAGGTTCTTTCCGCTGAAAGCAAATGACGATGGTAAACTTGATGTTGCTACCATACAGGAGCGACTCATCAGAAAGGGTGATGTGCACTATCCTCAAACGGCGATGCTGTCGATAACACAGGCAACGGAATATGGAACTGTTTATACTCCTGAAGAAATACGGGCAATTGCAGATGTGACCAGGCAGAACGGATTATATCTGCACATGGATGGGTCGAGGTTTTTTAATGCTGCGGCATCGCTGGGTTGTGAACTGAAAGATATAAGTGGCAAGGCCGGGGTAGATATACTTTCGCTGGGTGGTACAAAAGCAGGTATGATGTTTGGCGAGGCGGTAGTTGTTTTTAATAAAGAACTTTCGAAACACATAGCATACAAACACAAACAAATTATTCAGCTTGCTTCTAAAACCAGATTTATAGCAGCCCAGTTTGAAGCTATGCTGGAAAATGACCTTTGGCGCAAGACAGCAACCCACGCCAACAATATGGCCACCATGCTGAGAAGTGCGCTGGAACAAAATTCTAAGATTAACATCACCAGGCCAACACAAGCCAACGCCATATTTGCCGAAATACCACGTGAGTGGTACGAACCACTGCAGGAGCATTATCCGTTTTACGTATGGAAAGACAGCACGCATGAAGTGAGACTCATGTGCGCATGGGATACTAAGGAAGAAGAGATTAATAACTTCATCACTGCATTAAATGCGCTTTAGGTTTAACAAACCAAACCCACACTATAAGTAAATAATAAGATGCCCGAAACCACAACAGAAGCAGTTGACACCTCCAATTCCATTTTTCAGAAGGCGGTTTCTTTTGTGAGGGACACCAATGAAAATCTGTTTCTAACGGGCCGGGCTGGCACGGGCAAAACTACGTTTCTGAAATATATTCGTACGCAAACACGCAAACAGTGTGCCGTGGTTGCGCCAACAGGTGTGGCCGCCATCAACGCAGGCGGAGAAACAATACATTCATTTCTACAATTACCATTCGGTCCGTTTGTGCCTGGCTCCGCAGGGGGCTTTGGCCGGCAGGGAGAAAATACACAGGATAAACATTCGCTGCTCGCCAATCTTAAACTCAGGGAAACCAAACTAAAATTGCTGCGCAAGCTAGAGCTGCTGATCATTGACGAAGTAAGTATGGTGCGCTGTGATCTGCTCGATTCCATAGATCTGGTACTGCGGCATGTGCGCAAAAACTGGCATCAACCTTTTGGCGGTGTGCAGATGGTATTTATCGGCGACCTGTTTCAATTGCCACCGGTAGCACCTGAGCAAGACTGGGATATCCTCAGGCATTATTATCAAAGCCCTTATTTTTTTGACTCTAAAGTGCTTCGTGAAAATCCACCGCTATATATAGAGCTGAAGAAGATATACAGACAAAAGGAACAAGGGTTCATTGATATCCTTAACCGTATTCGAAACGGGCAGGTTTTGCAACAGGATATAGACACACTGAATCTGCAGTACGACCCTAAGCCGCAGCAGGAACCCGGTTATATAATTCTATCTACTCATAACCGCATTGCAGATGAGATCAACAAGATATCGCTGGAGCAGTTGCCGGGTAAGGTACACAGTTTTAAGGGAGATATCAGAAATGAGTTCAACCCGAAAAACCTACCTACTGAAGAAATGCTGTACCTGAAAGAAGGTGCACAGATCATGTTTGTAAAGAACGACCTGCAAACACCAAGGCGGTATTACAACGGAAGAATAGGATCTGTGGCGAAAATAAATGTTGAAGGGATATGGGTGAACTTTCCGGGAGATGAAGAAAATGAAGCCTTGCTGCTGGAACTGGAGACGTGGCGGAATATGCGCTATACACTTAATACACAAAAAGGTGAAATAGAGGAAGAAGAATCGGGCAGTTTTACACAATACCCTGTGCGGCTGGCATGGGCGGTAACAGTTCATAAAAGCCAGGGACTCACATTGCAGAAAGCAGTTGTGGATCTCAACCAGTCATTTGCACCCGGACAGGTATATGTGGCACTGAGCCGGTGCACCAGTATGCAGGGGCTGGTGCTGAGAAGTAAACTTGTGACAAATAATATAATTGTGGACGAACGCGTGATTGAGTTTGCACGCAACGAAAATGAAGAAGATGAGCTTGAAGAAATACTCACCCAAAGTAAGCGCGCTGCATTGGAATCGCAATTACGTAAAATATTTTCGTTTACCGACCTGATCATTTATACCGAACAATTGCTGCCCGAAATATTGAAAAGAAAAACCGGACCTAAAGAAAAAAACATAGAGCTGTACCAGCAAATAGTAGATGATCTCACCAAGGCGCAAAAACATGCGGGTGGGTTTCATAAACAGATACATGAGTTGATAGCAACCATGGACGACGAACGGCTGGCTGAACGCAGGTTGGCAGCAGTAAATTATTTTACAAGTAAAGTGCTGCAGCCTTGTATGGCATCTGTAGAGCAACATATTTCTTCTTTGGGCACACTTACCAAAGTCGCTAAGCAGGTGAAGATCTGGAAAGATCTGAAACACCAGTTGCAAATGAAAGTTGATGAAATTTCCGGACACAGTTCAGGTACTAATTAAAAAAGCGGCTCCCAAATAGGAGCCGCTTTCTTTTAAACAAATCTCAATTCTTATTTCTCTTTCTTGATCAATCGGCCGGTACCTTTACCTGCCTGATTTTCTGCAGTAACCATGTATACACCTGGTACCAGAGAAGAGATATCCATACTTACTGATTCGCCACCTACAATGTGTATTGGTTTTTCAGCAACTTTCTGGCCTGTTACATTGTAGATAGATAATGTTGCAGAACCTTCGAAATTAGGAAGTACAACGTTGATCATATCTGTAGCAGGGTTAGGGTTAATGTTAACTGCTGAAGGTTTGTTAGTCCTCAGGTTCACCATTTTAGGGCTAGAATGTGCAATACGCTCAGCGGCTTTATGCTGAATAGTGTGTGTCAGCTTTGTGTTAGTCCACTCACTACCTGTATCAACTACCTCGAACTGTACAGCAGAAAGAACACTGTCTGTAAGGCTTGTAGAAAGCGCGTCACCAGGAACAGCATAGAAGCCATATGGAGGATCGGCAGTTACGGATACGCTCCAGTCACCTTCTACTGATTCATAAACAATCGGCATAAGTGCAGTTGTATCTTCAAATTCAAGCGTAGCTGGTGATACCATTACCATCAGAGAGCCGTGCTGCAATTGTGTATTACCTTCAACACATTTTCCTTTTGCATCTTTAAGTATAGAATGGAATTTAACGATCGTGTTGTTGCAAGAATTGATGTCATCTTCATCATCATCATCATCGTCGTCGCTATCGTGGTTACCTGCTTTTGTTCCGTTATAGATCGTTACCGACCCTCCGCTGTATGCAGAAGAAGAAACTTCAGATTTACCAACGATCAGGTACGAACCATTAGCTGGCACAGTAATTACGTATTGGTAAGCAGGACCGCCACCAAGTGTTACTGTTTTTGGGCTGCTTACAACTGCACTAGAAACAATACCGGTTGTGCTGTTCCAGATTGAAGCGTAGTGACTCTGATTGCGGTCACGTTTGCCTGCATTCGAGTTACCTCTGTTAAACACTTTAATATCAGAAGCCAATGCAGATTTTGTGATAGCAGGGTGATTACCAGAACCTGTAACATATATGTTAGAGTACAACGTAACCTGTGAACTTGGTGTTACTGTTACTGCCATTGCACTGGTGCTGCTGCAACCTGTTGAATTGGTAGTTGTTAAAGTAACTGTGTAAACACCTGCACAGCAAGGAGTTGAGATGTTCACACTTGAACCGGTAGTTGAACCAGAAATTGCTGCACTACCGCAATGGGTGTGACCGCAATGGTGGTAGCTGTGGTGGTGACACGCAGAATTACAAGAAGTTCCGTAATGGTCGCAATTTGCATTACATGAGTGACCTGAACCGTGATGGCATTTGCTGCCGCAATGGTGGTCGCCGTAGTGCTGGTTAGAGCAGCTGTGGCTGCTATGATGATGGCATGAAGAAGTACATGCCTGACCATTGTGGTCGCATCCGCTTCCGCAGCTGTGGCTGCCATGATGGTGACAATGAGCGTCGCATACGTGGTTACCGCCTGAAATAGCCCATGAGTAGCTACTCATTCCTGAAGGTCCGCTGTAAGTGTATGTTAATCCACCCAATACAGTATTGCTACCGGTAATCGTGCTTGAAGCGCCTGTGTTCTGAGTTACTGTTGCAGCAACTGTTTTAGTACAGCTGTTAGCGTCTGTAACAGTTACGCTGTAGGTACCAGCAGTAACACCTGTTTTAGTAGCACCGCTACCTGAAGGGGTCCATGCATAGCTATAAGAACCAGTACCACCTGATACTGAAGTCGAAATGCTACCGTTGTTAGTGCTAGTGCAGCTAACGTTTGTTACAGTAGTAGTTACAGCGATAGCTGTTGGCTCACTGATTGTTGCAGAACCTGCTTTTGTACAACTGTTACCATCTGTTACGGTTACTGTATAGGTTCCTGGTGCTTTGCCTGTAGGATTTGCTGATGTTCCCCCGCCTGGTGCCCACGAATATGAATAAGAACCTGTACCGCCAGTTACTGAAGATGAGATACTACCGTTGCTGTTGTTACCTCCGTTTGCGGAGTTACAAGAAACATTGGTTGGTGTAAGGCTCACGCTGATAGCCGATGGCTGTGTAACAGAAGGAGTTACTGTATTTTTACCACCAATAGCATCAACTACTGT
This sequence comes from uncultured Bacteroidota bacterium, assembly GCA_903829015.1. Lineage (GTDB taxonomy): Bacteria > Bacteroidota > Bacteroidia > Chitinophagales > Chitinophagaceae > Nemorincola. The sequence goes on from CAIKOJ010000105.1 coordinate 52,726, forward strand.
ATAGCTGTATGATCCTGCGCTAAGGCTTGAGTAAGTGCCGGTACCAGTAAGTGTGCCTGTGCCGCCAGTAGCTGAAATGGTGATCGATCCATTGTTACCGCCATTACAAGAAACGTTATTTACAGAGTAAGTAACAGCAGGTGCTGCATTTACTGTAACGTTAACAGTTGCACTTGAAGTACTTGTACCATTTGTAGCCTGTATAACAAACTGGTCGAAACCTGTATAACCCGGTGTTGGAGTATAAGTAACACCTGATGGAGTAACAGTACCGCCGTTTGAACTTAAAGTACCAGGAAAGCCGGCCAAAGAACCATGAGAACAATTTGTGCCAATAGACCAGGTAATTGAGTTACCTGTAGTACCTGTAAATCGTCAGCATAAAGTGGGCTGAAAAGAACATAACTTTAGATAGTGTTTCCATTGTTAACCAACAAAAAATGTAAACATGGAATCAAAGAAAAAGCAGTCCACAGAAAACTTCATCAAGGATATCCGCAGAAAGAC
>CAIKOJ010000106.1 GCA_903829015.1 uncultured Bacteroidota bacterium
AGATCATCTTCCCTGAGATCAACATTGATAAGATCGCACGCATCTCCGGTATGGATATCACGTTTGTAACAACAGCAAAAACGAACGAAGAAGCCTACGAACTTTTGAAGGAAATGGGTATGCCATTTACTAACATGGAAAAAACAGGTAAATAATAATTGAGTAGATAGTAAGTAGTAGGTAGTAGATAGACATTTTGATTAGTACATTCCGTTCTGACCATCTACTAAATACTAACAACTAGATACCAAAAAGATAAAAACAACTATGGCTAGAGAATCAGTAAAAGCCCGCCAGCGCAAACGTGAGAAAATGGTAGCCCATTACGCCACAAAACGCGCCGCATTGAAAGAAGCAGGAGATTATGCAGGTTTGGATAAACTTCCTAAGAACTCTTCAGCGGTACGTTTGAGGAACAGGTGCCAGCTTACAGGTCGCCCAAGGGGTTACATGCGCTACTTCGGTGTATGTCGCCTTGTATTCCGCGATATGGCATTGGATGGCAAGATACCAGGTGTACGTAAAGCAAGCTGGTAGTATCCGCCAAGGCGGACAAAGTTTCAAAGTCTGGTGTGCAACTGCATCAGATACTCGTAACAAAATTTTTTACAAAAATTAATTCAAAAAATGGTAACAGATCCAGTAGCAGACTATCTCACCCGTATCCGTAACGCGCAAATGGCCCGCCACCGTATCGTGGAGATTCCTGCGTCTAATTTGAAAAAGCGTATCACTGAGATCCTTTATGAAAAAGGATACATAATGAAGTACAAGTTTGAAGATGATTCAAAACAAGGTGTGATCAAGATCGCTCTTAAGTATGATGCTCAGACTAAAGAACCGGCTATCAAATCTCTTGAAAGGATCAGCCGTCCGGGTTTGCGTCAATACGCAAAACCAAATGAAATCCGTCGCGTACAGAACGGTCTTGGTGTATCTATTATCTCTACTTCTAAAGGAGTAATGACTGATAAAGAAGCACGTACTAAGAACGTAGGTGGTGAAGTAATGTGTAATATTTATTAATGATCAGCAAGGTTTGCTGATTTGTAAAATAGAAAAGGCTGACAATTTAAGTTCTCTATACGGTTACTGAATACAGCCAGTTATAAAAAAAGTTTTAAAAAGAATAAGTTATGTCTCGTATAGGTAAAAAACCTGTTGTTCTTCAGAGTGGTGTTACAGTAAATGTAACTCCGGCAAATGAATTAGTAGTTAAAGGACCAAAGGGTGAATTAAGGCAGTTGATCGATCGTGATATCAAGGTAAAAGTTGAAGACGGAAACATTGTTGTTGAGCGTCCTACAGATCAGATCCGTCACCGCGCATTGCACGGTTTATACCGTTCGCTGGTAGCTAACATGGTTACTGGTGTAACTACAGGGTTTAAAAGAGAACTTGAATTAGTAGGTGTGGGTTATCGTGCTGCAGTTACTGGTCAGACAATTGACCTGGCACTGGGCTTCTCTCACAATATCATATTTGAATTGCCAAAGGAAATCAAGGCATCTGCAACTGCTGAAAAAGGTCAGAACCCAAGGATCATCCTTGAGTCTAACGACAAGCAATTGCTGGGTCAGGTAGCCGCTAAATTACGCAGCTTACGTAAGCCAGAACCATACAAAGGAAAAGGTGTTCGTTACTCTGATGAGATCGTTCGTCGTAAAGCAGGTAAGTCGGCTGGTAAGTAAGATAAGAGGTTGAAAGCTGATAGATAGAACCAGTGAATTGAGTTGGAAGGTCAGTAGAAAAGGTAAATAAATTTATAAAATCCGGTAGCCTCCTTTTAAAACAAGGGGAGCCCGTAAAACAGAGATAAAATGTCAATAGATCCAAAAGTTATACGTCGTCAGAAACTTCGCTGGCGTATCCGTACCAAATTACATGGTACAGCATCAAAACCAAGACTGTCTGTATTCCGCAGCAACAGGGATATTTATGCGCAGCTGATCAACGATGATAACGGTACTACCATTGCAGCAGTTAGCTCACGTGATAAGGATATCGCAGCTATTGCAGGTAATAAAGTAGAAAAGTCAATGAACGTTGGTAAAATGGTTGCTCAGAAGGCTTTGGCATTAGGAGTACAGGCTTGTGTTTTTGATCGTGGTGGTTATTTGTATCACGGTCGTGTGAAATCAGTAGCTGACGGAGCACGCGAGGGCGGATTGAAATTCTAAAAATAAGCAGGCCAGCCTTAGTGTTGGTAATGCAGTGAAACAATATTAAACAAAGTAGAGTGGGGATGGCATTTGTCAGGTATCCCATCGGCTAATAAAAAATAAAATGGCGAAGCAACAATTAACCAGAGTAAAAGGGGGCGACCTCGAACTTCATGAAAAAGTGGTGGCTATCAACCGTGTTGTTAAAACAACAAAAGGTGGCCGTGCATTTAGTTTTTCAGCGCTTGTCGTTGTAGGTAACGGTGCGGGCGTTGTAGGTCATGGTCTGGGAAAAGCAAAAGAAGTACAGGAAGCAATTACCAAGGGTATTGATGATGCTAAGAAAAACCTCATCAAGGTTCCGGTAATGCATGGCACTATACCACACGAGCAGCTCGCTAAGGAGGGTGCTGCAAAGGTGATGATCAGGCCAGCAGCACACGGTACTGGTGTAATAGCAGGAGGCAGCATGCGTGCGGTATTAGAAGCTGCAGGTATCACTGACGTTCTTTCTAAATCACTGGGTTCTGCAAATCCGCACAACGTGGTAAAAGCTACGTTCACAGCATTGGGTATGCTGCGCGAACCAATTAAGGTAGCGAAAGACCGTAACATTAGCCTGAAGAAGGTGTTTAACGGGTAAAACCCTCCCAACCTCCCTAAAAGGGAAGCGTGAACAACGCAGGGAATTGGTTTAAGAAAAAAGGTTTTTAAAAAATAGTATCAAAGATAAAGCCCCTTTAGGGGTTGGGGTTTTAAACATTGAATTATATGTCTAAGATAAAAATAACACAGGTAAAAAGCGGAATCGACCGTATGGAGCGCCAGAAGCGTACTCTTAAAGCGTTGGGCCTGCGTAAAATGCTTTCTTCGGTTGAAGTAGAAGCAACACCACAGATTTTAGGTATGGTTAAGGCCGTTCATCATCTGGTGAAAGTAGAAGAAGTAAAATAATTAGTTAATCTGATTTGCGAGCGGTTATACATTCCGCGCAAGTTCAAAAATTGTAAACATGCAATTACACAATCTGAAACCTGCAAAAGGTTCTGTTAAGAAAGTAAAGCGTATTGGTCGCGGTGAAGGTAGCGGACACGGTGGTACCGCTACAAAAGGTACAAAAGGTCAGCAGGCAAGAACCGGTGCTAAGACCAAGATAGGGCACGAAGGCGGCCAGATGCCAATTCAGCGCCGTATGCCAAAACGCGGATTTAAGAATCCATTCCGTGTTGATTACAAAGTGTTTAACCTGGGACAACTCGATTTCCTGATCGAAAAGTACGGTTTAACCGAATTCTCTCCTGACATTCTGTATATGAATGGTTTGATCAATCGTACAGACCTGGTAAAAATACTGGGCAATGGCGAACTCAAAGCTAAAATTTCTTTTAAGGTAAATGCGGCAAGCGCAAAAGCCAAAGAAGCTATTGCAGCAGCAGGAGCTTCCATCGAGATTCTTTAACATAAAGCAGGCATTTTTTGGTGAAATGCCTCTTTTATCGTTTATTCGCATTTCATTTTTTGATTAACAACAGTTCCCGTGAAGAAATTTATTGATAAACTGAAAAATATCTGGAGCATAGACGAACTTCGTAGGCGCATCCTGTACACGATAATGCTGGTAGCAGTATATCGTGTTGGTTGCTATGTAGCGTTGCCAGGTATCAACCCTTCAAGGCTGAGTGACGCTAACGGTCCCGGCGGTATTCTAGGTATTCTGAACATGTTTGCAGGTGGTGCATTCAGCCGCGCATCTATTTTTGCGTTGGGTGTTATGCCTTACATCTCTGCATCTATCTTTATGCAGCTTGCCGGTATAGTAGTACCACAGGTTGCTAAGTTGCAGAAAGAGGACAGCGGCAGGCGCAAGATCAACATGTATACACGTTACCTTACGGTAATTGTTACTGCATTTCAGGCAAGCGCATATGTTGCTTATCTGCGCTCTCCCTCGTATGCTCAGGCTTTAGCTCCTGATTACAGTCCTTTCCTTTTCTGGTTATCAACTATCGTAGTGCTTACTGCAGGTACTTTGTTTGTAATGTGGATGGGTGAGAAAATAACTGACAGAGGTATTGGTAATGGTACATCACTGATCATCATGGTGGGTATCCTTGCACGTTTCCCTCACTCAATCATTCAGGAGTTCAGCCAAAAGAACATTGGCGGCGGCGGTGGTCTGCTTATATTCCTGATTGAGTTGGCTGTGTTCATTGCGGTTATCATTGGTCTTATTCTGCTTACACAGGGTGTACGTAAAATACCACTTAACTATGCTCGCAGAATTATTGGTAGCACAACTGAAGCAAAAGATATTTCTGGTTCACGTGATTTCATTCCATTGAAAGTGAATTCTGCAGGTGTAATGCCTATCATCTTCGCTCAGGCTATGATGTTCATTCCTACAATCTTTACTGGGTTTGCAACTAACGAAAGAGCAGCTGGTTTTGTACACGCATTATCTGATAACCGCTCGTTGTGGTACAATCTGGTCTATGCTATCATGGTGATATTGTTCACGTATTTCTACACAGCTCTGATCTTTAACCCAACAGAAATGGCAGACAGCCTGAAGCGTAATAACAGCTTCATTCCGGGTGTAAAACCAGGTGAGCCTACTGCAGACTATATTGCAACAACAATGGATCGTATCACATTGCCAGGCGCATTTTTCCTTGCTATGGCTGGTATACTTCCGGGTATTGCTACACTGTTGGGTGTAACCAGTGGTTTTGCATCGTTCTTCGGTGGTACTTCAATGCTGATCGGTGTAGGTGTAATTCTTGATACCTTACAGCAGGTTGAAAGCTATTTGCTGATGAACCATTATGACGGACTGATGAAAGCAGGTAGAATTACAGGTCGTAATGCTGCTGTTCCTGCTAAGGCTTAGTCGGTTGGGAGATTGATTCGATATTCGTTTTACAACATAAAAAATTATCAGTGACCCGTTTATCGGGCGGGCGTAGAAAGCCCGGAGAGAGATGAGATTATGATACACATCAGATCAAATCAGGAGATTGAAATAATGCGAAAAAGTGCTTTAATGGTTTCTGCCACCTTAACCGAGGTGGCAAAATTTTTAAAGCCCGGTATCAAAACTATTTCGATAGATAAAATGGCCGAGCAGTTTATCCGGGATAATGGAGGTGTGCCTTCGTTTAAAGGATATAATGGCTTTAAATACTCATTGTGCATTTCGGTTAATGACGTAGTGGTGCATGGATTCCCGAGTGAATATGAGTTGAAGGATGGAGATATCATTTCAGTAGATTGCGGTGTTTATATGAACGGTTATCATGGCGATTCTGCTTACACTTTTGCAATAGGAAACGTTAAGGACGAGGTGTTGCAGTTATTGAATGTAACTAAGGAGTCGGTATACAAAGGTGTGGTGCAGGCACGTGAGCATAACCGGGTAGGCGATATATCGTTTGCTGTAGAGAATTTCACCAACAGGGAACATGGATATGGTGTGGTGCGCGAACTGGTGGGTCATGGAGTGGGCAAGAATCTGCATGAAGATCCGCAGGTGCCGAATTTCGGGAAAAGGGGAGACGGAAAGCGCCTGAAAGAAGGAATGGTACTGGCTATTGAACCAATGATCAATTTGGGTACCAGAGAAGTGTATACACTTGACGATGGATGGACCGTAGTTACGAAAGATGGTAAACCATCGGCACATTTTGAGCACACAACAGCAGTACGTAGAAACAAGGGTGAGACATTGTCTTCTTTTGCAGTTATAGAGGCAGCAGAGAAAGCCAACACCGAACTAAACAGCAGCTATTACGAACTGCCATTAGCAACGCAATTATAATTTCCGGGCTATGAGCATACAAGAAACATTTGAACAGGCTGTAGCAGCCAGCAAGACGTTAACTACCCGCCCTGATAATAATATTCTTTTAAAACTGTACAGCCTTTACAAACAGGCTACTGAAGGTGATGCACCTGATGCAGGACCATCTAATCCGTTTGATTTTATTGCCAAGGCTAAGTATGATGCATGGTCTGCGCTTGAGGGTTTAACTGGCGAAGACGCAATGAACCAATATATATCGTTGGTGAACGACCTGAAGAAATAATTTCGAAATCAACTCTTTTATGCTTCATTACCGGCTGGAACCAATCTGTTCCTGATTTCTCGCGCTATGTCTTTAAACGACTGTAGATTGAGTGGGAACTCAAACACTACATGCAGGAAGCTCAGGAAGTACAGCGCCATTATTCCGGTCATGTAATTACTGAAATATAGTACCAGTGAGACCACCCACAGGAAGACAATAATAATCAACGACCTTTTGGATACCTGATGCCATTTGATGATGGATGTTTTGCTAAACCAATTGAGGTAATGGTAGGTATATGCAAACGCAATAAACCGGGCCAGCATGATACCAAAGCTGGAATTATAAACCATATCGTGAGTGGCGTTTTTGTTAAGTAATGCATCGAACAACTGGCGGCTGTAGTTGAAGAAAGTGATGTCGTAGGTGTGCATGATATAGGCCCCCGGAGTGGTGATGGTATTGGGAAACAGCAAAAACAGGCTGGCCGCACAAGCCACAAAAACTACTATCGACAATATGCCCGACCGGCTCCTGCTTTTTAACGCACCTACCAAAATAAACGCCCCCGTGAAAACGAATACATGCACCAGGGTAGGGAGGAAAATGGAGAAAGTAACAAACATGAATTTTTGATCGTGAAAGAGGTAGCCAACAAACGCCACCAGCAGAAAACCAACTACCCGTTTTACAGTATTGGTAGTAAGCAATAATACCGCTGAGCCGGCGAAAGCAGTAAAGATAAGTGCAGGTACACTGCGGCCTGTAAACACGAACATATTTTGAATGTCTTCAGTTACAATTAAGTGACCCTCGGTATCTTTTGGCCCGAACATGCTGTAGAAATAAGGCATTATGTTGGGGATGGTGATGAGCAGTGCCAGTACGCCCATTATCAGAAAATCTTTTTTGCCGGGGCTGAAGCATTGGCGCTTATGCAGCCACGAGATCTCGGTAAGGTAATGCAAGGGACCAAGTATGGCATAAGAAAACAGAAACAACTCAAACGGTATGATGAACGCAATGATACAAGAGAGTACCATTAAACCGATATTGAGATAGTTGATCTGGTTTGTGTTCATCAGCACATTTGTTTTGCAGCTAGCTGCGTAAAGTTATCCGATCTCGGCAGCAGGTGGCTTATCGCGGTAGAACAATAATAGACAACTGCCCAGCAATAAAATAGCCACCGACAAGATCTCGGCCTGTGACGGATGAATAAAACCCCAGTCGTATTTATAGTTCACACGGATCAGCTCTACCAGGAAACGCTCCACCCCCACCAGTATGAGGTAGGTGCCAAACATCTGCCATGAACGGGTAAATTTTTTACGCACCGACCATAAAATAAGAAATAGAGAAACACACACAATGAACTCATAAACAGGAGTAGGGAAAACACTAACAGGTAGCACGGTGCAATATTCGCCCATACAGCCATCAATGGTTAAACCCTCCCTGCCCACATTGTGTGGGTAGTTCATGCCAACTAGCCAGTTAGGCAGCCAGGAAGGTGCCGGGAAATGAGTGTAAGGCGTTTTGTCCATCATGGCCAGCATATGCTGTGTATCGGCGGGGGTAGAGGGGCGCAGACTACCATCGTGATTGCTGATGTATGCGGTATTGAAAATGCCCCAGTCGCCATCGCCGGAAAACTGGCAGCCCAGCCTACCGAGGCCATAAGCCAGCATGATACCGGGAGCAGCAGCATCGCACATATGCTTAAAGGGGATCTTGTGCATACGTGTGTAAAAATAAAAGCTGATAGTAGCCATTATAAGTCCGCCCAGGAATGTGAGCCCGCTGGATGAGGTAAGATTATGGATAGGGTTTTTAATAAAATCATTCCAGGTTTCCATGGCATTAAACAGTTTGGCACCGGCAAGACCCGCCACTGCTGCTATTACAACAACCTCTGTCATGCGCTCGTAAGGGTGAATAGCAATGCTTTTGGTAACCGGCTCGGGGAGCTGTTGTTTTTTCTTCTCGGCATACTTCAGGTACGTGAACACAGCGGCACCTGCGAGGCCAACGAGGAAGTTGCCGTGTGCTGAGAGCAGATAACCCATAGGGTCGGGCGAAACTTCGGCAAAGTGCCCGAAAATGCCGCCGATCTTAAAGCAGATAAAAAAGCCAATAATAGCAGAAGTGATCAGTTCCATTTTAGTGACCGCCTGGCCCACCGTCATGGTAACGATCTCGGCCTGCAGCAGGCCTTGTTCTTCCTTTCTTTTCAGCTCGCTGCCGGTGACCCATGCGGCCCCTATAAATGAGATAGCAACCAGAAAACCAAAAGTTTTAAACAGGCTCAGCCATTCGGGCATGGGAACACCAAAAATGCCTTGCAATAAATACTGAAAATCGGGATACATGTGTGCAAATGTAGGGCGATAAGTTGATTAGTGGAAAGGTTCATCAGTTGAATTGTTGTTAAGTTCACCTGATAGGGATTTTAAGGTGTTTTTGCAGGAAATTTTATTGCTGAAATACCGATGAATATTGATCTTCAGGAAAGCTGCAAACCAACCAATTTTCTGCTGTGTGTTTTTTGATATTTTTAAGTACATTTGCACCCACGGTCGGATGGCCGAGTGGCTAGGCACAGCTCTGCAAAAGCTGCTACAGCGGTTCGAATCCGCTTTCGACCTCGCATTTTGAACTTACACCCCTGTAAACATTACGTTTCAGGGGTTTTGTTTTGGTTGGGGTACACTACAGGGTACACTCAGAGCAGTTTTGCCACAGGAAAGAAAATTTCTCTCAGGGTAATATGTTGGTTTATGGGATATTTATTTAATAAATTAAAATGCTTCGTAAAGTGATTCATCTATATCCTTATCCTCATTAGCAGCTATTATTGTCCCCCAATGATAGCCCGTACCATCAGATGTTTCCAGGTGACGCCCAGGATTCGGGCTATAACGGCTTTAAAAGGGGTGGATTGGTCAACCGAGACGCTCAAGTCCACATTAATCGGTCACAGGGTGAAGGTATCAGGATGGTTGTTCTACGATGCCGAGCACAAGAGCCAGGCATTTGCGTCTAATCCAGTGTAAATCGTCAGCATAAAGTGGGCTGAAAAGAACATAACTTTAGATAGTGTTTCCATTGTTAACCAACAAAAAATGTAAACATGGAATCAAAGAAAAAGCAGTCCACAGAAAACTTCATCAAGGATATCCGCAGAAAGAC
>CAIKOJ010000107.1 GCA_903829015.1 uncultured Bacteroidota bacterium
GCTGGGGTAATTTGGTATTTGAAACAAAAGATATCAATGTGGGATGGGACGGTAACTACAAAGGCAAGCCGCAGCCATTTGGAGTATATGTGTACCAGATCGAGGCAACTACGAATACCGGCAAAGTGTTTCAGAAGTCAGGAAACGTAACGCTGGTGAGGTAAGGAAACCTTTTGGAGTAAGAATAAAAATAAAGCCCGCATGATTCATGCGGGCTTTATTTTTATTGGAGTATCAGAGATTACTTGCTGATCAATCCTGCGAAGTACTTAACAGTACGAACGAGCTGGCTAACATAGCTCATTTCGTTATCGTACCAGCTTACAGTTTTCACCAACTGCACATCGCCCATAGTCATTACTTTGGTTTGTGTAGCATCAAACAGTGAACCATAAGAAGTACCGATCACATCGCTGCTCACGATCTCATCTTCAGTATATCCGAAGCTTTCGTTTGCTGCTGCTTTCATAGCTGTATTGATCTCTTCAGCAGTTGTTTTCTTTGTAAGAATGGTTGTCAATTCAGTTAAAGAACCAGTAACTGTAGGTACGCGTTGTGCAGAACCGTCCAGTTTGCCTTTCAGTTCTGGAAGTACCAGACCGATCGCTTTTGCAGCACCGGTAGAGTTTGGAACAATATTCTCAGCGGCAGCACGTGCACGGCGAAGATCGCCCTTAGGGTGCGGAGCATCGAGTGTGTTCTGGTCGTTGGTGTAGGCATGTACTGTCAGCATCAAACCTGTAACGATACCAAAAGAATCATTCATCACCTTAGCCATTGGCGCCAGGCAGTTTGTAGTACAAGATGCACAGCTGATAACTGTTTCGCTGCCATCAAGAATTGAATGGTTAACATTGTAAACGACGGTCTTCATATCGCCTGTAGCAGGAGCAGAGATCACAACACGCTTAGCGCCGGCTTTGATATGACCTTCAGCTTTTTCTTTGTCGGTGAAGAAACCTGTACATTCCAGAACCACATCAACACCATGAGTGCCCCATGGAATCTGAGAAGGGTCTTTCTGTGCATAAATGGTAATAGACTTACCATTAACTACGATAGAATTGTCTGTATAAGTTACCTCCTGACCGAAACGGCCCTGCGCGGTATCATACTTCAAAAGGTGCGCCAGTACGTTCGGCTTTGTAAGGTCATTGATTGCTACTACTTCTATGCCTTCCATGTTATAGATCTGGCGGAAAGCGAGACGACCGATACGGCCAAAGCCATTGATGGCAACTTTTACTGTATTCATTTTAGAAGATAAATTAAAGTACGTTTAAAAATGTGGCGCAAAGGTACGGGTACAGCAGATAAAATCCAAAGTCACATGTTTTTTAAATTTAATTTTATGTGTGATTGGCGGGTGAAAATGATTATTGTATAGAAGGTTTTAGTAATTTTCGACTATGGAAGAGCAATCAGTAAAAAGTAAAGACAAGCATGTATATGTGGCCCCTGTACCGCGCTGGATAGAGAATGGACACATATTCTTGTGGCTGATAAAAGATACCTGCTGGGTGCTTGTGTGGCGGCCGGGTGGCATTTTCATGATATTTCCTACATTGAGCGTAGCCTTTTATATACTTTGGCGTTCAAGGCGCAATCGGTCAGAGTTTTTTCACAATCTGGCTATCTGTTTATGGATTTGTGCCAATTCGGTTTGGATGGTTAGTGAATTTCTGAATGTGGATAAGTTGTATAAGAAGTATTCGGTGGTTTTATTCGGTATGGGGATATTTATGCTGCTGTTCTATTATATTTTCTATTTCCGGCAAGATATTAAAGAGGAGCAGGAAGAAGAACGAAAGCTCGATCCTTTAATTTAGGGCGGTTGCCCGTACCTGCGTA
>CAIKOJ010000108.1 GCA_903829015.1 uncultured Bacteroidota bacterium
ACTGACAGTTTCGGACTCTGTACTCGAGATGGAAGTTGCTTAAATAATTCATCATCAAATTCAAGCGCAGTGACTGATCCTGCACGCTCAACAAGCAGTTTCGTGAGAGTCCCAAGCCCAGGTCCAATTTCAGCGACCACATCTTTTTCATTAAGATCCGCGGCTTCACACATTGCTTCAAGGCTAAGCTCATCATATAACCAATGTTGTCCAAGTGATTTTTTTGGAATCGGTTCGCTCATAAATTTACCACCATCTGTTCACAATCCAGAAATTATAAGCACCTTGCCAACCGCCATAACGTTTAGCATACCCACTACACCATCTAAGTTGTGTGACCGGGTTAGTTGCCCAATCTGCACCAGCGCTTGCCATTTTGTAGCCTGGAGTCGCTTGGCATAGGCCATAACCCACACCCGCTGAAGTAGGTGCTCCATGATAGGCGGGACAGCCACCGTATTCACCCTGCCATTTTGTAGGGCACCAACCTGATTCCTTCCCAATGATGTAGTCGACTGCTGCATAGTCTGCCGGGGAAACACCTGCCGCCACAAGCCATTCAGCTCGAGTTCCTAAAATAATAGTCTTAGTACCCTTGGCAATAATTTTCTTAACTGGGGTTAATGATTCAAACTGTTGGAGCGGTGTTTTGACTGCAGTAGCATCCTGTGTGACCTCGTAGACAACTACCTTTTTGCCCACTACACCTTCTTGGATAACCTTATTTTCTCCCGCAGGTAGCGTTGGATCGTTGCGCGTTTCAGTTTCGAAAGGAATTGTTTCTTCAATAACTTCTACCTTTTTACCGCTATTGGCAACAACAATGTTGAGGTTAGGGGTTAGTTTAGTATTAGGACCAGGAAACACCTGTTGATCTGTAGAAAGTGTTATATTTTTGCTTTGCAAAAGCCCCTTCACCGTGTCTTCTCTTGTGCGTACTTGGACAATTGTTCCGTAAAGATTAAGTTGAACGGTAATTGCTCGGTCTATGGCTAAATTTTCACCGATAATATTTTGTTGTGAGATATCTGCAACTGGAGCTTGCACAATACCATCTTCAGGAGTTAAACGAATCCCTGCTTTTTCGGCGATAGTACGTGGATCCTGATAGGCACTCAGTACAGTTATTTTTCTACCCTGATCTTCAATGGTAACTGGCCGTGCTTTGTAAACATTAACACTGAAATTATCTTCAAGAATTTTTGTATCGAGTGCTGGCTCAATAATATCCTGATCGTTAATTTCAATATTTTGTTTTTGCAGTAACTCTTTTACGGTTTTGGCTCGAGTTGGTAGTGTTTGCTTTTGCGTATCTACGGTCAGTGATACAACGTGCAAATCCTCTGGTTTTACGGCTTGTCCATTAAAAAATACGAGGCCAATTGCGGTTAAGAAAAATAAAGTAAGAAAAGTAATGACAGGTATAACAAAAGGATGATGCTTTAAGCCTTTCGGCCATTTTTGCGTATCTTTTTGCTTACCGGCTTGCTTACTGTCTTTAGTATTCGTTCTCATACGTATAGGGTGTATTGCGTTAAAAAGCAGACTAAAAAGTGAAATTTCTCTAACGGAATCACCTTTATTGTAACAAATCAGAGGTGTTAGAGAAAGCACGCACTACTGGCATAACAGTTTCACTGAGTGTTATGTTTTCGAGATCTTCGTAGCTTACCCACTTGTATGCTAGGATTTCAGGCTTATGCAAATAAATTCTTGGTTTATGTGATAGATGTAGATAAAAACAGTGGTTGTGGCTTATGATACCTCGCCCTTTTAAAGTTTTCATTCCGAGCTTTTTATAATGCTCTGGGGAAATTTTAATGCCAGTTTCTTCCATAAGTTCACGTGCCGCGCCTTCGGCAGGATCTTCGCCTCGGCGCAAGCCGCCACCAGGCAGTGTCCAATCCCCTGCACCAAGCCAATCCTTAGTGAGTAATATTTTTTTGTCATACACAACGACAATTCGTGTACGGGGTGGCATGATTTTAACCATAAACCAGATGCCTGGCCAGCATACCCAGAAACCTAATTTACCTAAATCTTCCCAAAGTTTTTTCATAATTTTTCAAGAGGAGCAAATGCTGTGTTCAGCTTTTTAGATCCTCTGCCTTTAAAATATACGTTTGCGACCGATCCTTCAAGTTCCATAATTTGACCCTCACCAAAAACTTCGTG
>CAIKOJ010000109.1 GCA_903829015.1 uncultured Bacteroidota bacterium
GGTCTTTATTAACGCCACCAAAATCAACATCTAAATTTATTCTCCTTGTGGTGTTTTTGATGGTAAGGTCGCCCTGAAGTTGATAACTAATGTTATCGCTGTAATTCTTCAGAATATAAGCATTGAAAGAAAATTCCTTATAACTTTCGACGTTGAAACGCTCAGGCAATAGTTCGTTAGCTTCCATTTTTTTATTGCCTATTACCCAATTCGCTTTCTTTGTGAATGTCGTGAGTTTCATTTTTTTTATCCTTTTTTAAAATATCACTATGGTGACCTCTTAATTTGACTGGTTATGTTTACACAAAGTTCGGCTCATCGGTTGCCGAGGCTGTTACAGAACAATAAGCATAAGTTGTATTATTCGCACGTGTACTTTTTTGTATTTTAGTAGCTCGGATTTAGAAACTCGATAAATAAAATGATAAACGGTAAGCAGCATGAAGAAGTCATTGACAGCAAAAAAAAGAGATGAAATTTGTGCAGTATTGAAGTCGCGTTTTGAAAAGAACATGAATCGGCATAAAGGAATTACTTGGGAGGATGTGGAGAAAAGACTTCTTGCTGCAGCTGATAAATTGTGGTCGCTGAATGAGATGGAGCAGACAGGTGGCGAGCCTGATGTGATTGGGATGGATAAGAAAACGGGGGAGTACATTTTTTGTGATTGTTCGCCGGAAAGCCCACAGGGGCGCAGAAGTTTTTGTTACGATCGTGAAGCACTTGACAAAAGGAAAGACAATAAACCGAAAAACAGCGTATTAGATATGGCTGCCGCTATGGGTGTTGATCTCTTAACTGAAACTGAATACCGCGAATTGCAGCAGCTGGGTAGTTTTGATAATAAAACATCTAGTTGGGTAAAAACACCTGACAACATTAGGAGGCTGGGCGGTGCTATATTCTGCGATCGTCGTTATGATACCGTATTTGTGTACCACAACGGCGCAGATTCTTACTATGCTGCCAGAGGGTTTCGCGGCAAGTTGATCGTTTGATTTGATTGTCCCCGAACTTTAATATAACCACTTCGCGTTACCTATAAAATCGTTGTTTCAAAACAATAATTATGAATCCAAAAGTTGATTTTTTTTTTAATAAAGCAAGTAATTGGCAGGAAGAATATGATCTGCTTCGCACGACAATTCTCGACTGCGGACTTACAGAAGAGCTAAAATGGGGCGTGCCCTGCTATTCCTATCAGAATGGCAAGGTTGTGCTGATCCATGGCTTCAAAGAGTATTGCGCAGTGTTGTTTTTCAAAGGCGCATTGATGCAGGATCCCAATGGAATATTGATCCAGCAAACTGAGAATGTGCAGGCAGCGCGCCAGATGAGGTTTGCGAGTGCTGGTGAAATTTCGAAACTGAAACGCGAATTGAAAGCGTATATTTTTGAGGCAATAGAGCTGGAAAAGTCAGGAATTAAAGTTGAGCTCAAAAAGACAGCCGAGTTTGAAGTCGCTGTTGAACTGCAGCAAAAGTTTGATGAAATGCCTGAATTTAAGGCGGCCTTTGAAGCATTAACCCCAGGCAGGCAACGTGGATACCACCTTTATTTCACGGCACCCAAACAGGCTAAAACAAGGATATCAAGAGTTGAGAAGAGTGTGGCACCCATACTTAATGGTAAAGGGCTAAACGACTAATGCCTTTTTAATTGCCCAATTACTGAGGCTCAATAGATTTTGTCAATTGCTCAATTTATTTAATTGACCTGATTGTGGATTTTTATTTGTAACCTTTACTTACTAAAATTAATCAGGTATGTCAAGCGAAAATGATAAAATGAACACTGGAGGTAAATGTCCTTTTAGTGGAGGCTCTCAAAAGTTGAGCGCAGGAAACGGAACCGGCAACCGCGATTGGTGGCCCAATATGTTGAAGCTGAATACACTTCGTCAGCATTCCTCATTGTCAGACCCGATGGGGCAGTCTTTCGACTATGCAGCGGCATTCAAATCACTCGATCTTAAAGCTGTTAAGAAGGATATTTTCGATCTGATGACAACATCGCAGGATTGGTGGCCTGCAGACTATGGTCATTATGGACCGTTATTCATCCGGATGGCATGGCACAGCGCGGGTACATACCGTATATCAGATGGTCGTGGCGGTGCTGGTTCTGGCACGCAAAGGTTTGCGCCTCTTAACAGCTGGCCTGACAACGCGAATCTCGACAAGGCACGTTTGTTGCTCTGGCCAATCAAAAGAAAGTACGGGGCTAAGCTGTCATGGGCCGATCTTATGATCCTTACCGGCAATTGCGCGCTGGAATCTATGGGTTTTAAAACATTTGGTTTTGCTGGCGGACGTGCTGATGTTTGGGAACATGAGGAAGACATTTATTGGGGTGCTGAAAAAGAGTGGTTGGGAGATAAACGCCATGCAGGTGAGCGTGAACTGGAGAACCCGCTGGGTGCTGTGCAGATGGGGCTTATCTATGTGAACCCACAGGGGCCTAACGGAAACCCTGATCCGCTTGCTGCAGCTAAAGACATCCGCGAAACGTTTGGTCGTATGGCTATGAACGATGAAGAAACCGTAGCGTTGATTGCAGGTGGTCATACTTTCGGTAAGACACACGGAGCAGCCGATCCTGATAAATATGTAGGACCCGAACCTGCGGCGGCACCGATTGAGCAGCAGAACCTGGGATGGAATAATACACTCGGTAGTGGCAATGGTGTGAATACCATCACCAGCGGACTAGAAGGTGCCTGGACAACTACACCAACAAAATGGAGCAATAACTTTTTTGATAACCTTTTCGGTTACGAATGGGAATTGACAAAAAGCCCCGCCGGTGCGCACCAGTGGCAGCCTAAAGAAGGTGCCGGTTCTGGCTTGGTGCCAGATGCACACGATCCTACCAAAAAGCATGCGCCCTTTATGCTCACCACAGATCTTGCGCTGCGCATGGATCCGATATATGGGCCTATTTCAAAAAGATTTCATGAAAACCCCGATCAGTTTGCCGATGCTTTTGCACGTGCATGGTTCAAACTCACGCACCGCGACATGGGACCTCGTGCCCGCTATCTGGGTGTTGAGGTGCCTGCTGAGGTGTTGATTTGGCAGGATCCGGTACCAGCAGCAACTCATAATCTGATCGATAATGCTGATATCGCTGCCTTGAAGTCAAAGATAATGAGCTCAGGGCTTTCGGTTGCTGAATTGGTATCTACGGCATGGGCTTCTGCAGCTACATTCCGCGGTTCTGATAAGCGCGGTGGTGCCAACGGTGCGCGTATTCGCCTTGCTCCTCAAAAAGATTGGGCGGTGAATAACCCTGCTCAGTTGGCTAAGGTACTTGGAGTACTTGAGGGCATTCAAACTTCATTTAACAGCGCACAAACCGGTGGTAAAATGGTTTCGCTTGCCGATATCATCGTATTAGGCGGATGTGCAGCTATTGAGGATGCCGCTGGTAAATCTGGACAAAAGATTACTGTTCCCTTTACGCTCGGTCGCACAGATGCATCTCAGGATCAGACCGATGTAGATTCGTTTGCGGTGCTGGAACCGATGGCTGATGGATTCCGTAATTATCTGAAAGCAGGTTGTGTACTATCTGCCGAAGAATTGCTGGTAGATAAGGCACAATTACTGAACCTCACTGCACCTGAAATGACGGTGCTGGTAGGCGGTATGCGTGCGCTGAACACAAATTTCGACAGTTCGAAAAACGGGGTGCTTACCAACAATGCAGGAACACTCACAAATGATTTCTTTGTGAACCTGCTTGATTTTGGTACGAAGTGGAGTGCAACCAACGCTGATAAAAACCTGTTTGAAGGTCGTGATCGTGCTACAGGAACAGTGAAATGGACTGCAACGCGTGCTGATCTGATATTCGGTTCTAATTCTGAGCTCCGTGCCATAGCAGAGGTATATGCCTGCGACGATGCAAAAGGACGTTTTGTACAGGACTTTGTATCTGCCTGGACTAAGGTGATGAACAATGACCGTTTTGATCTGGCTTAGTTAGCCGGATGTAACATTTTTAAGGTCCGGATGCCGATTGGGTATCCGGACCTTTTTCTAATACTTAAATGAACGTTTAAGACGTGCATTGTTTAATTAGCTGATAATGATATTTAGAGACTAAGCACTGAATATCTTCGCAATGAAAAACGCTGCGGCTGCAGCTACTGATCCTATCAGCATTAC
>CAIKOJ010000110.1 GCA_903829015.1 uncultured Bacteroidota bacterium
CGCAGATAGTACCTTGTTGTTCGAAACCATTCTTTCCGTCCATAAATTGGAGCTGTCGCTCGATGCCCTCCGGGATGCCATCGGCAACTACGCCCAGGCCCAGTTTTTACGCAGCCTGGAGTTTGATGGCAGTCCATATGCTATGGTGTTTAGTATTGAAATCCCACCGCAATTGCGGGTAAACCGAGATTCTGCCCTGATCACCATTACCAATACGAGTACCGAAAAGTTGTATTACAACATTCTGGATATTGACGGCAGCAATCGAGTGACCGTTTTAATACCCGGAGAAAAATGGCTTGCCGGTGATCTGGTGCTCCAACCCGGACAAACGATCAAGTACACCATTGAATCTTTCAATACCCTCGGAAAAGAGGTCCTTAAACTTATATCCACGCCTACCTTGCTGGACTTACGCGGAGCGGTCAATAGACGCGGTCGCGGCAAACCGGGGCGTTCATTTATGGAAAACTTGTTCCAAGACACGTATTTATCGGAACAGCGAACGCGGGGACCCGTGTTGAAGTACAAGGGAAATGAGGCTGGGGTGGCAACCCTGGTATTTGAAGTGGTAAAATAGACTGTGATAAAAGTGATTTTGATGAATTGTTTGGTTGCAAACACACGTCATGCGCAACCGCTTTGCGTTAAATATAATAATGATTTATATTATGCATAAACATTTAATATTCATTACTTTACTTGTGATATTTTCCGTACAGGCTTTTGGACAATCTTATGAAAACATCCAAATATTCCCCTTGGGAACCACCGCAGACTCCTTTTACCGGGAAGGTTGTTACATTAAAGTACTTCCCTATGCATCCGCAGCTTTAAAACAGGTGTATGAGCAAAGCCCGACAGATACAATATTACTGGCAAAAGCCTTGTATCGTCTGGGGGAGGTAGAGGCCCTTTCAGGACTCCATAAGACAGCCGATGAACATTTAAGCCATGGTTTTTCGTATTATTTCAGCCGTTTCGGCATGGGCAATGATACGGCTGCTAGGATGTGTTGGGTCTTGAGCAAAAACATGATCGAAATTTACCGGTGGCATGAAGCGGATTCCTTGATTCAAAATGCTATCGAATTGGCCAAAAACAATCCCAAGGTTTCAGATTTTGCAAGAAAAACCTTATTGTGGAGTTGGGGAAACATTAAACACAATCAGCGCACCTATCAGGAGGCAGAAAAAATATACCGGGAAACCTTGCATTGGTGGGAAACAAATGATCAAACCCAAAATGAAGAGTATGCCCAGGCACTTTGGGCACTGGCAGGCCTTTTGAACCTTCAGGACCAAGTTGAAGATGCATTGGTATTATTTCAGCGATCTGTTGATTTACGCAAGATAATATTTAGCGAAAAGCATCCCAGTATTGCCAGAATCTATAACGGAATAGGATTTACCTATAGCAAAATGGGCAATTGGTTTAAGGCCCGGGATTATTTTTTGAAATCGCTTCAATTATATACCGAAAAATTGGGGGATAACTTTGAATTTAATAGCGTAGTGTTGTACAATCTGAGCAATTTATACCTGGAATTGGGAGATGACACGGAAGCGGAAAAATAC
>CAIKOJ010000111.1 GCA_903829015.1 uncultured Bacteroidota bacterium
ACTGCCATTCATCATACTATTCAGGGGTGTTAAAAACTCATGCTGAAAATTCAGATTGAAAATGTCAAGCCAGGTGCTGTTAATTCCTTCAATTTTTGCTTGTTTATTTTTATCTGCAATTGAAATGCGCGCCTTTATTGTTGCCAAAAGATCTTCAAACGCAAATGGTTTGGTAATATAGTCATCAGCTCCCTCATTCATGCTCATTCTAACATACTTATCCGAGGTGTAAGCTGTTAGAAAAATGAATGGAGTAGACGCCAACCTTTTGTCATTTCTCACAAACTCAAGCACAGTGTGTCCAGTTATTCCCGGCAACTTGATGTCGCATAATATCAGATCTGGGATGAAATTTGTAAGCAAATGAATTGCGTCTTCACCATTCATTGCAACAAATGGCTCAAATTCCGAAACTTTCAAAAGTATTTCAATCGCCTTTGCTAACTGCACATCGTCTTCGATTACAAGTATCTTATTACTCATTTCAGTTTTTTTATATCAATCATTAATAATAGCTTCCGCTAATTCTGTCATCGCAAACGGCTTCATAAAATAACCAGATATATTGAAATTTGAATTATTTGACTCCCCAATTGATTCTATAAAGCTTTCTCGTCCATTACAAGATGTGATATAAATCTTAACGTTTTCTTTTTGCATATTTTCTATGTTCTTTAGAAATTCATAACCATCCATAACAGGCATATTCAAATCCAAGGCAATATGCGTAATCCCTACTTCTGATTTCAAAATATTTAAAGCTTCTTGCCCATTGCTAGCTAATAATGAATCTATATTATAGCTGGCAAGAACCTGAAACAATAACATCTGAGAGAATTTATCGTCTTCTACGATTAAAACTTTTGTGGATCCATCCGGCATAATATTCCAAATTGAATATTGTAAAAACTTGAAAGCAAAGGTACCCACTGCCCACATGCTAAATACCACCAATAATTGTAGTAATAACCTACTAAAAATGACCAATTAAGGCTCCATTAAATCAAAGAGAAGAGCAATTGCTTACTAAAATGTCAGAAAAAAAACTACTAATCTGAGTAATACGCAGCATGTGGGTGGCAACTATATTTGTATGAATCTAAAAGCAATTTTTCATTATAGTATCCGGTTAACAATTTCTAGTTAAGTAAATGCAAGTAAAATTACCTTTTGAAAAACTCAACTTAAAATTGAATCAACAATGATTAATACCGAAATGGGAATAATCGATGTCCTTAATACTATCGAAGATCTTGCAATCGGCTGTGATCAATTCGACAATTATGAAATGCTGATCGAAAACATCAAGTCAAAATTCGACTCTATTGCAAACACAGATACAACAGGCCTTTACTTGTACAATGAAGGTGAAGAAAAACTAAAGTTGATTTATGCCAAGGGTTTATCTAAAGAAGAAATAGAGCAAGCCGAAGACTCGGCAATGGAAATGCATCCAGGCCATGTTTTCAAAACAGGAGACATACTTTGGGTTCAGGATCAAGACGGCGAATTGGATAGTCATTTGGGAATCGAGAAAGGACTATTTAATAAACGTTCACGTCTGTATGTCCCAGTCAAATCAGGCAATAAGATAGCAGGTGCATTTGGCATACAGAGTGAACAAGCAAACGCATTCACCGATTTTCATTTGAAACTGCTGAAAATATTTGCAGCCCTTGCCGGACGTTGTCATTATTCAATAAACCAAAAGATTCTAATAAAAAAATTAGAATGCAAGGAGAAAGAATTTTCGAAGTTGCTATATAACACAAATGATCTTATCGCTGCCTATGATGCCAGAGGTTTTATCAATTACGTAAACGAATCCTGGTTAAATAGAATGCACTACACATTTGAAGATGTGGTCGGCACCAATATATTCAGCTACATACACCAAGAAAGTCATGCTCACTGTATACAATTTTTCAACTCCCTTGGCACTCAACAAACCCATTCTCATCTTGTAGAATATTCATTAACTACAAAACATGGTAAGAAAATAGAATTAAAAGGCACTGTAATTTGCAATTATGAAGACGAAAAATTGATTGGAATTAATTCATTTCTGAAAGATGTAACAGATAGAAATAATTCAAGTCGGAAAATAAAAGAGGATTCCGAAATTATTCTGGGCATATGTGAGGGTATACCGGAATCAGTAGTTATAACAGACTTAAATGGTCTGATTGTAAAATGGGATACAAAATCAAAATCACTTTTTGGATGGGACGAAACGGAAGTAAAAGGTTTAGACTTCTTAGAAACTATTTTTGATGAAAACACTGTGCCTCAATTCAGGAACATAATAGATGAATGTGAAAGGCAAGGATCTTACGAATTTGAATTACAACACAGAGATCTTAAGGCTCGACACAAAAATGGGAATGAATTTTACATTTCAATGAATTTGGTCAGTACAAAAATGAACAATGAAGATTTGATCATGTTCTTTGTTATGGATAGTACGGAACGTAAAAAAGCAAAAGACGAGCTGTTGCGGAGCAAATTAATGCTTGACCTTATTCTGCAGTCACTTTCAGAAAGTGTTTGGGCCGTTAGCATACCCGATAATGAAATTGAGTATATCGACAAGTCATCGGAAGATCTATATGGATACACTGTTACTGAATGGTATGGAAACAGGAATATATGGATGGACAGTATACATCGGGATGACAAAACAATGGTAATAAATGAGACCGAAAAACTCTATAAACTTGGGCAAATCTATTTAGAATACAGAATTATTACTGCAAGTAAAGAAGAAAAATGGATTTACAGCAGAATTAAAATATTGAAAGATTACCGAAATCTGCCATTTCTGATGGTAGGAATTTCAGGTGACATCACTGAACGAAAAATAGCAGAAGAAAACATAAAAAAAGCAAAAATTCAGAATGTAAAATTAAAGTCATTGTATGAGAACATTTTAAATAATATCCCAATAGATATAGCACTCTTTGACAGCGATCATAAATATCTGTTCATTAATAAGGAAGCCATCAAAGATGAGCAAATAAGGAGGTGGATGATTGGAAAGGATGATTTCGACTATGCCCGGCTAAAAGGTAACTCAGAAGAGATTGCCGTGAAAAGAAGAAAAGAATTCGAATCTGTAATTAAATCTAACAAAGTTGCTTTTTGGTTAGACGTTCATAAAAATAAGTCGGGGGAAGCTATATATAAAGAAAGAAGATTGCATAGTTTTGACAACAACAACTATGTTATCGGTTATGCCGTAGATGTTACGGCTCAGAAAGCTGTGGAGCATGACAAAGAAAGAGTCATTTCTGAGCTGATTCAGCGCAACATTGACCTGGAACAGTTCTCCTATATTATTTCACATAATCTTAGGTTGCCGGTTGCCAACATCATTGGCATTACAAGAATTCTTGCTGACTATAAAATAGACGACAATGACAAAGAACAATTCCTGAGCGGACTTGTCGACTCTGCAAAACAACTCGACGGGGTAATTATGGACCTGAATGAAATTTTAAAAGTAAGAAGAGAAACAAGTGAGAAAAAGGAAATCGTTTACTTCCCGGATGTACTAAGACGAGTAACTGAAGATCTGAAAGAGATTATAAAACAAGAAGACGTACTAATAGTATCTAATTTTGAATCAATAATGGCGATAGACGCCATCCCTGCTTTTATGTACTCCGTGTTTCACAACTTGATCACCAACAGTATTAAGTACAAAAAAGAAAACATGACATCGTTGATAGAAATTAAGAGCGGGCTTTTTGATGGCAAAGTACAATTATCATTTAAAGATAACGGGATAGGCATTGACCTGAAAAAAAATATGAATTCAGTTTTTGGGATGTACAAACGTTTTCATGCTAAAGTCTATGGAAAAGGAATGGGGTTGTACATGGTAAAAAGGCAAGTAGAATCGATGGGTGGTACAATCAAGATAGAAAGTGAAGTAAACAAGGGTTCTGAATTTTTATTGGAATTCCGATTGAATGATTTAAAAATTTCAAACAACTAACGACAAATGAGGAATAGAATTATAATAGTAGATGACGATCCTATCAACAACCATATGAGCTCATATTTCATCTCACAGACACTGACCGAAACAGACATAATTTCATTCGAACTACCAATCGAGGCGTTAGAATTTCTAAATGATGCCAGCATAATGAAAGACGAAAGTTACATGAACGTAATACTACTTGACATTAATATGCCTGCAATCTCCGGCTGGGACGTCCTCGATGAATTTGAAAAAATGACTCCGCATATTCACGAACATTTCAAGATTTTTTTAGTTTCATCATCAATTGACCCAAAGGATCGTGAGCGTTCAGATGCTAATATTTTTGTTAAAGAACTTTTATCAAAACCGCTTACGGACAGCGTCATTAGAAAACTATTCACGGCCTAGCATACTTAGATAAAATATTAGTATAATATTTTGCGCCAAATTCCTCCCAAAAAATTTTATAGGGGTAAACAAGAAAAAAATACAATTACCGTAGTTTTTTAAACACCAACTACCTGATTTCCCCTACCCTTCACCCTCCTCTTCACCACACCCTTTACCTGCAAAACATACCTCCCATTACGTTTGGTAGCATTCACTGCATTTGATTGTACATAAAGCTCCTTATTGAATTTCCCGAAGTCTTCCTTGCGGGTATTCAGTTCAAAAGAAACAAAACCTCTCTGACTTGGCTGCACAGGAAATTTAGTCCAGACAACACTTGTACAGCCGCAGGATGGGGTTACGGTAGCTATGATCAATGGTTGTATGCCCGCATTCTCAAACCAGAAAGTATCGTTAATTATTGAGCCTTTTTTGATCTGCCCGTAATCTTTGGCATCGCCTCCTTCAAATTTCATCCGCGGACCATCTGAATTTTGCCCATCCTGAGCGTGAACGAGCCCAGCAGATGTCAGTAGGAAAACAATGGTCAATACCTTTCGCATAAGCAGGCAATATAATTAGAATAAGGCATAGATTATTTGATTCACCGGGCAAATATCATTTGATTATCACTCTATCAATGAAAAAAACTTTGGAGCCTGCGTTCAATAATTATCTTTGGTTGCTAAACACATATACAAATGAGTAAGAAAATTATAGTTGTATTTGGCGCCACCGGGGCGCAGGGCGGAGGACTCGTTCGCGCTATTCTTAACGACAAAAACAGCGAATTTACCGTTCGGGCAGTAACCCGCGAAGTGAATTCAGATAAAGCCAAAGCGCTGGCCGCTTTGGGCGCCGAAGTCGTATCAGCAGATATCGACAGCAAAGAAAGTATTGCCGCAGCATTGAAAGGTGCCTACGGTGCATATTTTGTTACTTTTTTCTGGGCACATTTTTCCCCTGAGCAGGAAGCCAACGAAGTGAAGAACATGGCAGTAGCAGCAAAAGAAGCGGGTATTCAGCACGCCATATGGTCTACGCTCGAAGATACTCGCCTCATGGTGCCACTTACCGACGATCGTATGCCTACTTTAAGAGAAATTTATAAAGTTCCTCATTTCGATGCCAAGGGCGAATCGGATCATTTCTTTACCGATGCAGGAGTGCCTACTACGTTCATGCTGGCTTCCTACTATTGGGAAAACATGCTCTATTTCGGCATGGGACCGAAAAAAGGACCTGATGGCAAATTGTATATCACGTTCCCAATGGGCGACAAAAAAATGGCTGGTATTGGTGCCGAAGATATTGGCAGGTGCGCATATGGTATATTTAAGAAAGGACCATCGATGGCAGGCAGGAGAGTAGGCATTGCAGGCGAACAACTGACGATCGCTGAAATGGCGCAGAAGCTTTCAAAAACTATGAATCTGGAGATAGGCTATTACGAGGTTACACCTGAGCAGTACAGAGGCTTTGGCTTCCCGGGTGCAGACGATCTGGGTAATATGTTCCAGATTTACAGAGACTTTGCCGATGAGTGTAACAAAACCCGTAATGTGGAATTCTCAAAAGAATTGAACCCACAACTCCAGTCCTTTGACATGTGGCTCGCAGATAATGTTGCGAAAATGCCAATCGACTAATCTGATTTAAACGAAGTACAAAATAAGGATTCCCCTACCGGAATCCTTATTTGTTTAATGCAATAAAAAAACAATAAATCTGTTAAATACTGTACGAAAATGGAAAATCGCCCCTGCCTTTTCCATCAAAAACCGTACGTTTGCACCCGTTAAAATAAGAATATGCAGAACCTACAGATGGTAGACCTGAAACGTCAGTACCACAAGATAAAAAGCGAAGTAGATACAGCCATCTTAAACGTGCTGGAAAGCACTGCCTTTATCAATGGCCCTGATGTACACAATTTTGCCAAAGAACTGGCAGAATACCTGGATGTGAAGCATGTAATTCCTTGCGCCAATGGCACAGATGCTCTGCAAATTTCTTTAATGGCTTTGGGTCTGAAACCGGGCGATGAGGTCATTACCACATCGTACACTTACATTGCTACGGTAGAAGTTATTGCTCTGCTGCGCCTTACTCCGGTTTTTGTGGATGTAGATGCCGATACATTTACCATGAACATAGATAGCGTTAAGAATGCTATCACCACAAAAACTAAAGCCATAATACCAGTGCATTTGTACGGACAGGCTGTAAATATGGAGCCACTGCTGGCACTGGCTAAGGAACATAACATCCCGGTTATTGAAGATAACGCTCAGGCTATTGGAGGCACTTATACGTTCTCCGACGGTACTAAAAAGAAAACCGGCACCATGGGTGTTATCGGCTGCACTTCGTTCTTCCCATCCAAGAATCTGGGCGGATACGGCGACGGCGGTGCTATTTTCACAAACGATGATGCTCTGGCCGAAAAATTGAAGATGATAGCCAACCACGGGCAGAAAACCCGCTACTACCACGAAATGGTTGGCTGCAATAGCCGCCTCGATACCATTCAGGCTGCTATTCTGCGTATTAAGCTTCGTCACCTCGACGAATACTGTACCGCGCGCAGAGCCGCTGCAGATTACTACGACAAAGCATTCGCCAACAACCCCAAGATAGTTACTCCGTTCCGTGCACCATACAGCTACCACGTCTTTCATCAGTACACACTACAGCTAAGAGGAGTGGACAGAGACGGACTGCAGGCCAAGCTTGCAGAACGGAAGATACCGTCAATGATATACTACCCTGTTCCAAGTCATAAGCAAAACATGCTCAAGGAATACGGTACTGCGGATCTGGTTTTACCGGTTACTGATATGTTGCAGGATTGTGTTATATCGTTACCTATTCACACCGAGCTTACCGAAGAAGAACTGTCATACATTACTTCAAACCTGCTAGAACTGATCGGCTGATAAATCATGAAAGTTACAACCACTCCGTTAGAAGGCCTGTTGGTGTTAGAGCCAACTGTTCATAAAGATTCAAGAGGCTACTTTTTCGAAAGCTACAACAAGCAGGCGCTCGAAGCAGCAAGTGGCTACTCTACCCCATTTGTGCAGGACAATCAGGCACGCTCTGTTAAGAATGTGCTACGTGGTCTACATTACCAGAACCTCCCGGTGCCTCAGGCAAAACTGATCCGCGCTTTGGAAGGCAGTATATGGGATGTTGCTGTGGACATTAGAAAGAATAGCAAAACGTACAAACAGTGGTTCGGCATTGAGCTCTCTGCCGAAAACAAACTTCAGTTGCTAATTCCTCACGGATTTGCGCACGGGTACGCCGTACTCACAGATACCGCAGAGGTATTTTATAAATGCGACAACTTCTACAATAAGCCAACAGAAGGAGGCTGTTTGTTCTCTGATCCCGAAATAGGTGTTGATTGGAAAATAGATATTTCAAAAGCTATAGTATCTGATAAAGATATCAACCAGCCATTATTAAAAGACGCCTGGAATACTTTCTGATCAGTTTCAGTAGTATCAACTCTCAGGCGCACCTAGTTTTATCCACCTGTCTATTTTTCGCAGCGAGCAGGTATCCAGCACGTATGTTGGCGGCATAGGCAATGCCAGCAAGCTATGGATAATACAATGATAGAATTTAGAGCCATACACACCGTCGCCTCTGAACCCATAGGTCAGGTATAACTTCAGCGATGTAAAATTCTCCAGATCCAGTCCGCCGGCAGTTGTCACAGCTGTTGCGTGGCATTCATAGCAGTTATCCCTGAGGATCGGCTTAATGTCTGTTGCATACTTCACTTTAATGCTATTGCAACCGGTATTTACACCGGGTGGAGTTGTTGTTTTCAAAACAATCTGAGGATGCGTACAGGAAACAAGCATCGCCAAAAACAAAACAAAATATTCTCTTTTCATAACACAGCATTAAATAAAAAAAAGGCCGGCAGGTATTAACCTGACCGACCCTCTTAAACGACACATCCTAAATATTATCTAACTACAGAGAATTTAATTACTTCTTGTTTATTGGCCGCATTGATCGCGATCATATATACACCATTAGTAAGGTCTGCTGCATTAAATGTTACAGAGTGAGTACCTGAACCATATTTATTGCTTGCGATTTCTTTTACCAATTTACCTGTCATATCCATCAAAGTAATATTAACCTTTGTAGCAGCAACCAATTCAAAAGTAATAGTTGCATTGCCATTAGATGGGTTAGGGAATACTTTACTTGGAGCAGTGTTAGATTTAACCTGAGCTACCGCTTCGATGCCAGATGTATCAACCGGAGGAGCTACATAACAGATAGTATCGTAAGCAGCGTCATTTGGGTTGAATTCGCACCAGCCTTTCATCCAGTTGTCAGAAGTAGCACCTGTACCTGCAAATGCACCGATATAGTTTACTACTGTGAAGAAAGGATCATTTGCTTTACTTGTTGTAAAGTTTGGTGGTACACCAGGTACATTGTAAGTAGAAGGGCTGGTAGTATCGTAGCTGAGTGGCAGCAATGGATTAAAATTATCATTTACACCAGCACCCCAGCTATTGAAATGTGAAGTAAGGAACACAATCGGTGAAGTACTGTTAGGAACCAGATTTGGGTTTGTAAGATTGAAAGGATTGCCTAACAATACACTGCTCTGCTCTGTAGGATATGTTTTGTTACCGTAAGCAGGATTCCTTAAGAAAGACTGAGGTCCAAGATTGCTGCCGCCAGCCAATACACTCCAATCTGTTCCAGTAGCTGTAGTATCAGCATTGGCACCAGTAGGAGTTAAAGAACGTGCACCATCTTTTACAAATACTATATCTTTATTGAAACCACCAGTGTTCGAAGTTCCACAAATGATATTGTTACGGAACTGCAACCCACCTGAAGCAATATTAGCAACTGTAGAACCATAAGAAGCTGACGACTCATCAATCAACACACCACAAGGCCAGCCTGCAAATACACTGTTCAATACGCTGATAGAACTACCGCGACGGAAATGCGCTCCTGCAACGAAGTTAGGATCGGTTGTAGTAGCACCTGGGTTAACTACTGGTCCGATAGCTGTAACGTTTGAATAAACTGGACGAGTAATTTTATTGATATCAACTGGCAATCCTGAATAAGAACCAGATAAGTAACTATCGCTTTCAAAAGCTTTTGAACCGCTCAGATCAGCAACGTTGTCTCTGATGATCGCACAAAATTGGTTCATACCTGAGTAACTAACGTCATTATCAAAGTCATCATCCCATGTTCTGAAAGAAACGAGATACTTCGCATTGACGGTACCACCAAACCATTCGATTCCATCATCTCCGCTGTATGATACCTGTACGTGGTTAATAGATGTTCCATCACCTACGCCGCAAAGGGTTAAACCATTTACTTCGTTGTTTGGCGAAAACGCGATACCACCAAATTCAATACGAACGTACTGCAACACACCGCTGTTGTCGTGTGTATTTGTACCTCCGTAAAACGAACGTGGTCCGCCTTCTACCTGTGCCTCACCTGCGTTCCAGTTAACTGTAGACCTTCCGCATACGATCACACCACCCCAATCACCATAAGTACGGCTACCTGCATCCTGGTTTGATGTAAATACGATTGGTTGTGAAGCTGTACCATTTGCCATAATTTTCGCATCACGCTCAATGATCAAAGCACCTTTCGTGTCTTTATCACCTTTAATAATGCAACCTGGATCAATGGTAAGAGTAGCTCCCGCAGTTACATAAACATAACCCTTCAAAAGGTATTGCTTGTCACATGTCCAATGTGTGTTTACAGAAATACTATCCTTCACAGTAACAACTGTGTAGGCAAATGATCTGCTCAACGAAGCAACAACCAGCAATGTTGATAATAAAACTTTTCTCATAATTTTCTTTGTTTTTTATTTTACACAAAATTAGAACCCTAGTGTTACGACATTATTACGCGCATGTTACGTTGCGATTACCAGTGTATTACCAAAATGTTATCAAACCCTTTTCAAATTTGTCACCTCGTCACAAAAAAAAATGAGCCACACTATTATCTAGTATGGCTCAATTATTTTGTAAACCGCAACAAGCTAATTGCTGTTAACCTGCAAATGTCTTAGCATTAAAATTTTACTTTAACACCGATAGAATAGTACCTACCCGGATTATAAGTCTTAAACTCCAGATCGTGCTTAGAATCAAACTTTCCGTCTTTATTCATGTCAAGCAAATACACAACTCTTGAGTCAAGCAGATTCTGCACACCCATTGTGAGAATATAATGTTTAAAGAAAAGTTTTGATACCGTAAAATCCAGAGTTTGCACCGGCATTTCACCTATGCTCTGGCTTCCTGATACAGTTTTGCCAATGGCATACATACGTGCACCAAAAATATTGTACAGCAGCGACCCCTGCAAACCCGTCCTTGAGTTCTGATAGTACATCCCCAGATTAAGAATGTATGGCGACTGCCCCTGCAATTTTGCTTTAGGCGTAAGATCATTTAACTCCCGATTCTTGTTAGTATCAATATTTACCTGGCTTTGGGTTAACGTAAGGTTACCTACTAAAGTAAAGTTGCCGAATATTCTTGTCCCGAGGAGGCTATCAAAAACACTCAGATTCTTTCTTACATCCAGTTCCAACCCGTAGCAATAACCGTCTTTGGCATTAATAAACGTAAAGCTCTTGTTATCCGAAGAGTTCAAAACTGCCCTCATAATAGGATCCCTGAAAGATTTATAAAAACCACCAATAGAGATCATCTCACCCATAGCCGGGTATAGTTCATATCTCACATCAAAATTCTGAATTCTTGCTACTTTAAGCGTATCTCCGCTGGTTGGCGCATTCTTTGAATAATCATTAGGATACAATGCTCCGTAAGTACCCGCAATTTCGTCAAAATCATAGTAAAACAAATTCGACCACTCTCTGAACTCAGGCCTGTTAAGTGTTTGTCCGTATGCAGCCCTCATAAGGCTCTTGTCATTAAAATTATAAGATGCATTAACAGAAGGAAGCAGGAAATTAGTTTTTACATCCGAAGAAAAAGCGTTGGTATTGTTCGTTGCCTGTATGGACTGCATATTGTATTCATAACGCGCTCCGCCACACAACGTAAGTCGCGTACCTATTGGCGCCCTTAAATTAATGAAGCTTGCTATTAATTCATTTTGAGCGTCATAATGATCGTAACTATTGATTGTTTCCCCAATCTTAAATTTCTTTGCACCATCTACATTGGTGTCGGCAAATATCTGATCAACCGGTAAGTACAATAATTTGTTGGTAGTTGCCAGACTGGATCCCTTCAAATATCCCAGCTCTCTGATTTTAAATGACCTTTCTTTGTATTCCAGATAGTTGCCGGCACTCACGTCAAAACTGAAATCTTTTGTCACTTTTATCGTTTGCGTAAACATGTGGCTGAAACTATAAGTATGCTCATACAGCGAAGAGTAAAATCTACCACCACCATTAAATATATCCACCTGGTTAGCTACCTGAGCTCTGAACAACGAATCAGGCTGATTCTGCTGTTTCAGATATTTGATGCGGCGCAGGTTTGGCTGGTTTTTAAACAGATCGGTATAACCTAGAGTCCAGTTGTATTTGCGTGTATCTTTCTTATTCTTGTGAGTACCCGAAAGTTCAGACGCATATGTTGCTCTGCTGTCGTAGCCCATGCTGTAAGATTTTTCATCAGGGTGGGTTGCGTTTCCGGTATCTTTAATTGTTCTCCTTACTGTAAGAGAAGACGTACCGACCTGACTATAGAGATTCCTGAATTCTATCTTAGTATTACCTATCGAAGCTCCAATATTCTCCATGAAACCAGTATTTACTGTATTTACAGACCGCTGGTCAGTGTAATTATACTTCATGCTCACAGAGTCCTCGAAATCCTGCCTATGATATTTGATGTTGCTGTTGGTATTGCCATATACAACGCCTGCCACATTACTCAGCTTCCATTTCCTGAACTTAAATACTTTGGCCAGGGAAGCAGAAAATCTGTAATCTGGCGATGCTTTCGAAGTATTGATCACCCAATCGTTGCCAAATGACTTCGACCAGGCAGCTATATTCGCCTTATAATCCGGAGCTTTTGTATCAATTGGGGCCGGAATAGCTTTAGGAATACTCCTCGCTCCGTCGTCATAACCCAGCCAGTCAGTTGAAGAATGTTTATTGTAATTAAAGTCAGTTCCGGTTGAATATTCCCTGCTGGAAGCCGAAAGATTAACTATCACCTGATCTTTGTCTGTCAGGCACGTACTGTACACTTTCACCATTCCGCCGGCAAAGTCGCCCGGCAATTCCGGTGAAGGTGCCTTATAGATAAGCAAGCGGTCAATAAGACCCGCAGGGATGATATCAAATGAGAAAGACTTCTTATCGGCCTCACTGCTCGGCGTACTCGCGTCGTTCAACCATACATTGTTATAACGATCAGGCAAACCACGGATCACAATAAAACGGTCATCCTGAATAGTAACACCTGGAATACGTTTAGCCACATCAGCAGCGTTCCTGTCTAGTGATTTTGAAATTTGTGCAGCACTTGTACCACTTACAATGGTGTTGCTGTTCTTAATTTCGCTGATCACAGAGTTTTCCGTATTGGTGATCCTTACTGCTTTCACCACCTGATCAGTCAACTCAGTTGTTTCAGGCAACAGCTTAATATCAAGGGTAGCATCCTGTCCTGATAATATAGATATGTTCTGAGTAACTGTCTTATATGTAGCATAAGTAAACACTATATCATACGATCCTGCATTCAGGTCATTGATCTCGTATTTACCATCAAAATCAGATACTGCACCTTTTCCGGCGCCCGTAACAGTAACTACAACAACAGTTAAAGGGCTATTTTTCGAGTCGGTTATAGTACCTTTTAAACTACCTGCAACGGCGTAGAAAGACACAAATGAAAGCAAAAGAGCGAAGAAATATTTCTGCATTTTTTTTATTTGCAAAATTATGGCACCCGGTAAAGCCGAATGTAAACGCCACGTTACCATTATGTGTCCGCAAGATTAAGTAATTGTTACCTCGGTACTGAAGGGCTGAAATTAAGAGTCCGAATAAACGGTACGACATTTTACGGCAATCTTAAAAAAAGCCTCAATTCCAAAAACTTAACATTAATTAATTGTTACCTTATTGTAACTTTATATCAGCAATTACTAAAAATGCGAATAGGAGCATACATACTGTTATCTCTGATCTTGTCAATAAGATTTCCTGTTTTGCTAAATGGGCAGACAGCCAATAAATCTATTACGTTTGATTTTTACGGCGACACCATTACTTTTTCGAATACTGATTTTTCCGGAATAGCTTTTAATGATTCCTTATCCGGTGGTAATATTTGTGCATTTTACGACCGTATACAAACAACCAATTACCTGCCCGCTGTAAAAGCAATTCTGGACTACAAACAAAAACACAACCCGGACGACTGGGTATTTTACCAACTCATCAGGCGGACCGCTCAATCTATGAGCCCCAAAGCAGCGAATTATAATAGGTACACTTTATACAAGTGGTTTCTACTCTGCGAAACGGGATACGATGCCACGCTAAACATTATCGACGGCAAATTGCTTTTCTACGTAGCCAGTGATGAAGACATTTATGACATTCCTTTTTTTAGGGTCAATGACAAAAAATACATCTGCCTCAATTACCACGATTACAGCTACAATATCGATTTTCAGCGCTACAAAAACTTAAACATACCTATTCGCATAGAAGGTGCCAAAAACAAGTTCTCGTACCGGCTCACCGCCCTCCCCGACTTCCGGCCCGAAAGCTATTTCGAGAAGGATCTGCAGTTTAGCTACAACGATGTGAGCTATCGTTTTACAGTAAAGCTAAATGCCGATGTAAAGAAAATGTTTACCAACTACCCCGTAGCCGACTACCAGTTGTACTTCGATGCTCCGCTGAGTAGAGAAACCTACAATTCACTGATTCCGCAATTAAAGCAAAACATAGCGGGTATGTCTAAAAAAAATGGAGTTGATTACCTGATGCATTTTACCCGATATGCCTTTATGTATAAACCGGATGCGGAGAATTTCGGCAGGGAAAAGCACATGGTACCGGAGCAGACCCTTCTATATGATCAAAGCGATTGTGCCGACAGAGCCGCATTGTTTTATTGCCTGGTGAAAGAAATTTACAACTTGCCAATGATCGTACTCGCATTTCCTCACCATCTTACAATAGCTGTTAAGTTCGATAGGCCTATTGGCAAACCCATAATATATAATGGCGATGCTTACTCACTTTGCGAACCTACACCACAAAACGAAGATCTGCCCATCGGCAGAATATCTGACGAGTACAACTCTGCAACATACCAGATTGCCTATTCTTACCAACCCACAAATAAATAGAAAGTCGTTCAACCTTCATCCATAAAAAGGAGTCAGCCGGATATACCGGCTGACTCCTTTTTCATTCCAAACCGCAACTACAACTTTTCAAACTTCACAACTTTCACGCCACCGGTACCTCTAAGCGTTACATAGTAGATACCTGAAGGCAAAGACTTTACATTTACTTCATTCACATTATTGCTAACCTGCTGGGCTATTACAACCTGTCCCAATGTATTGCTGATCGTCATTGAGCCAAATGCCTTACTATCCGCATTAACCATAAGTTTGTCATTTACGGGATTCGGATATATTTCTACTACATTGTTATTAATGTTTGCCACGCCGCTGGTCACTGGCACTGTGTTACGAACTCCATTGGTCATCACTACGGCGTTTGCATCAAAGTAAATACCGGCACGGTTATCGATATTAGTACCCGGAGTAATACTTGTCTTTGCATTGATAGTAAACAACACAAATCCGTCGCACAATCCATGGTGGGAAGAATCAAGTAGATTAATACCAGGGAAATCAAAAGTAACAACATTATGCCCCGCCCAAGTCGACAAATACATTTTGCATGGTGCTGATCCGCCTGTAACCTTAATTGTATTGATGTCTAAATTGTCAGACAATGTATCGATCAAATGGATATTGTGCGCAGTATCATTGCCGGTATTCTCAAACTGCAGCATATATTCCAACCTGCCACCTGGTGTAATAGTTGCAACCGGCAAAGCAGATTTATGGTTAGGGTCGTAAGATGAACGCAATGTATCAATTGATACTATTGTGTTGTTACCGGTAGCGCAGTCACCCGTAGTAGGTATGGTTACTGTGGTCTTTGCAGTGTCACCCAGCGTTAAAGTGCCAACCGGGCTGTAGTAAATATATACCCATATCGGATTTGTCGCCGACAAACCACTAACATTAATAGTTGCTACTTTGCCTGACACTGTATAAGATGACGCACCGTCAACAGATGCTACCGTATACTTAGGACTAAAGGTAACGGTCGCTGTTTCAGTGCCGGCAGTACACCTCGAAGTCGTTAACTGCAAATAGGATCTTGCACCAGTAATTGCAGCTCTGAAATTACCATGTACTGCATTGTCCAGACAAGCCGATGGATCACATTGAAATCCAATTTCAGCAGTGCTGTATCCGTATGTAGATGCAATAGTCACAGTTGCAATCCCACTGGTAGGGCAAGTAGGCATAAAACCCAATGGATTTGTGATAACAGTAAACGTATATACTGTGCCCGCTACCCCGTGGGCAGCATAATACAAGCCCCATGGCGAAGTAAGTGTATCTACAGGTACTCCCGCAGAATCAACACGCACAACAGCCGGGCCACTGTATATCCAGGTATCGCCACCATCCAATACGCAGTTACTGTTATTGTCCGAATAAAAGCCCAGATATATAATTTCACAAGGATCCCACACATAAACGTATGTCAATGAATCCACTCTCGCTCCTCCTTTGAGAGATTCTATCAGTTAACATTAAATGTTTTAGTCAGGTGAGAGCTTAAGAAAGACTTTTTCTTTGTTCAATGGAATTTGAACGCAAATGCATCCGGCAAAAATCAACAATCATTAGCAGCTATTAACGGCCACCTTTTTACTTAGAGCTTTTGGCTCAAAAACTTCCAGGTAAGAGATTATTTTAGATGTAATGTTTATTTTAAAATTTCTGTCTCAATCGTGTTTTCTCTCGGCGCATTTAGACCCTGTTCCGTGGCAACTCTTTGGGCAGCAAGATCATGGCATTCTGCTTCAAGATCTACGGGGCTACATACCTCCAAGGTCTTCTGGAACCACTCATTCAAGACTTAATGGATACAGTTGACCAGAGGTTTGATTTCATTTGAAATTTGTGTTCTAAATGAGATTTTTGTTTGAGACGTTTCATTTTTAAGCGCACTAAAATGTGTGTTTAATCTTTTTGATTGTACGGAAGCTATTTGCAAATAATTATCCAAGAAATTAACCATTCTTGGCTGTTCTTCTTCTAATTAAACTGCAGGTAATTATGAAAGTCTTAGGCTAAATTTTGACTGTTTTCTTAAGTGTTAGGAAAAATTTTGTACCCACTATTGCAAAAGTTTAATTTTTGCAAATGGCCAAATATTGAAAAATAA
>CAIKOJ010000112.1 GCA_903829015.1 uncultured Bacteroidota bacterium
ACCAAAAGCAGCTTTTTCAATGCATTACGTTTTGATATCAACTCTAATGAATCTCATATTATGTATAATGGAGTTCCTACCGGTGGTGGAGTTGCAGACTTAAATATAGTTCCAACAGGCAACCCTGCTATATATATGATGGTGTACTACAAGCATTGAGGCAATTCGTGTTCGTTCGTAGGTAATTCATAAGTTAAGTTTAAAATGGTAAGTGTTACTAAGTAAAGTTAGACAATAAGCAATATGAAAACAACAGATCTAAAACGTATTTGGTTTGTTAAACAAAAAAAGGGTTCCATCTAAATGAAACCCTTTTTCCTGCGCTCCCATATATTAAAGAGCACACCTTAATATGATCAACAGATTATTGTTTCACAACAACATGCAATACCTGTTTTTCTTCATTGGTACGAATGCTGAGCAGGTACATTCCGTTGGCTGCATTGTTCAGCCTGATCTCGTGTTCCAGAATACCGTTGCGCACTGTTATCTGTTCAGTATAAACCACCTGGCCCAGCAGATTAGATAGCTCTAACCATACAGGCTGCTCATCCAGTTCTTCCAGGTTACCCTTAATGGTAAAGATACCCTGGTTGGGGTTCGGAGCCAAAGTAACTGCACCACCGTTAGCAGTCGCCGCCGCCACACTGCGGTGCCCTGTTGCTGTTACAGCCACAGTATGCACACCAAAACAGCCGGTTGTCAGTGTATAAGAGATCATGGTGCTGCCCAGTGCCACACCGGCTACTACACCTGAAGTAGTCCCTACCGTAGCAATTGATGGCAAACTGCTGCTCCATGTTCCACCTGCTATTGATCCCGTAAGCGTTATAGTTGACGCCGGAGCAACAGTATAAATTGATCCGGTTACAGTTGGAGTTGGGTTAACAACAATTGTAGCACTGCCAGACATATTGCTTGCACAACTGGTCGATGACATATAGCCTACCGCTGTATAAGTACCCGCTGTAGTAAACAATCCGAAATCAATAGCCGAACCTGTACCTGTAATAGTGCTGCCCACCAACGTAGTACCTCTGTATAATTTATAAACCACGCCTACACTGGAGCTGCTCAACCCTATATGCACACCTGCACCACCAGCGCAATAGCTGCCACCACCGGTAACAGTGAATACCGTTGGTACCGGATAAAAAGTGATAATGGCGCTGCCCAGCATATTTGCACTGCACGATGTGCTCGCAAATGTGCCAAGCACCGTATATGTACCTCCAACTGTCTGCGCACCAAAGTCTATAGCAGTACCAATACCCGCGATCGGAGAACCTACCGGAGTAGTACCAAGGTACAACTGGTAGTTAACACCCGTTGCCGATGCCACCAGTCCGATATGTACACCCGGACTGCCTGCACACATGGTACCACCACCCGTTACATTGATCAATGCCGGTGCCACATTCACAACAATTGTTGCCGTGCCGTACATGGTATTCACACAGCCGGTAGATGTATTGGTTCCTTTTGCAGTATAAGTACCCGCAACCAGGAAGGCACCAAAATCAATTGCTGCACCTGTACCCGCCACTGAAGTACCCACTAAAGTAGTACCTCTGTACAACTGATAGCTAACACCTACAACCGAATTATTCAAACCAATATGCAGACCCGAACCGCCCGAGCAGGTTGTTCCGCCGCCATTAATAGTATCCACTCTTGGCAATGCACTGATCGTAACCGTTGCGGAGCCAGTCATGGTAGTCTGGCACGTAGTGCTGGTGCTGGTAGCACGCACAGTATAAGTACCTGCCGCTGTCTTCAACCCAAATGATAAAGCACCACCTGAACCAGACAACGGACTACCTACCGGAGTTGTACCATTAAGCAATTGATACAACACTCCTACCTGAGAACCCGACAAGCCAACAGCAACACCCGAACCACCTGAGCAATACGTGCCGCCACCGGTAACAAAGTAAGCCGTAGGTGCCGCATTCACTATGATAGTTGCAGTACCAGCCATAGTACTAACACAACCTGTGGTAGCATTTGTAGCCTTCACTGTATAGGCTCCGGCAATAGTCTGCAATCCAAAATCAAGACCAGCAGTTGAACCCGCCATTGCAGGGCCCACAGCTGTTGTGCCTCTGTATAACTGATAGTTCACACCGGAAGTACTTCCCGACAAATAAACATGCAATCCTGAAGTGCCGGCACACATGGTACCACCACCCGTAACTGAAAACATGGTTGGCAGCGGATTCACTGTGATCACTGCGCTGCCGGTCATAGCATTGGTACAAGGTGTTCCCGCATACACTGCAGTCACAGTATATGTGCCTGCAATTGTCTGTAATCCAAAACTAAGACCGGCACCGGTACCTGCAACCGCAGCGCCTACTGCTGTAGTGCCACGATATAATTGGTAAACAACACCAGTATTAGAACCCGACAACCCAACAGGCATACCTGTACCTCCTGTACAGTATCCGCCGCCGCCTGTTACATTATAAGCCGTAGGCGGAGCCAATGCAGTGATCACCGCACTGCCATACATATTATTTACACAGCCAGTAGCTGTGCTGGTAGCCACCACCGTATAAGTGCCTGCTGTAGTAAATACACCAAAATCCAGAGCCGCACCCGTACCCGACAGCGCACTGCCTACCGGTGTAGTTCCTCTGAACAACTGATATGAAACACCTCCTATAGAACCACTCAGACCCACATGCAATCCCGGGCCTGCGCAGTAACCACCGCCACCCGTTACACTATACACCGTTGGCAATGGATTAACCACCACAGTTACAGAACCCGTCATTGTATTGATACATCCTGTTGTGGCATTCGTAGCTTTTACTGTATATGTTCCCGCAACTGTCTGCAAACCAAAACTGATCGCACTACCGGTACCTGCTACTGCAGTTCCAACAGGCAGACTGGCTCTGTACAATTGGTAATTCACACCTGCATCAGAATTCGAAACTCCGATAGCAACACCAGTACCACCGGTGCAGTAACCTCCACCACCTGTAAGCGTATAGGCTGTTGGCAGCGGATTAACCACCACCGTTACACTGCCCGTCATTGTATTCGTACATCCGGTAGTAGTGTTTGTTCCTACTACTGTATAAACACCAGCCACTGTCTGCAAACCGAAGTTCACCAAAGCACCGGTTCCCACGAGCACAGCACCGACTGCGGTAGTGCCGCGGTATAGCTGATACCTGATAGATGGCTGCGAAGCCGCAAGGCCCACAGCAACACCTGCACCACCGGCGCAGAAACTACCGCCGCCGGTCATCGTAAATTGTAATGGAAGTGCATTGATCGATACGGTAACGCTGCCTGTCATATTGCTGGTACAGCCGGTGGTTGCATTGGTACCTGTAGCGGTATAAACACCCGCCGCAGTCTGCAATCCAAAATCAAGCGCAGAACCAATTCCCGCAACAGGGCTGCCTACCGCAACACCACCCAAATACAATTGATAGTTGATACCTGCCACAGACGCTACTAATCCAACATGAACACCACTGCCACCCAAACAATAAGCCCCTCCTCCCGACATTGGGATAGAAGCAGGTAAAGGATTAATTGAAACAGTAACGCTACCCGTCATAGTGTTCACACATCCTGTTGTTGCGTCTGTTGCTTTAACTGTATATGAACCTGCCGTTGTGAACGAACCCAACACAAGCGCAGAGCCGGTACCTGCAACCGAAGTTCCTACCGCCGCAGTACCCAGATAAACCTGATAGTTAACGCCCGTCTGCGAACTTGCCAAACCTATTGCTGCGCCTGTACCACCAGCGCAATATCCGCCACCACCTGTTACAGTATATGCAATCGGCAATGCATTGATAACAATAGTAGCACTGCCAGTCATTGTATTCATACAACCGGTAGCAGTATTTGTAGCCACAACTGTATAAATTCCCGCAGTTGCAAACGTGCCAAAAGTTATTGCACTACCAGTGCCACTAACCGGACTACCCACAGCAATCGTACTGTTGTATAACTGATAAACAACACCAGTCTGAGAACCGCTCAGATAAATAGGCAACCCTGCTCCACCAAAACATATAGGCCCACCTCCCAAAACATTATATGCTGTTGGAAGCGGATTAATTGTTATAACAACACTACCGGTCATATTATTGGTACATCCCGTTGTATTGTTCATTGCAACTACTGTATAAGTACCAGCTGCAGTTTGCAATCCAAAATCAAGTGCCGCACCCGTACCTGCTACCGGTGAACCAACTACTGTTGCACCCATGTACAACTGATAATCTACACCTGTAGTAGAATTGCTCAAACCCACATGCACACCCGTACCGCCAAGGCAGTAGCTACCGCCACCTGTTACAGTGTATGGAGTAGGCAACGGATCAATAGTAATCACAGCACTACCCGTCATGTTAGACGAACAAGCGCTGATAGTACCCACTACTGTATAAGTACCGGCCAATGTTTGCGCTCCGAAATCAAGAGCCGCACCTGTTCCTGCCATTGCGCTGCCTATCGCAGTAGCACCATTGAATAATTGGTAGCTAGTACCAATATCAGAATTGCTCAAACCTATATGAACACCAGTACCTCCTGCACAATAATTACCACCACCAGTTACTGTATATATATTCGGTAAACCAATTGTACTCACAACTGCACTTCCTGTCATATTGCTGTTACAGCCTGTAGATGTATTAGTTGCAATCACAGTGTAGGTGCCAACACCCGACTGCAATCCGAAACTGATAGGGAAGCCGGTTCCGGCAACTGCACTACCTATTATTGTTGCACCTAAATACAACTGATAACTTACTCCAATAGCCGAACCGCTCAGCCCTACCGGAGCACCTGCACCACCGGTACAATAACTGCCGCCACCTGTTACATTAAATACCGCAGGCAATGGCTCAATTGTAATCACCGCACTACCCGACATATTTGATGTACATCCTGTAGTTGCATTTGTTGCTTTAACTGTATATGTTCCTGCTCCTGTAAACAATCCGAAATTGAATGTAATACCTGTACCCGCAAATGGAGCACCTATTGGTGTTGTACCAAGGTACAATTGGTAGTTAACCCCAATATCTGAATTACTCAGACCAACCGGCTCGCCGCCACCACCAAAGCAATAGCCGCCACCACCTGTTACTGCATAAACCGTAGGTGCTGTATTTACATTTACAACTGCACTGCCATTCATCACTGCCGTACAAGCCGTTGATGAGTTAGTGGCAACAACTGTATATACACCTCCTATTGTCTGCAAACCGAAAGACAGAGCTCCACCTGTTCCCGAAATTGTAGTACCGGAAACCAATACACCACTTCTATATAACTGATAATAGAATCCCGGATCAGAGCCGCTTAAACCTACTGCAACGCCTGTGCCTCCTGCACAATATCCGCCACCGCCTGTTACATTAAATAAATTAGGTGCAGGGTAAACAGTGATATTTGCAGTGCCCAACATGGTTGTTGCGCAACGGGTAAGCGCATCAGTACCAATAACTGAGTAAGACCCTGTTACTGTCTGTGGTCCGAAGCTCATGGCAAAACCTGTACCTGGCAAAGGCAGACCAATCGCTGTGGCGCCTCTGTATAATTGATAATCGATACCTACCGCAGAACCCGTTAGGCCAACAACAATACCTGTTGTACCGGCACACATACTGCCACCACCCGTTACAGTGATCATAGCAGGCACCGGATGAACCGTTACGATCACAGTTGCGTTACAACCGCTGCCGATAGAATAACTTACTGTTGTAAACCCAGGAGAAACACCTGCTACTACACCAGATGTAGCACCAACTGATGCAATTGTGGGGTTACTACTGGTCCAGATCCCACCGGTTGGTGTGCTACTTAAAGTTGATGTAGAACCAGTACACACCGCTGGCAAGCCAGTAATGCCACTCGCACCAAAACTTACTGTTACCGTAACATACGCGAAACAGCCTCCTGTCATCGTATATGTAATATCTGAAGTTCCTGTAGCCACACCGGTAACCAATCCGGTACCAGCGCCTACGGTAGCAACCGTAGGGTTACCACTGCTCCATACACCGCCCGCAGGTGATGCACTCAATAAAGATGTATTACCTGTACATAAAGAAAGACTGCCTGTTATAGGGCCGGTAAGACCATTAACCGTAACCGGGAATGTTACGAAACAGCCAGCTCCCATAGAATAAGTTATTGTTGCCACACCACCCGAGAGACCGCTTACCAAACCTGTTGTTGGTCCCACACTGGCTATACCCGGTGCGTTCGACGACCACGTACCACCAGATGTTGGGTTGGTCAGTGTAGTTGTTGCACCCACGCATATTGTCGCAACACCGTTGATCGCCGTAAGGGTATTTACCGTTACGGTCGCTGTCGAATAGCAGGTACCGCCAAAAGTATAAGTAATGTCTGTAGTACCGGTTGAGACACCCGTTACTACCCCACTCGCAGAGCCTACAGTAGCCACCGCAGGCACATTGCTGATCCACGTACCACCCGATGGTGATGAACTCAATGTACTCGCAGAACCAGTGCAAAGGCCCAGCAATCCGCTGATGCCGCTTGGCGATGAATTCACATTAACCGTAGTTGCCACAAAGCATCCACCAGCCATTGTATAAGTAATGCCTGCTGCACCGCTGGCAACACCCAGCACAATACCTGTCGAAGATCCCACTTGGGCGATCGCAGAGTTGCTGCTGGTCCAGGTACCGCCGGCTGGTGTAGAATTCAATGTAGTTGTAAGACCCACACAAACAGATGTAGTACCTGTAATAGATGAAGCCCCAGCAGATACCGTTACCTGCTGACTAACAAAACAGCCGCCTGTAAGTGTATAAGTGATATCGGCAACACCAACGCCTGCACCGGTTACCAAACCGGTACCCGATCCAACTGAAGCAATCGCTGGGTTGCTACTGGTCCACACACCACCACCGGGTGTTGAGCCCAATGTTGATGTACCACCAGTACAAAGTGCGAACGTGCCTGTAATAGCGGACGGTCCGGTGGTAACATTAAGTGTGGCAGTAGCCACACATCCCGGACTATAAGTATAAGAGATAACTGTTGAGCCGGCAGACAAAGCAGAAGCCACACCGGAAGCCGAACCGATCGATGCTACTGCGGTGTTGCTGCTCGTCCAGGTACCTCCGGGCCATGTATCTGTAAACGTTTGTGTACTTCCCGTACACAGAGATGCAGTAGCAGGCGATACATTCAGATTGTAAACGAAAGTCACCGGAGTCGACGCAATACCATTGGCAACAACCTCCAGCGAGTAAGTACCCGCAGGCACTGAACCCGGAATGCTGAAAGTCACAGTATCAGCGGCAGCACCTCTTTTCACGCCCGTGCTGTTCCAGTTAAATGTCTTTGTGTAATAAACGTTGGTACCAGATGTAAGCCGGATCAGCGGATAGTTAGATGCGTTCTGCCAGTCATCGCCGTAGCAGGCACCTTCAGATATACCGTTAAACAAAGTACCCGTTGCCACAAATGTATCGCAGTTAGTTCTGCTGATTGTACTCACCGTTGGCTTGCCTGCTGCAAGTGGTGATCCTGCCGGTGTATATATATAATAACGTGTACCTGTCTGGTAAGAGTATAACACCGATCCATCGGGCAGATCCAGCAGATTTGATATAAACACCTGCGCGCCAAATGTCAGCCCACCCATTGGTGCATTGATC
The DNA here is from genome assembly GCA_903829015.1 of uncultured Bacteroidota bacterium. Classification (GTDB taxonomy): domain Bacteria; phylum Bacteroidota; class Bacteroidia; order Chitinophagales; family Chitinophagaceae; genus Nemorincola. Next base: position 7,677 of record CAIKOJ010000112.1, read on the forward strand.
TGAGTGAAGGTGTTGGTGAGATAATCAAATTCGTAGTATGCGGTTGGCGTAGGAAAGTGGTTACCGGATGTAGGTACTGGTGATACCGGACAAAGTATTTTGCCGTTTACCATCATAGCGCCTGGTGCATCTGGCTGTCCCTGAGCACTAGGTATCGTCGGACCTGCGGCCCAAGTACCTGGTGCTGTTGTACCCGATGGTGTGTAATATGCAGTAGCACCTGTAGAACCCAAAAAGAAAGCCCTTCCATCTGGTAGCAGGAAGCCCGCACCTGTTTCAAAACCAAACGGATCGAACAACGCAACCGGGCATACAGCATCATTTATCCATGTACCTGTAGATGGTATGTAGCGCTCAGATGTTGGACCGTAGTTGTCCAGAAACAGGATACTGTTATCAGGCAGTTTCACCCATGCAGCTTCATTATCCCAGCGCAGGCAGTTTGGTGCCGCAGCATATGTATTGGTAGCTGGGTCCCATATCTTATTGTTAAATCCCGCCTGCCCCTGTAGTACTTTACCATCTGGTAGTATCTCTGAGTTACCATCAGATATGAACATACCCGGAGCCGGAGTAGCTGTCCAGGCGTTGGTTACAGGGTTGTACACCTCGCCCGCAGAGCCACCGGCACCGTATTCGCCGCCAGCCACATAAAGCCTTCCGTCTCTCAGCACCTGCGATGAAAAGTACAAACGGTCGTTGATCATCGGTGCAGTTTGCGACCATGTTCCGTTTATGTAACTGCCACTTGCATTGGGCGTAAGTTTATCCCATATTTTACCCTGGCCACCACCTGAGCGGCTCTTGCACAGCACCGTTCCATCGCTCATCAGTATCATCACACCTCCATTTTGATCGGGCGCAAGATTTGCCACAGGTGTCCAGGTTCCAACCTGTCCAAAAGATTGTTTACTGCCCATAAGCAGCACAAACAGTAGCAGCACACCTGCAACTGTTTTCAGTGGTTGGCGATAAAATGCCAAACGTCCCGCAGCGCCATTCTGGTTTATGGGTTCAACAGCACAACTCCCCGATTTAGATACACGTAGATCTATCCTCATAAGTAAAAGGTTAAAAATTTTCAACAATATACAAGCTATAATTAACTAAAAGAATATACTTACACTAGTAATTTATTAAACCGCAAATTATATTTTCTCCGGAGCCCCTTCCGTTAACAAACCATTACCATTTCGAAGTTAAGGAAAATATTGAAGGGCAGATGAGAATTATAAATATTTTTTTTAGGCGCCCTCTCCATGATTTACAATATCGCCACCCAACGCCAAAACCGGAAGTATTACAAACCAAAATAAACCCAAACACAGCAATCACATGCTATTATATCGCCATAAGTCCCCAACCTATTTAATACAAAAAGCGATCCCCACCTGATTACTTCCTCTCACCACTGTAAAGCTATTCGCAAACCAGCCACTGTGTGTTATAGCGTCTATCGATACACCAAGACCTGTCAGCAACAAACCACCCAAAGCAACAAAATCCCATGTATTCACCTGTCCCGCACTTAGCTTGCTCTTCTTCGGCCTGCCGTTTCCATCATAGTTGATGCCAAGCACCGCCGCCGAAACACCAACCATCGAAACACCGGCTATCCTTGCCGGTCTGCCTATATGGCTCCTGTGCTGTGGTATATAAATAGTTGCATTTACCGATGGCTTCTGACTCAATTTACTTACCGAAACAACAGTACTGCTACGCTGCGGTACATCTGTACCGTTTGCTAATGGGGCTCCCTTGTACACTTCCTGTTCAGTATTGTTCTTCTCCGTGCCTACCGACTGTCCGCTAGCTGCTAAGTTGCCTATTATGCAAAGTATAAAAATCAGTTTTTTCATTGTATCAAAATTTACTAGCAAACGTTTTCCCAAGTCCTGTATCTCGTCCTTCATTTGGAACTACTTAGTCAGCGGTCTACGAAAGGCGAAATAAATGCTTTAATGTCACTTTTCAGTCTTCATACATTATCCAGAAACGCTCGTAGTTGTCGCTTGTGGATTCTGTATGGGTACACGATGTGATTCTATTTTTAGTATCAAATGTGTATAAAAAACTATGCACCACTTTATCAAAGGGTGCTACATAAAAAGCAGACGCAATTAGGTTCCTATTGTGGGTTAGAGGCCTACCGTATTGTAGAAACTCCTGCAGATATATATAATCACCCGGAACATACTCTTTATCAGAGTAAAAGACATTATTGATCGTTCCATTTGGGTGGTATTGTGTATCTGTGACGGTAATTGCATTGCCCCCATACCATGTGTATACGCGACTTCCAAAAGTTGGGTCAATTAGGATTTCATTACCTGAATAAGGTATTTGTTCTACTCTAGCATTAAAACCATCCCACCACCGCATAGTAACAATGTTACCGGTTGAGTTCAGAATAAATGTATCAGGTGAGTAAGCGATGCCGTTCATAAATCTGGTACGTGTTACACCCGAAGGAAAATAGTTAAATACGACCGAATCTATATTTGCACTGGGCGGCAATCTATAAAACCGAAAATTCTTAATGCTACCATCGGCGTTGTAATTAACATTCACTTCCGTTCTCTGTCCTGACGAAGGACGATTCTTATTAAAACTAGAATCAGTTATATGTACAATTTTAGTAGAGCCCGAACTAACAGGCGATTTATGGCAAGCCATAGAAAGGCAAAAAGCCACACAAAACAATAACAAACTAATTTTCGGGTGCATATAAAGATTTAGTTATAACAAATATAAAGAAAAACGCTCGCTCTCCCCACTCGTCCACGTCTGCAACGAGGACAAGTGGGATGGCTGCTCTGTAGTTGAGTTCCGGGGTAAATGATACCTTCATGTTACTGTAAACTTTGTGGCAGGTACTTTACAGTAACATTACAGTAACAGAAGCAGGAAATCGAAGACGCATTATATTTATACAACAGCTATAAACCATTGATGTACAAATAAAAAGAGGTCTTACATTACTGCAAGACCTCTTGAGTGTGACCGCGTCAGGATTCAAACCTGAAACCTTCTCATCCGTAGTGAGATGCTCTATTCAGTTGAGCTACGCAGCCATTCCTTTTAAGGAGGTGCAAAGGTACTGAAAAAACTCAGAAAGCAAAAAAAACTGCGCATCTTTGCCAATATGAATATCGAGATCTGGTCGCTCGGCAAGGAAAATGACTCTTATATAGACGAGGGTATCCGATACTATTTCCAGAAAACCAAACCCTACAACCCTATAGAACTGGTTCTACTCCAGACCCCCAAGAAGCTCGCCACCACCGATATTGAGCGCACCAAGCAGCAAGAAGAAGAACTGATACTCAAAAGGTTACAACCCGGCCACTTCCTCATTCTGCTCGATGAAAAAGGCAAAATGCACGATTCTATACAATGGTCGCAGCAGTTTCAAATGCTCATGAACCGGGGCGTAAAAACGCTGGTAATTCTTATTGGTGGAGCATTCGGAGTGTCTGATACCATTCGTAAGCGTGCCGATATCTGCTGGTCCTTGTCGCCATTGGTGTTTCCGCACCAATTGGTAAGGCTGGTAGTGGCAGAGCAGGTTTACCGGGCGTTCAGTATCCTCAACAACTCCCCCTACCACCATAAATAGAGAGGGGATAAAAAGTGTGAATTTATTGTTGTAATCAGCTAGTAATTTCGGTTGACATTTAATAGGCATTACATTTGTTTCAAATTCTATAGTCAAATCATGACGTACACCATAATCATCATAGCAGTAACGGTATTAATTTCTTTCGCAGGCTTCAACAGCGAGGAACTGATCAATAAACTGATTCTCTGGCCAAAGAAAATGGATAACCCGGCCGAGTATTACCGCCTGCTCACCTCTGGCTTCATCCATGCCGACTGGATGCACCTAGCATTCAACATGTACACGCTTTATGTATTCGGCACCACGGTTCAGGGTTTGTTTGCTTTTCTGGGTGCCAGTCAGGAGTTATACCTCATCCTTTACCTGTCGGGCATAGTCGTAGCGTCTCTACCCTCTTTCCTTAAGAATCAGCGCAACTCCTACTACCGGTCACTGGGTGCGTCGGGAGGTGTAGCTTCCATCATTTTCTTCACCATATACTACTACCCCTGGTGGCGTATCACTATCTTCCCTATTCCGGTGGGCATTCCTGCAGTTATATTCGGAGTGTTATATCTTGCCTACGAGGCATACATGGCCAAAAGAAGTGCAGGCAATGTAAACCACGATGCACACTTTTGGGGTTCGGTATTTGGCCTGTTTTTCGCACTGGTATTAGATCCATCGCACGGCAGCTATTTCATCAACACAATAACCCACCCTGCGTAATCTCAGATTTTGGTGCATTTTACCACCAGCACAGATTCTGTGTTTTCAGTGATCCTGTAGCGCTCGTCTATACGTATACCTGATACCCAGGCAATGCGTTTATTGGTTTGCAAAATCAGCACATCGTCTTTTTCATTTACAGGCACTTTCATGTCTATCAAAAGCCTGCTCACTTTTTTCTTCTTCATTTTCATCCCCAGCGGGTATAGATAGTCGCCCTGCTTGCGAGGCCTCAGTGTAAGCGGAAAAACAATGTGCTTCATATCTAGCCATGCCTCATTAGCATCAGTCGGTATTGTATCCGGCTTCTTTTGCACCGAGAATGAGAACGAATATTTACCTGCATGTATGGTACACGGCACCGATTCTATACTTATGAAATCAGCCTTGGTAGTAACGTTATTTGTGATGATCAGAAAGTCGCGGTCCTTAATGATCCTGTGACTGTCAGAAGTAATGAAGCGGCCACTCTCAGATGTAAGCAGGCTCAATATATGCGGCACCTGCCCCGATGTAAACCCATACGGCCGGAACAACTCGTAACACAATGTTTCCTGCTGCGGATGCGTTATGAACTTACGAATAGGCAAATAAATATCCTGCCCCCTTTGTTCCAGCAGTTTCTTCCGCTCCGATTCAATAGCCTTCATAAATATCTGCTCGGTTTGCGCAAACCGTAAAATACTTTCATTCACATTCGTTACAGCATTAGGGAATAAGTCTTTTACCACCGGCACTATCTTATGGCGCACCGCATTACGCAGGTAATCATCACTCGCATTCGACACATCCTCTCTGAAACCAATTTCATTGGCAGCAGTATACGCAGAGATCATTTCTTTCGTTGCAAAAAGCAGCGGCCTTACTATGTATCCGTTCTCAGGCCGTATCCCATGCAACCCGCTGATACCGGTACCCTTAAAAAGGTTGATCAGCAGTGTCTCCATATTGTCGTTGGCGTGGTGCGCAGTTGCGATCCTGCTGTAATTATGATGGCTCCTGATCTGTTCAAACCACTCATACCTCAGTATCCTTGCAGTCTCCTGAATCCCCTTCTTCCACTCCTTCGCTTTGTTCTTAGTATCAAACTTTACCGAATAAAACTTCACTGACCTTTGACTGCACCACGCCTTTACAAACTGCTCATCACCCTCAGAGTCTTCGCCTCGCAGACCGTAGTTGCAGTGTGCCACAGCAAATGGTATTTTGGCGGCAAAAAACAAGTCACACATCACCATAGAATCTTCGCCCCCGCTCACAGCAAGCAGCACTTCCTGCGCCGGCGAAGTGTATTTCGCGGCACGCCAATTTGCGGTAAACTGCTCCAGTAATATCATTCGTTTGTTGTGACTGGTTTTAACTTTAGTAAAAATGCATGTGCTTAGTACGCCAGATCGTCGTAGGCTGTTCTCAACTCATTGAACGAATGCATATCCTGTTTAGCCTTTGCCTGTGCCATGCCTTCTTCGTACATTTTCAATGCAGTATCAGTCTCACCCACTCTTTCCAGCAACTTCCCGATATGGTAGTAGGTGGCAACATATCCCGGATCGTTCTTTAAGTTGATCTCAAAATGCTTCCTTGCACTGGCTTCATCGCCAGTTTTAATATATTCCAGTGCCAGCGCATGGTTCAGAAAACAATCATTCGGCGATTGTATCAGAAATGCCCTTATTTTTTCAATTCTATCCGTCATAAAGTTCACTCAATCTCTATCAAAAGTAAAAAACTATTAGCGCAGTCCGAAACAAAACAGGCTGCTCAACGCAGCCTGTCTAAAAATAGGTACGGATACCTTTTAGTTTGCGATCACCAGTCTGGTAATCAATTTATTTTCAGGATGCACTTTGTCGGTAAAACGTAATGTATACGCACCGCTGCTGAAACCTGTTACATTAATATTGGTATTAGCACTATTGCACTGAGTTTCAGAAACTACCCTGCCCAGCGCATCTATCAACTGTATCGACCCATCAATGTGCTGCGCGCCTGAGAGTTCTACTCTTACCACATCCTTAGCCGGGTTCGGATAAGCTTCAATACCCATAGCCCCAACTGTCACATTATTAACGCCTACAAACTGATCGCCAGTGTAAAAATACTGTGTGAACCCGCAACCAAAATCGTTATTGTACGTCCCTGTATAATTGTAACCATGCATTGGGATGTTGATATTGGTAGCATACTGCTTTACAGAAATAAATCCTGAACCCGCACCTGGATTAGCCCACCAATACAAACCATCACAGCCGCTGTCAGAGATAGCCAACTTGTATAGTCCGGCTGGTAAAATTACTGTATCGATGTACAATGAATCTCTGGTAGCACCGACGCGCTGAGCAACCACCGTATTATTAACGTCATATATCGCCCAGCTGGTTTCGCTAACAGTTGACCCAGAGGCAACCACCGCATGATTGGCTCTGAACACGATCCTGAACGGAGTAGGCCAAACCGGTGCCATCACAAACTGTGATGTCATTGTATTATTTGTAGCGTCGTCGTCGGCTGCACCATTAACAGCCGTTATTGTAGAAACAAAAGTGTAATTACCTGATGTACCCGCAAGAGTGCTTAACTCTGGCAGCAAAGGCAATGTGATGTCTGCTCCTTGCAGTGATGCCAATGAACCGCTCCATGTATAATCTATCAAAGAGTAACCTACTACACCGTAACGGAACGTAATACTTGTGATAGCAGTAGCACCGGTGTTTTTTACATGAATTTTTGGTGATCCGCAAATTGGATTTTCCCTGTAAAAGTTTTCGTCGTTAGTAGGTGCAATGATCCAGTCGATAGATGCGTCCAGCGTTTTGTTCATCCCTTTGTAGAAAAACAAAGCACCTTCAAAGCCGTAGCCTCCGCCACCGTTACCAATGTATGGTTCAAACTGAATATCCACATTTACAGGGCCGCCAGCTGTTACGCCCGGTAGTTTGTGAAAATTAGGGTAAACCATATTACCAGGGCACCAGTTACCTCTTTCGTATATCCAGGTACCAGACTGTGGAGACAATTCATTACGTCCGCAGTCAGACCTCCAGATGTAATAACTATCAACTTTCGCACTATTTAAAAATACGCTGTAGGTGTGTGGCATGAATTCGCAGCATTGGTTCACGTCGCTGCCATGGCCTGATACCACATATTTCAACTCAGCCGCCTGAGTACCTGTAGGTGCTGTAAAATTCTGATATGGCAGGAACACGTTAATGTTGTTCGAATCATGGTGTGTAGTATCACCATAAGTGCGGTAACCATGCCAAAGCCTGTTTACGCTGATCACATCCCTGTCTGGCGTGCCCTCAATAAAGATAAACTGAATATTCGTGGTGAATCCACCCGAATAGCCCGAATAAGCGGTACGCATTGTAGCCGGGCCATGAAGTACCCCTGCATAATCAGTTACATCGTACACGTAATGCTGTTTCCAGGTCCATGGAGTTCTTGGTGCACCTGCATTTGCGTAAGGAGTAATTAAACGGCCCAGGTCAAGCGTATCTCCGCCCGGTGTCATCAGGTAGTTATCTACTGTATAATCCCAATCGCCGCAGTAAGTAGGCGAACCTGGGCAAACATACTTACCCAGAGTAAATACCATATATATCTTCCTGTAGGTAGTTCCCGGAGCAGGGAAAGTAATGGTGGTGTCGTAATTGCCATATCCGGGCATCTGCACATCGTAATGCGCCTGCACTCTTGTGGTGTCTCCCGCTGCTGCCTTAGACGCAAAATTGAAGCACATCAAAGCACATATCAGGTAAATAACTTTCCTCATTGTTATATTTTTATTAAGTAGCAAATATAGGGGAATATCGTTTTAACAATATTACTTATAATAAATAGTAATTTGTAGGTGTTAAAATCGTACCTTTGCACCCCCGTAGCGAAAAAGCATTCGCTACGGAACACTTAAATATTTAATAAAAATGTCTGGTTTTACTGTTGCAATTGTAGGAAGGCCCAATGTGGGTAAATCAACTTTATTCAACCGCTTGCTCGAGCAGCGCAAAGCTATTGTTGATGACCAGAGTGGCGTAACCCGCGACAGGCAATATGGTATTGCAGACTGGAATGGCAAAAATTTCAATGTCATTGATACTGGTGGATTCGTTTCCAGGTCTGAAGACGTATTTGAAAGAGAGATCAGGAAGCAGGTGATCATTGCACTCGATGAGGCAGACCTGATCATGTTTGTTTGTGATACAACCACCGGCATCACCTCGCAGGATGAGGATATGGCCGAGGTGCTCAGAAAGTCTTCAAAACCGGTATTGCTGGTAGTAAACAAAGTAGATAACCACGAAAGGGCCTTGTTTGCCACAGAGTTCTATTCGCTGGGGTTTGAAAAAACCTTCATGCTGTCATCTATATCAGGTAGTGGCACAGGTGAATTACTCGATGAAGTGGTGGAGCATATTAAGGAAGACACCCTTCCGGTAGAATTGGACAAAGATGGCAATCCGTTGCCGAAGTTTGCAATTATAGGTCAGCCCAATGCCGGCAAGTCTACCCTGCTGAATGCATTGGTAAACCAGGAGCGCACTATCGTCTCTGAAGTAGCAGGTACCACACGCGACACAATTCATACGCACTACAAACATTTCGGCAAAGAGTTTATACTCATCGACACAGCCGGTATTCGTAAGAAAAAGAATGTGCACGAAGATCTGGAGTTTTATTCAGTGATACGTGCAATCAAGGCTATGGATGAGGCAGATGTGTGTATGATGCTCATCGATGCAAAAACAGGCATGACGGCACAGGATGTGAGTATCTTCAGTCTGGCATCGAGAAAAGGTAAGGGCATTGTGATACTGGTGAACAAATGGGATCTGCTGGAAAAAGAAACCAATACTGCCCGCGACTACGAAAAAGAAATAAAGGAGAAAATAGAACCCTTTACCGATGTGCCTGTGATTTTCATATCGGCAAAGGAGAAAACCAAAATATTCCAGGGCATGGAGAAAGCGCTGGAGGTGTATGAAAACAGGAACCGCAGAGTGATCACGTCTGTATTGAACGAGATCATGCTCAGGGAAATTGAGCGTTACCCTTCGCCAATGACGCGTGGATATACCGTGAAGATCAAGTTTGTACAGCAGATACCAACCGCTGTGCCTTCATTTGCATTTTTCGCGAATCATCCCGACGGCATAAAAGAACCATACAAAAACTTTCTGGAGAATAAACTCAGGAGCCACTTTAATTTCAGTGGTGTGCCTATAAGGATATTCATGAGGAAGAAGTAACGGCAGTAAGAGATTGAGTAAGTTGTAATTAAGAAACTGGTAAAACGATACCGTTGAAAACAAGAACGTTAGTAAAGGATAAGGTTAATATCATAACGCTTGGCTGCTCCAAGAATATGGTAGATAGTGAAGTATTGAGCGGCCAGCTTAATGCCAACGGCATTGACGTAATACACGAAAACAAGAAACTGGACCACAATATAGTGGTAGTGAATACCTGTGGCTTTATTGATAAAGCAAAAGAAGAAAGCGTAAATACCATTCTGGACCAGGTGGCTCTGAAGAAAAAAGGCAAACTGGACAAAGTATATGTAACAGGCTGCCTGAGTGAGCGCTACCGCAACGACCTGCTGAAAGAAATACCCGAAGTAGATGCGTGGTTTGGCACTATGGAACTGCCACTGATCTTAAAGCAACTCAATGCCGACTACAAATCTGAGCTTATAGGCGAACGCCTGCTGAGCACACCAAAGCACTACGCCTATCTGAAAATATCTGAGGGTTGTAACCGTACCTGCTCGTTCTGCGCGATACCATTGATGCGGGGCGCACACGTTTCCAAAACCATTGAAGAAGTAATTGCAGAGGCTAAGAAACTGGTTTCTATGGGCGTGAAAGAGATCATGCTCATAGCCCAGGAACTAACCTACTACGGACTTGATATTTATAAGAAACGTGCTCTTTCTGAATTATTAAAACACCTGTCTGACGTAAAAGGATTGCATTGGATCAGGCTGCACTATGCGTACCCTTCCAAGTTTCCGCTGGACATACTGGATGTAATGCGTGAGCGCGACAACATCTGCAACTACCTCGACATGCCGCTGCAGCATATATCTAACAATATGCTCACAGCAATGAAGCGGCAGATAACCCGCGACGAGATCACCGAACTGATAGCCAATGTGCGTGAGCGTGTGCCGGGCATATGTATCAGAACCACCCTTATTACAGGCTTCCCCGGCGAAACCCGCGATGACGTTGAAGACCTGAAACAATTCCTCGTAGATACCCGGCTGGACAGAGTAGGTATCTTCACGTACTCGCACGAAGAAAATACCACTGCCCACGAACTTATTGACAACATCCCTGCCGAAGAAAAAGAAGCACGCGCACAAGAGATCATGGAAGTGCAGCAGGAAATTTCCTTTGAAAAGAATCAGGAAAAAATAGGCAATATCTACGAAGTAATAGTAGACAAAAAAGAAGCCGGCCGCTATCTAGCCCGTACCGAATTCGACAGCGTGGAAGTAGACAACGAAGTAGTGATACACTCAAAAACGCCCCTGCCCATAGGCGATTTTGTAAAAGTGAAGATCACCAAGGCTTTCGATTACGATCTGGAGGGGGAGGTGATTTAATCGAATTATTTTTTTCGTATTACGCGCCAATCTGAAAGATTACTTTTATCCCTATTCTTTTACGATTTTTTTTACAATTTTACTCCCCTCCTCATTAGTGAGTACCAGAAGATGCATGCCCGCAGGCAGTGACTGCACGGGCACACTGTTACTGCCTGCCTTCAGTGTTCCGCTTTGTTCTATAATGCCTGTTATGTTCAATAATACATATTGTGTATTGATTTTCACATCAATATGCAGCTCGTCTGAGATTGGATTGGGGTAAACGGTAATATCTGATTTGTTTATTTCCTCTACACCAAGATTTGTGCATGGTGGGGTGTTAAATGTTACCTTGCGGATTCTGTCTGAATCACCAGACGTAGCCACATTTGCAATATACAAATTGTCACAGGAGTCCAATGCTAAGCCTGTCGGATAATAAATTCCTGCAGCTTTAGCCGGCCCTCCATTCCCACTATTTACTGGCAAGCCATTCCCAGCTACCCAATGTAAAATACCTAGATAGTCTATTTTATACACCCGATAATTATACGGGTCAGAACAATACATATTCCCTGAATGATCGAACTTAATAAACCCTGCAGTTAGTTGCACGTTGGTTGCTGCAACACCATCGCCAACATAGGAAGGGCTACCATTGCCAGCAAAAGTTGATATTATGCCGGACGAATTTACCTTTCTTATCCTCCTGTTTGTTCCATCAGCTACGTAAAGATTTCCAGCATTGTCAAAAGCAACATCTGTCGGTAAAAATAGACGGCTATTTGTAGCTTGCATCCCATCTCCATTATAGCCGTAAACACCTGTTCCAGCTACAGTGGTAATATTGCCAAATGTATCTATTTTTCTTACCCTATTATTTTGACCATCGGCGACAAATAAATTACCTTTCCCATCGAAGCAAATTCCATCAGGAATATTTAATAATGCCGCCGTTGCTGGTATATTGTCCCCATTGTAACCGGCAACTCCACTACCACAAATAGTGCTAATTTTCCCAGTTGCGAAATCTACCTTTCTTATTGCACTATTTTGACCATCTGTGAAAAATACATTTCCGCGTGAATCTAAAGCAACGCCTACCGGACCATTTAATTTTGCGGCAGTTGCTGGGCCACCATCGCCACTATATCCGGAACTTCCATTACCTGCTATTGTCGTAATAATTCCATTATTGTCAATTTTTCTTATCCTATTATCTACCCCTGAAGCAATGTACATCACTCCATTTCCTTCTAATACTACTTCACAAGGATCATTAATGATTGCAGCAGTTGCCGGTCCCCCATCACCTAACGTTGTTCCACCTCCAACAAAAGCGGTAATTACTTGGCCAGAAGAATATAATGGCAACAATAAAACCAAAAGCAGCTTTTTCAATGCATTACGTTTTGATATCAACTCTAATGAATCTCATATTATGTATAATGGAGTTCCTACCGGTGGTGGAGTTGCAGACTTAAATATAGTTCCAACAGGCAAACCTGCTATATATGATGGTGTACTACAAGCATTGAGGCAATTCGTGTTCGTTCGTAGGTAATTCATAAGTTAAGTTTAAAATGGTACGTGTTACTAAGTAAAGTTAGTCAACAAAAGACATAAAAACAATTGGCATAATACTACTTATGCAATGAAAACCTCGTTGTTCCTTTTTGTTGTTCCCGAAGTTTGTTCGAAACAACTTGGCCATGACTATTATGGCTTATAAAACTCCCAATAATCTCTGGGGCTTACAATTCTTGTTTTGTTAAACTCAGCAATAGTAAAATCGTTCGTATTACCTGTGACCAAAAAATCTGCGCTACATTCCAGTGCTAGTTCAAGCAACATATTATCATCTGCATCTTTGATCATGTTTATCGTTTCTTTCGGGTAAAACAAAGATGCATGCAATTCTATATCCAATAGTATAGAATCAACCTTAAGTTTAAAATCCGGAAACTTAGAAAATTTTGGTCTGTTGAGCACCTCATGATACTCGGACATAAGAACATTCGAAACACACAATTCAAATCGCCGTTCCAAAAAAAGGCTCATCAAAATCAGATGCGGATAGCTCCGCTGAATAAGCCCCGAAACAACAATGTTCGTATCAAGAATGACCTTTTGCATTTTTACGAACAGCTATTACCTCATTAGATATTTCTGCCATCGTCATTTTCGAAAGACCATATTTTTCGGCCAACGTAACGCTATCAGCGAGGTTCTTTTTCGTCAACTCCCTACCCACTATTTCCAGAAAATCAGAAAAGGTGTACTGCTCCTGAGTAAGCCCAAACTTACTAAACTCCAATTCGGATATGGATACATTAAGTGTTTTCATTTTATCAATCTTCTATTTCAAAGTTACTGAATTTTAACCATAAATACCCCGCTCTAAGTCATGGTACGTCTAAAAAGAGCACAAACCAAAGCCTGCTGTATTTCCCCTCAATGCATCCTGTAATACTTCCCCGGCAGTGCTTTTATCACCCCCTGCATTTCCAGTTGCAGCAGTGTGGCGGCAAGCATAGAATTGGGCAAGCCGGTGTGATGAAATAACTCATCGGCATGTACATTGTCCCGCCCGTTCAGCAGGTCTACTACTTTTTGTTCGTCGGCACTGAAATTGAGGAATAGCTGCTTTTGCACTGCTTTGGGTTTCTTTTCTTTGTCCCAATTCATCATTTCTATCAGGTCTTCAGGCCTGTTTACCAGTCCTGCTATATTGGTGCGTATCAGTTCGTTGCATCCGGCACTCCGGCTGTCATTCACTCTGCCGGGGTAAGCCGCTACTTCGCGGTTGTAACCGCTGGCCATGTGCGCCGTAATAAGCGCGCCACCTGTTATAGAGCTTTCCACCACCACCGTTACATCGCTCATCCCAGCCACAATCCTGTTGCGCATCGGGAAGTTGTTCCTATCCGGCAAAGTCTCAGAAGGAAATTCAGTCAGCAGTCCGCCGCAGGCAAGCATCTCCTCTGCCAGTTCGCGGTGCGAGTGCGGGTATATCCTGTCCAGTCCATGGCCCAGCACGCCTACGGTAGCAATGCCTCGTTGCACACACTTTCTGTGCGCTATGCCATCTATACCCAGCGCCATGCCACTCACTATCAGCACATTTTCCACATTTTGCAGTCCCTCCACCAGTTCTTCTGTGATCTGGTGACCGTAGTCAGTATTCTTTCGCGTACCTACAATCGCTACAATTTTCGCAGCATCGAGGTTGGCATTTCCTTTATAAAAAAGCACCAGTGGTGCATCACCGCAGTTGCTCAACCTCTTGGGGTAGTTATTATCCGGGTGCAGTATCTGAATGTCCTTCCTCATCACAAATTCCAGCTCCTTCTCTGCTTTCTTCAATATGTCTGCATCTCTAAATCCCTTTGCCTTTATCTCGCTTACACCATCCACTGTCTTAAGTTCCTTCAGTGGAGCTTTAAACACTGCCGTGGCACTGCCAAACCGTTCCAGCAGCAGCCGGGCGATCTTATGCCCCACACCGGGCACATTGGTCAATGCCAGTCTATAAAATAATTCCTCCTGTTCTGTCTTTAGTTCCATATGCTCATCTATTATTTATTATTGTACGCTCTGTTCAAACTCTAATTCCATGGCGCAAGCCTTTTTAACTATACAACCAATCAACCACTCAACTATCCAACCTATCAACCTATCAACCTATCAACCATTCAACCAATCAACCAATCAACTATCCAACCGATCAACCAATCAACTAATCAACCACTCAACCAATCAACTATTCAACCATTAAACAAACATATCCCTACCTTTGGGTTGTAAATTAAATAAAATGAAGAAATTGCTAAGTGTCTTTTTTATGGTTATGATAGGATTTTCTTCTTTTGCAAAAGAACAGAAGAAGAAACAAAAAACCACAACCAATCCCAATCAGATCACTTCATTATCGGTCTACCATTCGGCATGCCACGGTCGTTGCCCCGTTTACCGCTTCGAACTGAACAGATCCGGTCTGGCAACTTATACCGGTATTGCTTTTATCCCTGACTCGGGTACATACACCAAAAACCTGGGCAGCGCTTTCGCAAAAAAGATGTTGGATATGTTTGGCTCGTTTAGGCTCGATACCTGCAAAGACAGGTATGAGAACAGAGTGGTAGATGCACCCGGACTGGAAGTAGTTGTACACTACGGCAGCAAAACCAAAACTATCGACAATGCCCATTATGGCCCGGTTATTGTAAGGAGGGTTGGTATAATAATGGACAGTGTATTAGCACAAAAGCTGGTCGAGAATACTTTGCAGCCACTGGGTAAGTCGTGGCACAAAACAACCGGTGGACATAAGTAGCCACCGGTTGAAAATGTAAAAACCGAATATTATATCTGCCTGATTATGCCAGGTGTAATCTATCTTTCTTAGCCAGTAGTTCTTCCACTGTCTCTCTGTACATCTCATCAGGTACACAACAGTCCACCGGACAAACAGCCGCACATTGTGGCTCTTCATGGAAACCCTGACACTCAGTACATTTTTCAGCAGTAATGTAGTACACATCAACTGCAACCGGAGCATGAGGTGCTGCTGCCTCAGTTGCGGAACCATCCATAAGTGTGAACGATCCCTTTACTGAAGTTCCGTCTGCGATGGCCCACTCTACTCCACCCTCATATATCGCATTGTTAGGACATTCAGGTTCACAGGCACCACAATTAATACACTCATCTGTAATCTTAATAGCCATAAGAAGTTTTTATATTTAGTTTATCTGCCCGCAAAGTTACAACTTCGCATCAAATTTCAACAAACTAAACAGTACTTTTAAAGAGAATATTTCATTAAATTTTTTGAATAATGCCTGTAGAACTGAACCTCGAAAAAAGAATAGAATTATTGTGCAAACTGGGCGACTATCTGCAGTCTAATGAAGAATCGTGGGCAAATGCCTGCACCCGAGCCGTGCGTGCAAACGCCTGGTTTACAGAAGAACACATAGCCATGGCGGCAGAAAACATAGCCCGGCAATTTCTGCAGGCTGATAAACTGCACCAATGGCTGGCAGGATATACGTTACCCGCCAAAACTACGACGGTTGGCATTGTAATGGCGGGCAATATTCCCCTTGTAGGTTTTCATGATTTTCTTTGCGGGTTTGTGAGCGGGCACAATCTGATGCTGAAACTCTCCTCAAAAGACGAGGTTTTGATGACGCATATATTATCCAAACTGATTGAATGGGAGCCACTTGTATTCAAACAGGTGAAAATAGCCGAGCGTTTGAACGACTGTGATGCGTATATAGCCACTGGTAGCAACAATACGAGCCGGTACTTCCATCAATATTTCGGCAAAAAACCAAACATCATCCGGCGGAACCGCACTTCTGTAGCTATTCTTGACGGCTCTGAACTAGACACACAACTAGAGCTTCTGGCAGATGATGTGTATTTGTACTACGGGCTGGGGTGCCGAAATGTGACACAGGTGTATGTGCCGCGCGACTATAATTTTGAACAACTGCTACGTGTGTTCAACAAACACAACAACTATGCCGACCTGAACAAGTACAAGAACAATTACGACTACCATCTTGCCATCTACCTGCTCAACCGGGTCCCTTACATGAGCAATGAATCTATTTTGATGGTGGAGAACGATATGCCCTTTTCGGCAGTTAGTGTACTCCACTACAAATACTACGACGACAAAACGGAACTGATCGCACAGTTGACCACTAACCCTGATATCCAGGCCATTATTGGCAAAGGATTTGTACCTTTTGGCCATTCGCAAAAGCCATCCCTGGCCGATTATGCTGATGGCGTTGATACCATGGCATTTTTATGTAGTATGTAGATCCCACAATTTAGTTAGTTGTTGGCGGCAGCATTTATAGCTGCGGCAAGGCGTCGCATGTCGAATTACACCATGCTATTTACATACCATCCACTCAACAATATTTTCATAATTTGAATTTTTCCAAAAATCTATTTAATATTAAACTTCTTTCAGGAAAACTATAAAATCGACAATTAAACAGGCTTGAATATTATTTAAAACATATTTAAGTACCTGGCTAGATTGCAAAGATAGATGCGTACCTGAAAATTGAAGACACACATAACAGCAATTTTAAAATCTAAATTCTATGTTGAGAATACTCATGCTTATTTCGCGACCGCTTAAAGGCTTGTCATTATACGGTGCGGCAGTCATTCTGCTTGCATTTTCCTATGCAATGTTCGTAGGCGACTCTATCGGCAGAGACCTTGTAATACTTATGGGTGAATTCAAATCCCAGTTTTGGTACACACTCATTACTTCCGGCATCTGGACCTACATTATCTGGTATAGCTGCAGGCTAATCTCATATGCAAAAGAACAAAACAACAACAATAACATACCGGTAGAGCTACTGAAACACTGCCCCCGCCTGCTTTCTTACAACGCAATTGTGATGATACAATTATGTATCCTTCATCTGCAAACTATTGCCAACCTAAATGGCTACGGTCTTATTGGCCTGTGGGTGGGCATGAACCTGTTCTATGTTCTGCTGCATAAAACATTCACAACAGACACACGTAAACTACTGTGGTATACCTGCTCGGCGGTCGTAACTTTAGCATACATAGGTTACCTACTTTCAGTTTGGAATAGTAAAGCACATGGCACATCTGAACCTCCCACTCACGAGTACTGGCTACCACTCAAGGCCATACCATTCTTCATTTTACAAATAGTTAGTGTTTGGTTTTTCATAAGGCGCAAGAAGGGCAGCGGACAAATGGACTCCGACGAAGTGATAGGCACTGAGAAAATCCCGGCATTTGAAAAAAACTACATGACCAGTTTTAAAGTTATTTCATTGCTTGCCATGATCGTGTACCTATTGGTCGTATTCAATCTCCAATTTTCACGTGCTGTAGGAACATTTGGATTCGCGTTACTTGGTTTTGGCGTATTGATAGGCTTCTTTAACCTGATGCACTTCTATTCTATCCGCAAAAACATCAACGTCTATTTCTTCATTTTGATTTTAGCGATCATCATTGGTAAATACGGCCGCAACCCATACATGGTTCACCTTGAAGACACTAAACAGGAAATGGTGTACAGCAAGCGCCCTACAGTACCTAACTATTTCAAAGCTTGGGTGGAAAAAAGGATGGACAAAATACGTAACGCTAATGATAGCGGCTATGTGGTCTACTTTATTTTATCTGATGGCGGATCATCACGTGCGGCATACTGGGTATCAACGTTGCTGGGCAAGCTGGAGGACACAAGTGCTCAGGTTTTTAAACATGAGGATTCGCTCAGCAACCATATTTTTTGCCTCGCAGGTGCGTCGGGTGGCAACGTCGGTAATGCCGTCTTCTATTCATTGCTCACCGAAAAATCAAAAGGGCTTATCAAAGACAGCCTCTACATGTATGCCGACTCTTTCCTGCGTAGTGACTTCCTCACCTATTCATTTGGAAGATACCTCGGCCCGGATCTATTAAGACATATTATCCCATGGATCCCAATGAACGACAGGGCTGCAGCACTGGAGCATGCCATGGAACACGCCGAATATAACAAAGTAGTGGGCAACTTATTTTCCCGGCCCATGAATGAGATATTTGATACAACAACGCGGTTCCCAATGCTATTCATGAACACCACACGCGTACAGGACGGCAGACCCGGAGTTGTGAGCAGCGCTCAATTCGAGGCACCTTCTATGAGAATCGATGTTCTGAATCTGGTAGACAGCGAGAAAAAAGTGATGCATATGAGCACGGGTGCTGTGCTTGGCTCTCGCTTCCCTTATTTATCTCCTGCCGGTGGTATCGGCAACAATTTCTTTGTAGACGGTGGTTATTTCGATAACAGTGGATCGGGCACAACACTTCAGGTAATGATTGATATCCGCAAAGCAATGTCAACACTTTTTGACACCGCCACCGTAGCTATGCTGAAAAAGAAATTGAGGTTCAAGGTACTTCATTTGAAGAACTCAAGCCTCAAACAGTCTTCAATAACAGCCATTCACCCATTAGTCAATGATCTGGCAACACCTGTGTTGACTATTGCTCAGATAGGCAATGGCAATACATTTATTTTCGACAACATGCTCAAAGCAGAGCTGCGCAATCAAACCTTTCCTGCGCTTAACTACGATTCATTATCATTGTCTAAACCAAATGACTCTATGGACTATGCAATGGATTGGGTTCTTTCAGACTATCAACTGAATATTATGCTCGACGTGATGCATCAGGAAGTAAAAGACCAATTCAATATCATATTCAAAGACTTTGAGAAACCAGTAAAGTAATAATAGCGTTTAATAAGCAGAAATAGGTCTTGTAAGGCAGGAGCCAAAAACAGCAAAGCACTGGTTCAGAAAAATCAGTTCTCAATTGAGAGAACAACTTTCAGATTGCCGGCTTTTATAACAAGCACTATTATAATATTCAACACATAAAAAACCGGGTGTTATTTTCATAACACCCGGTTTTTTATTCAACTGCAATATTGCAATCCTACTATCTTTCGATCACAACATGGAATAATCTGTTCTCTGTGCCTGTACGAACAGAAAGTAGGTACATTCCGTTAGACAGATTCTTTTCGGTAGTAACCGTAGCTTTCAGTTCTCCATTATTGGTATTTGCCCCACCACGATAAACGATCTGACCAATAACATCTGTTAGCTCAATAACAACTTCCTCATTTGCACGACCACCTATTGAGCCACTGATCATAAATACTCCTTTGCTCGGGTTTGGAGTTACCGACAACATGGTATTTACTGTAGGAATCGTTTGCAAACCACTCACCTCCTGTACAGTTACCAAATAGTTTCCAGCCACCGTTTCATCACCGCATTCGCCCTGAACCATACACGTTACAGCATCCTTGTTAGCAAATGTGCTGCTCACATATGTAGCGTTGGTTGCGCCTGGCACCAATTCTCTATTCAAATACCATTGGTATCCCTGCACCGCGGCTCCATTATTCACTTTGGCTGTGAGTTCCAGTTCATTGCCGGCAACAATTGCACCGGTTTGCTGAGGAGCTATCGTCACAGCATCCGGTTGAGGATTGACCATAACCGGCGCATATACGCTAATGCTGTTCATACCATCAAATGTGGTGTAAGTGATAGCAGCAATACCTGCGCTGTTGCCATTCAGCTCACCGGTATTTTCATCGATAGACGCAACTTGTTGGTTGCCGCTAGTCCATGTTCCGCCGGATATGCTGGCAGTTAATGTAGTACTCTTACCTATACACAACACTGTATTGCCCATGATCACAGCACTACCCGCAGGCGGCTCCGGACCAAGGTCACGTACGTTGAACACTGTATAAACAGTACCACATACATTGGTTACAGTATAGAAGATATTGCTATAGCCGATAGAAACACCGGTTACAATGCCGCTTGCAGAGCCAACTGTGACTATACCAGTGTTGCTACTGGTCCACACACCACCCGGCGATGAACTTGTAAGCGTGATAGTAGCACCGTCATGTACCGAACTTGGCCCCGAAATGGTGCCGGCAACAGGTATTGGATTAACCGTTACACCCACACTGCCGGTCATATTGTTTACACAGCCGGTAGTGCTGTTGGTTGCAATAGCGGTATAAGTACCTGCCAATGTCTGCAATCCGAAGTTTATTGCACTGCCTGTTCCGGATATTGCACCGGTAACTGGTGTACCTCCCCTGTATAGTTTGTATGTAACGCCAGAAGTCGATGATGACAGACCCACTGCAACACCCGACCCACCTAAACAATAGCTACCACCACCGGTAACCGTAAACGCAGTTGGCAACGGATTGATAGAAACCGTTACAGTACCAGACATATTAGCTGTACAACCCGACGTTGGGTTGGTAGCAACTACTGTATAGCTACCCGCAACCGTCTGCAACCCGAAATTAAGGTTTGAGCCAATACCCGCTACAGGGCTGCCCACTGGTGTGGCTCCGCGGAACAGCTGATAGTTTACACCTATCGCCGATGCTGCAAGACCAACTGCAACCCCTGTACCACCTGTACAATAGCTGCCACCGCCGGTCATTGAAACTATAGCAGGCGGTGCAGTAGTAGTAATTGTTGCATTGCCCGACATTGTTAAAGAACATCCTGTACCAGGATTAGTAGCCAAAATTGTATAAGTACCTACAATTGTCTGCAAACCAAATGATAGTGCACCACCTGTACCAGCCAATGGACTGCCCACCGGAGTTACAGAAACAGTAGTTGTTCTGACCAGTTGGTAATTGATACCTACACTGGATCCGGCAAGCCCAACTGTTACACCTGACCCACCTGAGCAATAAGTACCGCCACCGGTCAACGCAAAATTAGTTGGCAATGGCAGCAACGTTACTGTTGCGCTGCCCGACATATTATTTGTACAACCGGTAGAACTTCTTGTAGCAACTACTGAATAAGAACCACCGCCAGTCTGCAATCCGAAGCTGATAGCAGCACCTGTACCAGATACCGCACTACCCACCGGTGAGCCGCCCAGGAACAACTGGTAACTAACACCAGTTTGTGACCCTGTAAGTCCTACCGCTACGCCTGTTCCACTGGTACAATAACTACCACCACCAGTTAACGCAAATACTGTAGGCAATGGATTAACTGACACCGAAACTATTCCTGTCATTGTGTTGGTACAAGATGTCGAACCATCAGTAGCTATTACGCTGTAGGTACCGGTTGTTGTTTGCAAACCGAAGCTGATAGCTGAGCCTGTACCAGCAACAGGCGAACCAACCGGCGATGCACCTAAATACAATTGATAATTTACGCCGATTGCAGATCCACTCAATCCGATGGCAACGCCTGTGCCACCAGTGCAGTATCCGCCACCGCCTGTAACGGTAAATGCTGCAGGCAATGCGGTAACGCTTACTGTCGCACTTCCTGTCATGTTGCTGGTGCAAGAGCTTCCGAGGTTAAGCGCAAGCACAGTATAAGTACCTGCCGTAGTCTGAAGACCCAGGCTAAGAGCAGTGCCTGTACCACTTACTGGGCTACCTACTGTGGTTACACCCAGATATAATTGATAAGTGACACCAATATCTGAATTGCTTACTCCTACTGCAACGCCAGTACCACCTGCGCAATAGCTACCTCCACCTGTAACCGAATAAACAGTCGGTAATGATGTACCTGTTACAGTCGCACTACCGATCATACTGCTTACACAAGATGTAACAGCGTTTGTTGCCACTACAGTATATGTACCTAGTACGCTAAATCCACCAAAATCCAATATTGCGCCTGTACCCGCAACCGGGCTGCCCACTGGCGAAGCACCATTGAACAACTGATAATTAACACCTGAGGTAGAGTTGTTCAGGTAAATGTGAACACCTGGTCCTGAGCAGTAGCTGCCTCCACCGGTTACTAAAAACGTAGTTGGTAGAGCGTTCACAGTCACCGTAACACTTCCTGTCATATTATTCGTACAAGTTGTAGATGTATTGGTTGCAACTACGGAGTAAGTACCGCCGGTAGTTTGAAGACCAAAGCTAATTGCAGACCCTGTTCCTGCAACAGGGCTACCTACAGGTGTTGCGCCATTAAATAACTGATAATTTACACCAGTTGCCGAGTTGGCTAATCCAACTGCAACACCGGTACCACCCGAGCAATAGCTACCTCCACCTGTAACTGTAAATGCTGTTGGCAGCGGATCGATCGAGATCACTACGCTTCCCGACATAGTAGCCGTACATGAAGTACTTGTGCTGGTTCCAACAACTGTATAGGTACCTGCAGTTGTCTGCAGTCCGAAACTCAAAGCTGAACCCGTACCTGCAACCACACTACCAACTGCCGTAACTCCGCGAAATAATTGGTAGTTAACACCTGAAGAAGAAGAAGATAAGCCTACGCTCAGGCCTGTTCCGCCAGAACAATAGCTACCTCCACCGGTCACTGTAAAAGTAGTAGGTGTTGCGTAGTTGCTCACTGTTGCAGTACCAGACATTGTATTTGTACAACCTGCTGCGTTTGTAGCAATAACAGTATAAGTTCCTGCTGTTGTCTGCAATCCAAAGCTTCCACTTGTACCGGTGCCAATAACCGGACTGCCGGTTGGCGTAGCGCCAACATATAGCTGGTAGCTAACCCCTGACTGAGAAGCAGCAAGGCCAACCGCAACACCGGTTCCACCAGGGCAGAATGTTCCACCGCCCGTTACCGATACGATCGCGGGTAAAGAACTGATAGACACAGTAGCACTACCGCTCATGGTACGTGTACAGCCTGTAGAACTATTTGTAGCCACTACAGTAAATGTAGACGCTACTGTCTGTAGACCAAAGCTGATGGTTGAGCCCGTACCCGCAACCGGACTACCTACTGCCAATGCTCCGTTGTATAACTGATAACTTGTTCCAGCATCTGAATTAGATAAACCTACTAAAGAACCAGAGCCACCAGCACAATATGCACCGCCACCTGTAACTGTGTACAAGGTTGGCAAAGGACTTACTGTAATTGATGCGCTTCCGGCCATAGAATTAGTACATCCGGTTGATGTTGTTGTAGCTGTTACGGTGTATGTGCCGGCCGCAGTTTGCAATCCGAACGTAATAGCTATTCCCGAACCTGAAACCGGGCTACCAACAGCAGATGCGCCATTGAATAATTGATAATTTACGCCTGTTTGTGAGCTGGCAAGTCCAACAGCTACGCCTACCCCACCCGAACAATACGTGCCACCGCCAGTCACGGTAAAGGCTGTCGGTAATGAGTTAACCGAAACCACCGCTGAGCCTGTCATAGTATTTGTACACCCTGTAGAAGGATTAGTAGCAATAACGGTATAAGTACCCGCCGTTGTCTGCAGACCATAATTGATTGTTGTGCCTGTGCCTGTTACAGGGCTACCTACAGGCGTTGCACCAATCATCAACTGATAGCTGATACCTGATGCAGATCCTGAAAGTCCAACAGCAACACCGGTTCCGCCGGAGCAGTAGCTGCCACCGCCGGTAACTGTAACAGGTGCAGGCAGCGGATTAACCGATACAACTGCACTGCCCGTCATATTGTTGGTGCAGCCTAAAGAAACGTTTGTACCAACTACGGTATAAGTACCAGCTGTAGTCTGCAAACCAAAACTAATTGCTGACCCTGTTCCTGAAACTGCGCTACCGACCATGGTTACACCACGGTAAAGTTGATAATTTATACCTGCATCAGAACTTGCAACACCTATTGCAACACCTGTACCTCCCGAGCAGTAGCTTCCGCCTCCGGTTACAGTATACGCTGTTGGCAGCGTAGCAGTGGTGATCACTGCACTGCCCGACATATTGTTGGTACATGAAGTGGTAGCATTAGTGCCCACAACGGTGTAGTTGCCAGCAACTGTGAATGCACCGAAATCAAGCCCACCGCCCGTTCCAGATAGAGGACTGCCAACTGGTGACAGATCTCGTAATAACTGATAATTAATTCCAAAATTCGAACCACTAAGCAATACATGATAGCCTGCACCTGAGCAGTAAAGCCCGCCGCCACTAACAGTATAAACAGTAGGTAATGAATTTACAGTAACGATCACGCTACCACTCATTGTGCTTGCACAGCCGGTGGTTGCACTTGTAGCTACCACTGTGTATGTTCCTCCTGTGGTCTGCAATCCGAATGTGATTGCAGAACCTGTACCTGCAACCGGGCTACCAACTGATGATGCGCCCCTGAATAACTGATAGTTGATACCGGCATCTGAATTGCTCAAACCAATTGCCACACCAGTTCCACCAGAGCAATAGCCGCCACCACCGGTAACCGTATAAGTAGTTGGCAATGGATTAACAGTAATTGTAGCACTGCCCGACATCGTTGCAGTACAGCCACTTGAACCGCTTGTAGCAACCACAGTATATACACCTGCCACCGTCTGAGCACCAAAGCTCAGCGCCGAGCCGGTACCTGACAACGTTGTACCAACAAGCGGTGAACCGCCACGATATAATTGATAAGTAAAGCCTACATCTGAACTGCTTAGGCCTACAGCAAAACCTGAACCACCTGAGCAGTATGTACCGCCACCTGTTACAGTGTAAGATGTAAGAGCACCGTAAACGGTAACAACTGCACTACCCGACATATTATTTGTACAGCCCGAAACAGGATTGGTAGCAACAACTGTATAGGTTCCTGCAACTGTCTGCAATCCAAAGCTCAGTGAAGAGCCAACACCTGCTACCGGACTACCAATAGTGGTGACACCTCTGAACAACTGGTAATTAACGCCTGTTGCCGATGCAGCCAGTCCTACCGCAACACCGGTACCACCCACACAATATGGGCCACCGCCTGTTACAGCTACAATGGCTGGTGAAGTGAATGCTGTTACTGTTACACTGCCAAGAATATTACGTACACATCCGGTGGTTGCGTTAGTAGCCACCACTGTATACGAGCCGGAAACAGTTTGAGGACCGAAGCTTACCGCTGATCCTGTACCTGCAACCGGGCTGCCGGTCGGAGTTCCACCTACATATAACTGGTAATTCACACCTACGTCTGAACCACCCATGCCGATAGCAACACCCGTTGTACCTGAGCAGAAGCTGCCGCCACCTGTTATAGAAAAATTATTTGGTAACGGATTTGCTACTACTATTGCACTTCCTGTCATTGTGTTGGTACAAGTAGTAGAAGGATTCGTTCCTACAACTGTATAGGTACCGCCCGTAGTCTGCAATCCAAAGCTTAATGTGCTGCCGGTTCCCGCTAGCGGACTGCCAACCGGACTTGCACCATTAAACAATTGATAATTGATACCTGTCTGTGATCCTGACAAACCAACTGCAACACCTGTACCCGTAACACAGAAACTACCACCACCGGTAACATTAAATAGTGTAGGTAGTGAATTAATAGAAACTACAGCTGAACCGCTCATGCTGCTTGTACATGATGTGGTTGCATCAGTTGCAACGACGGTATAAGTACCTGCTGTAGTTTGCAAACCAAAGCTGATTGCAGAACCGGTACCTGCAACCGGGCTGCCAACTGTAGATACCCCTAAATATAATTGATAATTAACTCCACTTTGCGAACTAGCAAGTCCTACGGCAACACCGGTACCACCCGAACAATAAACGCCACCACCCGTAACAGCATAAACTGTAGGATTAGCATTTACTGTAACTACGGCGCTCCCGGTCATGTTGTTGCTACAAGAAGAAGACGCAACAGTGGCTACTACGGTATACGTACCACCGGTAGTCTGCAATCCAAAGCTGATAGCAGCACCTGTACCGGCAACCGGACTACCTACCGGACTTGCACCATTAAATAACTGATAATTAACCCCTGTTGTAGAGTTGCTTAAGCCCACTGCAACGCCTGTTCCACCAGAGCAATATGAACCACCACCAGTCACAGCAAATGCTGTTGGAAGCGCATTGATAGTTACAACTGCACTGCCACTCATGTTATTTACACAACTTGTAGCAGTAGTTGTAGCAACCACTGTATAAGTACCAGCTGCCGTCTGCAGTCCGAAGCTAATGGCGCTGCCTGTGCCGGCAACCGGGCTGCCAACTGTAGATACTCCCAGATATAGCTGATAATCAACCCCCAACTGAGAATTGCTTAACCCTACTAAAGAACCTGAACCACCACTGCAATAACCACCGCCACCGGTAACCGTATAAATTGTTGGGCTTGAAAGAACAGTAACAACTGCACTACCCGTCATATTAGCAGTACAAGTTGTCGCAACGTTTGTAGCTACTACTGTATAAGTACCTCCTGTTGTCTGCAATCCAAAACTAA
Organism: uncultured Bacteroidota bacterium; assembly: GCA_903829015.1. Taxonomy (GTDB): domain Bacteria; phylum Bacteroidota; class Bacteroidia; order Chitinophagales; family Chitinophagaceae; genus Nemorincola. The sequence continues at coordinate 34,414 of CAIKOJ010000112.1, forward strand.
TTGCAGCACCGGTACCGGCAACTGCAGTTCCCACAGGAGTTGCACCATTAAATAACTGATAATTGAAACCAATCACAGAATTGCTCAAACCAACCGCCACACCTGTACCACCGGCGCAATAACTTCCGCCGCCTGTAACTGCAAATGCAGTTGGAGCAGGGTTGATGGTCACAACAACACTGCCACCCATATTATTTGTACACAGCGTAGTTGAATTAGTTGCCACTACTGTATAAGTACCGGCAACCGCCTGAGGTCCGAAACTAATAGCAGAACCCGTTCCCGGAACCGGACTACCAACCGGGGTTGCCCCTCTGAATAATTGGTAATCTACACCTGATTGCGAAAGACTCACCCCAACTGGCGAACCAGACCCACCCGCACAATAAACACCACCACCGGTTACTGAATAAATTGCAGGTAATGGATCAATTGATATTACAGCACTGCCGGTCATAGCCGCAGAGCATCCTGTAGTATTATTTGTTGCGATAACAGTATATGTACCCGCACCTGTTTGCAATCCAAAGCTTATTGCTGCTCCGGTACCCAATACAGGGCTTAATATTGCTGATGTTCCATAAAACAGTTGGTACCTAACGCCAACAGTTGAGCTTGCAAGGCCAACAGCAACACCGCTACCACCTGCACAATAACTTCCTCCGCCGGTCATTGAAAACGCTGTCGGCCCTGCTACTGCTGTAACCAGTGCAGTACCAGACATATTGCTTACACAGCTGTTTACAGTATTTGTAGCAGTAGCAGTATAAGTACCGGCCGCAGTTTGTAAACCAAAGCTAAATCCGGAACCAACACCCCATACCGGGCCGCCTACAGGCGTAGCACCAAGGTAAAGCTGGTACTGTATCCCAACAGCAGATCCGGCCACCCCGACGTTTACACCTGGTCCGCCGGAGCAGACTGAGCCACCGCCCGTCATTGCTACAACAGCCGGTGATGTAAGAATTGTAACAGTAGCTGTACCTGTCATGGTACTCACACAACCATTTGAGAGGTCTGTAGCCTGAATAGTATACCCTCCCGTGATATTTCTAAAACCAAAATTCAGTGACGAACCGGTACCTGCCATTGAACTGCCTGAAAGAGTTAAACCTCTGTATACCTGGTAATCAAAACCAACATCTGAATTGGAAAGACCAACCAACACACCCGATCCTCCCGAGCAATACGGACCGCCACCTGTTACTGTATAAACTGTAGGAATCGGATTCACTGACACCTGCACAGATGCAGTATTTACACAACCTGCAGCATTCGTACCCGTTACAGTGTATATTGTTGTAACTGTTGGAGATGCTACCACACTAGTGGCTGTTGTTGAAGAAAGTCCGGCTGATGGACTCCATGTATAACTAACACCACCGGTACCTGTAAGGGTAGTTGGCGAAGCTAAACAAATTGTAGTGTTGGAACCACCGCTTATGGCTGGAGATGGATTAACTGTTACAGGTGCACCAACTTCGCTACAGCCCAGATTGTAAGTGATCAATGAAGTGCCCGATGAAACACCGGTTACTACACCTGAAGTTGAATTCACAGAGAAATTGGCACTCAAAGTAGACCATGTACCAGCAGGTACAGAGTTACTGATCGTAATGCTCGACGCCACACATACCGGTGCATTACCCGAGAAAGTTCCCGGCACTACGCCGCTGATAGCATTACAACTTCCAATACCGCCTGATACGAAGTTTGAAGTCGCACCTGTTAGTCCAAAATTCTGGAAGGCACCACAATTGGAATTTCCACTATAATCAAATGCATTCAGGATACTTGTGTTATTTCCGCCGGCCACACCCTCATTAAAACGGAAGTACGCTATAAGATTTGTCTGTTGTGGAACGTCGCAATTCATGCTGGCAGCGATCTGAGGCTGAGTACGGGCAACATCCCAAATCCTAACCTCATCTATCGTTCCGTCGAATGTAAATGCAGATGAATAAGCACCGATCTGAATATTGCCACTTGTGTATCCGGAAACTGCACTATTTGATGCCACAAGAACACCATTTTTATATAGGTTCATGGTATTAGTAGGCTGATCGTACGTAACGGCAACGTGTACCCACTGACCTGCAGTCAGAACACCAAGGTCTGAAACATCAGGAGCACCACCGGAATAGTTGTTGGCTGCAGCCAACGAGCCACTTGAAATGAAAAATGGAAAGTTAGGGGCAGAAATTATGTTACCACCCAGACTGTTCGGATATATCCAGGCTTCCTTGGTATAAGAATGATTGGATGTCAATAATGAACCGAGGTCAATATAGTCATTCACGCCATCGAAATTCAATCCATTAGCCGAAGAGTTTACTGTCACACTTGTAGTCGCATAACATCCAGTAGGCATTGTATATGATATAGTTGAAGTACCCGGAGTAACACCGGTTACCACACCCGAAGTACTATTGATTGTTGCAACTGTTGGGTTGGTCGAAGACCAGGTGCCACCAGCTGTTGCATCAGATAGTGTTGCCGAAACTGCTGTCGACAATACAGTAGAGCCAGTTATCGCCGCAGGAGTTGGATTAACACTTACTAATACAGTCGCATCATTTGTACAACCGTTAGCATCTGTCCCTGTTACAGTATAAGTAATTGACGAAGCTGGATTGGCAGTTACCGGAGTTCCGGTTGTAGCCGCTAATGATGTACCCGGAGCCCATGTGTAAGAAACAGCACCTGAAGCCGTTAAAACCGTTGAATTACCAGAGCATATTGTAACACCTGCACTAGCCGTTACGGTAGGCAATGCATTTACTGAAACTGTTACTGAAGCTGTATTCACACACCCGTTTGCATCGGTACCGGTTACTGTATAAGTGATCGTTGATGACGGATTGGCCGTTACAGGTGAACCCGCAGTAGAAGAAAGCGATGTACCTGGTGCCCATGTATAGCCCACCCCTCCAGTTGCCGTCAATACTGTTGAAAATCCGTTACAGATTACAACATTTGATCCACCACTGATTGTTGGCAATGGATTAACGCTAACAGTTACAGTCGCCGTGTTTACGCAGGTATTTGCGTCAGTTCCGGTTACTGTATAAGTTATTGTTGATACCGGATTCGCGGTAACCGAAGCTCCGACTGTTGAAGAAAGTGATGTGCCTGGTGCCCATGTATAGCTTACGCCTCCGGTTGCTGTTAAACCGGTTGAAGCCCCTGTACAAATAGCAACACTAGATCCGCCGCTGATCGTTGGCAATGGATTTACACTCACCATCACCACCGCAGTATTTACACATCCGTTAGCGTCTGTCCCGGTTACGGTATAAGTGATTGTCGATGAAGGATTTGCTGTAACAGGTGATCCGGTTGTTGCAGACAACGATGTGCCGGGAGCCCATGTATAAGTTACGCCGCCGGTTGCAGTAAGCACTGTCGAAGAACCGTTACATATAGTTACATCAGAACCACCGCTGATCGTTGGCAACGGATTAACACTAACTGTAACATTTGCCGTGTTCACACAACCATTGGCATCTGTACCCGTTACAGTATATGTAATGGTAGAAACCGGATTTGCCGTAACCGACGAACCGGCAGTAGAAGAAAGAGAAGTACCGGGAGCCCATGTGTAGCTTACACCTCCTGTTGCTGTCAGTACTGTTGAAAAACCTGTGCAGATAGCAACATCTGAGCCGCCGCTAATCGTCGGTAATGGATTTACGCTAACAGTTACGGTCGCCGTGTTCGCGCAGGTGTTTGCGTCTGTTCCCGTTACAGTATATGTAATGGTAGATACTGGATTCGCTGTAACCGAAGATCCCACTGTTGAAGAAAGAGATGTTCCGGGAGCCCATGTATAGCTTACACCTCCTGTTGCTGTTAATACTGTTGAAGCTCCTGTACAGATCGCAACACTAGATCCACCGCTGATCGCTGGCAGAGGATTTACGCTCACCATAACGGTTGCTGTGTTCACACATCCGTTTGCGTCTGTGCCTGTAACTGTATAAGTAATTGTCGATGTTGGGTTAGCAGTAACCGAAGCACCAACTGTTGAAGACAAAGACGTTCCCGGCGCCCATGTATAACTTGTACCGCCTGAAGCCGTGAGTACGGTCGACGTACCCGTACATATAGTAACATCAGAACCACCGCTGATCGTTGGCAATGGATTCACACTTACAGTTACACTTGCCGTATTTACACAGCCATTGGCATCTGTACCGGTTACTGTATATGTAATGGTCGAAACCGGATTTGCCGTAACCGGCGAACCCGCTGTTGAAGAAAGTGAAGTACCCGGAGCCCACGTGTAACTTACGCCTCCGGTTGCAGTCAACGCAGTTGAAAACCCTGTGCATATGGCAACATTTGAGCCTCCGCTTATTGTAGGTAATGAATTAACTGTAACAGTAACTGTTGCTGTATTCACACATGTGTTAGCATCTGTTCCTGTCACGGTATAAGTGATCGTTGATACCGGATTTGCTGTAACAGAAGCCCCTGTAGTTGCAGACAACGCAGTACCCGGCGCCCATGTATACGTCACACCACCCGATGCTGTCAATACTGTAGATGCCCCTGTGCATATCGCAACGTTCGAACCTCCGCTGATTGAAGGCAGTGGATTTACACTCACCATTACAGACGCTGTATTAATACAACCGTTTGCATCTGTGCCGGTAACTGTATAAGTAATAGTTGATGAAGGATTGGCTGTAACTGATGTACCCGCTGTTGAAGAAAGCGATGTTCCAGGAGCCCATGTATAAGTTAAACCACCCGATACTGTCAATACAGTAGAACTTCCGTTACAAATAGTCACATCCGAACCCGCACCTATCGAAGGCAACGGATTCACGCTCACTGTAACTGTTCCTGTATTAATACATCCGTTTGCATCGGTACCGGTAATTGTATACGTAGTCAATACAACCGGACTGGCAGTAACAGAAGTACCGGTAGTGGCAGACAACGAGCCTCCCGGAGCCCATGTATATGTAACACCGCCAACAGCAGTTAAAACAGCTGAGTTGCCAGTACATATCGCTACGTTAGAACCACCACCGATAACAGGCAATGAATTTACGGTAACGGTAACTGTAGCCACATTCACGCAGGTATTTGCGTCCGTGCCGGTTACAGTGTAAGTTATTGTTGATATCGGATTAGCTGTCACAGATGCACCTGTTGTTGCCGACAAAGAAGTGCCGGGAGCCCATGTATATGTTACGCCGCCGGTTGCTGTCAACGTTGTTGATGTTCCCGTACATATCGCAACACTTGATCCGCCGCTGATTGTTGGCAAAGCGTTAACCGTAACCGCAATGGTTGCTGTATTTACACAGGTATTAGCATCTGTGCCGGTAATGGTATAAGTAATTGAAGATGCTGGATTGGCCGTCACACTCGCCCCTGTTGTTGCCGACAACGAAGTACCTGGACTCCACGTATAAGTAGATGCACCCGAAGCAGTCAGTGTGGTAGAACTACCGGCACATACAGTCACACCTGCACTTGGCGTAATAGTAGGCAGCGCATTTACCGACACCGTAACACTCGCTGTATTAACACAACTGTTTGCATCAGTACCTGACACCGTATACGTTATAGTAGATGTTGGGTTCGCTGTTATTGAGGCACCTGTTGTTGCCGACAACGATGTACCCGGTGCCCAGGTATAACTAAGCCCGCCCGAAGCACTCAGTGTTGTTGATCCGCCTGTACAAATAGCAACATTACTGCCTCCGCTTATAGAAGGCAACGCATTTACTGTAACGGTTACTGTAGAACTATTGCAACCAAGACTATATGAAACCAATGCAGTACCACCCGACACACCGGTAACAACACCGGTTGTAGAATTCACAGAAACATTTGCACTGGCAGACGACCAAGTACCACCAGTATTTGCATTGCTTAGCGTTATAGTAGCATTCACACATACTGGCGCATTGCCCGAAAATGCACCGGGCGCCGGGTTAATTGTATTGCAGTTACCCATTGCGCCTACAGCATAATTTGATGTTGCTCCGGTAAGAGCAAAATTCTGGAATGTACCGCAATATGCATTTCCACTATAATCAGCTACAGTTGCAATACTTGTGTTGTTGCCGCCAGCAGTACCCTCATCAAAACGGTAATATGCAAGCAGGTTGGCCTGCTGCGGAATATCACAGTTCATGGTAGATTGTATCTGAGCCTATGTTCTGGCCACTGTCCAGACACGAACTTCATCCATTATACCAGTAAACACCTTTGAATTATCAGGCACCGCACCATCCCACCTTTTACCAAGATACCACGGAAGAGTAACCGCAGGTAGCGCTCCGCCGTAGTTCATGGTACTCATCAATATACCATTTATATACAGCCTTATGTCGGTACCATCGTATGTCGCGGCAACATGTGTCCACTGGCTTGTATGAATTACCGAAGATGCCGTTATCCATCCACCCGGATAAATACCGGCAAAAACCGTAGAGTCATTCATCCAGATAGAGAACTTCACATTGCCGGTTGTTAACTGCTGCCCTATCAACTGCATACCACTAACGGTTACAGTTGGTGTGAAATAATACCAACCCTCAAGTGTTATTTGATTACCTGCAAAATTGCCGTTCAATGTCGCCGGCAAAATCACATAGTCATCTACCCCGTCAAACTTCAGACCGGTACGCGGCGCATTAACATTTACCGTAGTTGCGGCTGAGCAGCTCGGTCCTAAGGTGTAGGATATTACAGAAGTTCCCACACTTACACCGGTTACTACCCCGGTTGTACTGTTGATCGTTGCAACACCTGTGCTCACCGAAGACCATACACCGTTAATATTTATATTAGATAAAGTAGTAGGAACTGCCGTTGACGTGGTGAGGTTTCCGGTTATTGTGGCCGGAGTGGCATTAACTGTAACAGATACTGTAGATGTTGTATTCGCACAGCCTGCGTTGATACCGGTTACTGTATAGGTTGTTGTAGATACAGGAGTTGCAGTAACACTTGATCCGGTTGTTGCAGACAAGCCGGTTGCGGGACTCCAGGTATAAGTTGTACCATTCACTGCCGATAACGTAGTGGAATTTGTAGTACAAATTGCAACACTGGGGCTGGCCACAACATTGGTAGAGAATGCACTGCATGTACCCGTAACATTTCCTGCTACCCAGTTAGAAGATGCTCCGGTTAAGCCAAAATTATTCAATACACCATGGTGTGCATTTCCCGATCCATCGTTCAATGTAGTAACGGCTGAATTATTAGCACCTATTGTTCCCTGGTTAAACTGATAGTATTCCTGCAAGCCCGTCTGGGTTCCGGTTAACTGGCACGACATATGAGCCGCAATTTCAGTAGCACACAACGCCCTGCTCCATATTCTCACTTCATCAATATCCCCCGCCATAAACCTGCCTGCGGCAAAACGAACATCCCTGCCCATGGCAATAACTGAAGAAGAATTATTCCTAATTGTGCCGGTAAGACCCGAAGCGGAACTTGCCAAAACACCATCTATATAAATATATATGCCCAAAGTTGAAGCAACGCCAGCTACATGATGCCAGCCGGAAGAGGGAAATGTACCTGTAGTGCTGATCCAGGATCCTGCATCGTTAACAAAGAAAGTAACAGACCCCGATCCTCCCGGATTCAAATGCATCAACCACACGTTGGTTGCCATATTATCTATGCCGTTAGTAGCCTGCCCAATGCCAGACCCGCTCGTAATTGTTGTAGCATTAACCCACCATTCAACTGTTATTTGATTAGTAAATGTGTAAAACGGACTGTTAACAACTACCTCATCGTTAGTGCCATCGAAGTTGAGTGCCCCCGCCGCTTGAGAGAATCCGTTTATGCTACAGACAAATAATAGCAGCAGCGCAAACAAAATCCCTAGCTTCGACGCTGTTGATTTTTTAGCTGAATCAAACTTAACTTTTGTAGAGTTGAGGTGCATCTGAGATAGATTATTATTAAAGGTCATTTTGCAATTCGTTTGTTAGAGTTTTGGAATTTTGTTTGAGTTAAGCGTCTACTTCTACTATTTATTCTGAATACTAATCTCCTTTATATTTTAGCTATTCACTCTCTACAGTCAAACCCACAATTAACAAATAAAAAATAGTTCGGTATGTTAATATAAAATTCTTTTTAAAGGCTAAACATCACAATAATATCACCTACTATATTACACTAAATAATCATTGTTTTATTTGGCTCAAATCTAAAAGCAATTTTGGTACCTCTTTTCTAATCTATTGATAATGAACAAAATAAATTTTTAGAATCAAAAATAAAATCTCTCTAATAGTCGCCATTTCCAAAAAATGGAACACAATCTCAAAATTGCACCAATGATCTTCAACTACTAAAACATGTAGTTTTTCAAAAATAAGCGTATGTTTTTTAACTATTGTTCACTAGTTATTAAGATATCCACATGTTATAAACAATTTTTAAAATCTAATTAACGCCTTTTTGAAAGTCAAAGTAAGCAACAGCCAATTAAAAAATGTCCCGTTTGCTGCAAAAAACACATCTTGCACCAAAAAAGGTTACTATTTTTACTACATCTAAAAAGCTACATGCTATGAATCTGACCGTATTACAGGGCGTTTTACCCGATTTTATTTATAATGAACTGCCACAGGTATCAACAACATATGGAATAAACACCCAAAACAGAATGGCAAACTTTCTGGGACAATGCGACCACGAAAGTGCCGGATTTAAAACTTTTCTTGAAAACCTAAACTATTCAGGCACTGCTTTGTGGAGTTTGTTCCCAAGTCATTTCGCATCTGCAGCGGAAGCAAATACATATGCAAGGCAGCCGGAAAAGATAGCAAACAGGATCTATGCCAATCGAATGGGAAATGGTGACGAAGCTAGCGGCGATGGCTGGAAGTATAGAGGAAAAGGCTGTATACAACTGACCGGCAAGAGCAACCATGTGGCATTTTTTACTGCCTCCGGACTCGATCCGGCAACTACCGACCCAATGACGATCACAAACCAATACGCCCTGGTATCGGCAGCCTGGTTTTGGGGCGGCAGGAACCTTAACGCTGCGGCTGATGCCGGCATAGACACTGCAACTATTACGAAAATAACAAAAGTCATAAACGGAGGCACAAACGGGCTGGACGACAGAATAGCTAAAACTCAAAAATATTTTGCCCTTCTCAATTAATGAGGGTTATTTAAGCGGGTTATTATTTATTTTCGACTTCCAAAAACTAATTTTCAAATGAATAACAGAAAAACGAATTGTTTGCTAGCATTGCTCTTCGCTGCTTTTTGCCTCAGTTGCAACCACCCAACTTACAAAACGAGTCACCGTTTTCATTACCATCCGGTTCATCATTGGCATGATGGAGTAAAAATACATCAGCACTAGTTCCCGAATTCGGCAAACCCGTTATTACTCAATACGCTTCCCATCTGCAGTTATTTATGCAAAGTGGAAGTTATTTATACTATATCGTATTCCACGTACCATAAATACATATTTTCAGCCGCAATTATTATTTGGTTTATACTAATCAGCGATTAAACCTTACCGGGAAAATAATGTCTAATAAAAAAAACAACTGCATGAACAAATCATTACGATTATCTTTTCTTTCATTTACATTGTTTGCCTTTGCAGGCGCTAAGGCACAATCAATTTCCATTGTATCAAGCACACCTGACACGGTATGTTCAGGAACAATGGTAACATATTCAGCAACTCCTGCAGGTGTTGGCACACCACACTACCAATGGTTGAAAAACAGCGCTCACGTAGGCGTAGACAGCAACCATTACTCAACCAGCAGTTTATCTACCAGCGATGTGATCATGTGCGAATTATTAAGTGCACCCGGAGGTACAATACTTGCTTTATCAGGCCCTATTGTCATGACAGTAGATCATCTGCCGGTAGCTGGGTCAATTACCGGAACAAGTTCGTTATGTACTGGCGCAACAACAACCTTGACAATTGCAGCATCAGGAGGCACCTGGGCAAGCAGACGTCCTTTTATTGCCACAGTAAGCTCAGTTGGACTTGTAACCGGTACCGCTGCCGGCCTGGATACGATAACCTATACCGTAACAAATACTTGTGGAACAGGTTCAGTTATATTCCCAATGACAATCAACGGCACACCGGCACTCCCGCCTATCACTGGCCCGGCAACTGCCTGCGTTGGTGTACCAGCTAATTTTACTGACACTGTTAGCGGCGGCACATGGAGCGTCTCAGACACTGCGTTTGCTACTATTACTTCAACCGGCGTTGTAACGCCGATCGCTCCGGGAACTGATACTGTGTTTTACAGAATGACAAATGGCTGCGGCACAACCACGCGCAGGAGACCATTCAACATTGCCATTCCGCCAACTGTAACTCCGATTTCCGGAGCCAATTCTGTTTGTGTAAATGACACTATCCACTTGTTTGATGGCACAAACGGAGGCACATGGCGCAGCAGCAATAATGCAATTGCAGCAGTAGGCGGTGGCCCGGGTGCAGGTCCCGGGGGTGCTGTCCTAAGGGGTGTATCAGCGGGAACAGTGACCATCAGCTATACAGTAGTAAATGCCTGTGGCGGAGACTCTACCAATAAGACAATTACTGTAAATGCGCTCCCGATGGTCTACCCAATATATGGCACACAAGACAGCATATGTCAGGGTAGCGTTCTTGGTCTGATCGAGTTTACAACCGGTGGCACCTGGAGTTCTAAATACGGCACTATTGCTACTGTCGACGGATCAGGCAATGTGACCGGTATTGCGGCAGGAGTAGATACTATTTTCTACAGTGTAACCAACACTTGTGGAACTGTAACTCAACCCTACCCGGTTTACGTGTATTGCCCTGCTCATGTCGGCACACCGGCAGTTGCAGTCAATAACAAAATAAACATCTATCCAAATCCCGCTTCTGATGTCATCAACATTGAAGGCATTAATCCATCTGCTGTACAGATTGTGAACATATACGGACAGACAATGAAAAGCATGATCAATGCAAACACAGTTTCAATAAAAGATATTCCGCAAGGCATTTACTACATTACTGTTTTTGATCACAACGGACAAGCTGTATGCAGGCAGAGTCTGGTTAAACAATAGTTAGGATCTCAACAATTGCCTCAATAAAAAAGTCCCGATTTCGGGACTTTTTTATTGAATAACTATATTGTAATACTCAGAAAATCAGACGTTGATTAGCCAACTAACTCCGCTGGTATCAACCTGGTAGCCCAGGCATAAAGTGAATCGTATTGTTCATTAACCAGATCATTAGGCAATGCTACCGGCCCATGTTTTGTGGTAAGGAAAATCGTGTACATAGATAATCTCTTCCCGAATTCCATATCGCTCATACTGTTGCCTACCATAACACTTTTTTTGAAGTCGATCTGCGGAAAGTCTTCCTGAGCCTGCAGGCCCATTCCGGTGTTCGGTTTACGGTTATGATCATCGTCATTAGTAGCTGTTGCGGCATAAACTTTATCAATTCGTCCGCCATGGTCTGCAATAGCCGCCCTCATATTGGTGCTAATTTCGCGCAGAGATTCCATCGTCATTATTCCACGACCCACCCCGCGCTGGTTAGACACTACAACAATATTTCCAAAAACCCGGCTCAGTGAACGCATGGCGTCGGTAACGCCATCATGAAAAACAAATTCGTCCCACGAAGTGATATAGGAGCCAACCGACTCAACATTTATTACACCATCTCGATCAAGAAATAAGGTCCAGGAACTGTCAAAAATGGGTTTACTATTCAGGATACTCATAATTAGCTTTTGTTAAATAATTGCTCTTCAACCAACTGGCAGATAATGTGTCCGATCGTAATGTGCGACTCCTGTATTCTCGGAGTGTCTTTACTTGGTACATTAATCAGATGATCGCATATTGCTTTCATTTTCCCACCGGTCTCTCCAGTTAATCCTACATTAATCATACCAAGTTTTTTCGCCTGCTCCATGGCGTTGATAATATTAACAGAATTCCCCGAGGTACTTAAGCCAACCAGTATGTCGCCGGGCTTACCAATACCCTTTATCATTCTGCTATATACCACGTCGTAGCCATAGTCATTTGCCACCGCTGTCATGTAAGACGAATTGCAGTGCAATGCCTCAGACGGCAGCGGATCGCGGTCGGTATAAAACCTGCCACTAAACTCCGCAGCTAGGTGCTGAGCATCCGCTGCACTGCCGCCATTGCCGCAAAAAAGCACCTTGTTACCCTCGGCAAAAGCCTTGGTAATAATACTCGTTACCTGATCTATTTTCCCGATTAATTCAGTGTCAGCAATAATGCTTTGCTTCACGTCAATTGAAGCCTGAATGATGTTCTTAATTTCCTGTTGCATCGATATTGCCAAAAATAAGCGGTATTGCTCAATTTCAAAATAAAAATTTACACGCTCATGCAGAGAAATGTACATTTATTTAACAAAGATTAACTTTTTGGCAAGGTTATTGATGTTAAAATGTAATATCAATTTATGATGTTGATTTTGGTTATTTTAGAAGTTTAGCCTGAGAACCGAAACAGTGTTTTAATGGTTGATATTATATCTGCGTCACTCATTCCTCTTTATTAAATGCACAAATATGAAGTTACCCTTACTGATACTGATTGCTGCAATGTTGCCATGTTTTGCATTTGCACAAGATGCTAAAAACCCGGCAGACTTCAAACCTATTGACATCGGTATTGGTGGCGGTTATTTGTCTTCCGATTACCTCTTCGATGGCTACACCATTGGTCGGGGCAAATTGTACACTAACAGAAATTATTCAGGAACGTTTTTTTTCAATTTTAAGTACTTTGTTGTAGAGCGATTTGCAATAAACATTACGGTAGCTTACGAAAACGAAAGTGGTCTATTGCTCCGAAAGTACAATGAGGATAGATTTGGATTTAGCACAGAACGAATAGGTATATTCCGACGTCAGGCATTCACTGTTTCTCCTGAAATTGCTTTTTACTATTACAAAAAGGGCTTGGTATGGATATATGGCACATTTGGAATGGGACTTACATACCGCAATGAAATTGACAGATACGATCAGAATTTCTACAACCAGAACTATTGGAATGGCACCAACAAACTTGCAAATGAAATCGAGGTTGACAACAGCAAGGTACAGGGCAACGCTTACCTGTCGCCCATTGGATTATCAGTAGGTAGGCGTGTTCGGTGGTATGCCGAAATTGGTTTAGGTTACAAAGGAGTCGCCAACTCAGGCATATCGTTTAAATTTTAGTCAAAACTATTGAATGAAAATATTACACTATTCAGCCTTGCTACTTTTGTTGTTTTGTTCCTGTTATAAGGCGAACAATCCTCCCAAAAGCTATGATATTCCAACTTTCGATCTTTATTTGTTTAGTAGTGCCTATGGTACACGTGAAGGGGGAAATTTCATGGACAGCAGCATACATCTCACAGCCCAAAAAAGCATCGATGCTACAATAACTATTGAAGCATACTTGGTATCCGGCAATCCAGAGAATTACCCGATATCATTGCATTTCAGTGATCTACCCACAGGGATTTCGCTCACCGAAGATTCGTTTTCTTTCAGACTGAATTGGCTTGACGAAACAACAATGAAGGTACAAACAGACACCGGCAACTACGTTTTCAACATCAATATTACCACCCCACAAGGTTCGTCAAAATATCCGGTAAACGTTCATGTTGACCCTTAACATTATTAAAAAAATCCAGCTGCAAAGTGTAATAGAACTTCAAAATAAATGTCACTTTACGAGGAAAGCCAACCTTTACCCATATTTATCGCGTCTTAGTTAAATAAATGATTACGCAATACAATTGTATATTGCATAAAAATAAGTCAAACATGAAATACTCTATTTTATTATTCATTGCGTTCATCTTATCCCTCACGTCAACCAAAGGACAGATTACGTTAGCCCATTCATATACTGTAGGTAATTATGGCTATTCTGTTACACAGGGAGAAATAGTGAACTTAAGCCTTTCCGGCAAAAAAATAATGGTGCAATCTGCGGTTGTCCCACGAGATACTACTTCTACTTCACCAGCCGTGGGGACTGACACTATCTCCTTTTACAATATGAACTATAGTTTTTGGAAAAGAATAATTTGTCCTTATAGGCCCGGATTTGACCATGTAGGTCTTGCATTATACGCATCTGAGACTTTATTTAATACAGACGCTTTGTTAGAAATAGCAGCTTTATATATTGGAACCGCTAACACCGGAAAATATTTGATAATTAATGAAACAGGTGTTGCAGTTGATTCAATTATGCCGGCTACCGGTGGTTTGAAAGTTTATGCTGTGGATACCCTCGGTTTGGGTTGGCAGGCAATGGTTTACCATATGCCCTTCACTCCTTATACTACCACTTGGTCTATTTATGACCTGCCTGGCTCGTTGCCATGTGCTACTTGTAGTGGTAATATCGCTGGCATTGCTAAAGTAGAAAAATCAAACGGCATCCAAACACAACCATTGCCCAATCCATCATCTGACCAAGTGAAAATTACATTTACATTACCCGAAGGTTCAAAAAACGGAAATCTGGTATTGTATAACACCAACGGCCAAAAAATAAAATCTTTTGAAGTTGATAACCGTTACAGTTTTATTTTACTTAATAATTCCGACTTAGCTTCCGGAGTATATTATTATAACATTGAGGTTGATGGCATAGTTTCATCTACTCAAAAAATGG
>CAIKOJ010000113.1 GCA_903829015.1 uncultured Bacteroidota bacterium
ATTTTTTACCAATCTCCTGCCAGCTCTTATGATAAAAGTTGTCTTCGATCGCATTCATTGGGCTGCCGTGCCCTACAAACATAACCGGCATTTTTTCTGAAGGAGCAAGAGTCCTTCCAAAAGCTTCCAAAGCTGATAATGTAGACATACCTGAAATTTGTGCCAGAGCCAGAAGGCCGCCCGCTTTTAATAATGTTCGCCTTTGCATTTCAATCAAAGTTAGACGTTAAGCATCATAATCACACTTACCTTCATTTCTACATCAAAGTTACGTGTATGTACATTCATTTTCAAAAACTAAAGTGTTATTACTCCATAATCGCAGGTTATATTCCTTTTCTTACATTTATACCATGGCCCAAACAATAAAACCTGAAGTGCTCGAGCATCTGTCGAAAGACAAAAAACTGATTCCGCTATTGCAAACAATTGAATCTTATCAACTGAAAAAACACAAGAACATATGTGTGAGGCTGTGCGCATCTATTATGAGTCAGCAACTATCTACCAAGGTTGCTGAAGTGATATTTAAACGGTTTCTGATGCTGTATGGTGGAAATGAGCCAACAGCACAGGCAATTATCGATACCCCGTTCGATACGCTACGCGGCATAGGTTTGTCAAATGCAAAGACCAACTACGTGCAGAACGTAGCGCGGTATATGCTGGAGCATGGAGCAGACGATAAGATGCTCAGCAAAATGAGCAATGAGGAAATAGTCGAATTTTTGCTGCCTATTAAGGGTGTTGGCAAGTGGACTGTAGAAATGTTGCTGATGTTCACTTTGGGGAGGGAAGATGTATTTGCGGTTGATGATTTGGGCATACAAACTGCAATGGCTCGTATCTACAAACTTGATGTTACCGACAAAAAAGGGATGCGCGAAAAGATGCTCAAAATATCATCAAAATGGGCGCCCTACAGAACATATGCCTGTTTCTATCTTTGGAAATTTAAAGACACCAAGTAATTAACTTGCTATTTTTGCGGCGTTCGAAAAATAATACTCACAAGCACATCGATGCTTGAAAGGCAAATGGCATGAAGGACTACTATAAAATACTGGGAGTACCATCTGCCGCATCACAGGCTGATATCAAAAAAGCATACAGAACACAGGCCTTCAAATACCACCCCGATATAAACCCAAATAATACACTCGCTGAAGCACAGTTTAAAGAGCTACAGGAGGCATACTCCGTTTTATCTGACGCCCGCAAAAGAGCGGTTTATGACGATGAAAGGTGGCTGGCCGGCATGGGCAGAAAAAGTGAATATAAAGAAGAAGTAACGCCTGCCTGGTTGTTAAAAGTATCTAAGGAGATGAATGCAGGCATTGCCGCAATGGACTCCTACCGTATCAGCACAAACGCTCTGAAAACATACATTTTAATGATTCTCAGCGACCCCCATCTTGGAATATTGTTGCAACGCGGAGATGCGGAGATCAACGGACATATCGTAAGGGAAATACTAAAGGCAATCAGAAAACTAAAAACCGAACAACTTGACGAAATTGAGCAGAGGTTAGTTATGCTTGCCGATGGAGATGGAAAGTTACTGGCAGCTATAGATGAAAAAATCGAAGAGCGGAGAAAAAATGAGCTAATGGAAAAATTCCTGCCCTACTTTATTCTGGTGGTCACAATCATGCTTTGCATTTGCATGTACTTCTATGGCGGTCTTAAGTAAACCTTACGGATCTATAAAGCCTACCTTCCTCTTCATCACTTCTACCACATTGTAAATAATCGGGCAAGTGCCATAATAGTTGAGTGTACCCGCCAGTCTGGCCTTAAAGCCCGGCTTGTGCAAATGAGGGAAGTCGCGGCACTCGGAAAACCTGCCGGCATATATAGTGCACTTTTTATCAGAAAGAAAATGACAAGGAATAGTGTTAACAAAACAATTACCTCCCATGCTTTCCTCAATGTACAGCTCTCTTGCCTTCTGTTCAGATATTCCTAGTGTTCCAGCCAGTCCTGTCACTTCTGTTTGGGTTACATTGATCACGAGCTTGTTGCAGCAATTACCACATTCTGTGCAATCAATCGCCGCGCTTACTTCGTCGTTAACCACATGCGCAGTAGCATCTAGCTCAGCGGCATCAAGATTACGCAGGGAGCGCAGAAAATGATCATTTTCCTCAGCCTTCTCTTCCGCCTGGGCAGCAATGAACTCCAGATCGGCAATAATATTTGGTGGCGGCAATTTGAAATTTTGAGTTGCAAAGGTATAGGAAAACATACTACAACATTGTACCGGTTCTACTGTCGCAGCGGACTTAGGGATTTGTTTCAAATCTTAGCTTTGGTATCCTCACTTTTTAAACCCTAATTAACCGAAGAGCCGCCCTTTTGGGGCGGCTCTCATTATAATGCTCCAATAGAAACTTAGTTCAAACTCCTGAAATCTACAGGTACGAGCTTACTCACACCCGGCTCCTGCATCGTCACACCATATATCACGTCCACGGCAGCCATAGTCTGCTTGTTGTGGGTAACAATGATGAACTGCGAATTGTCGGAGAACTTGCGGATCATGTTGGTGAACTTACCAACGTTCGCATCATCCAAAGGCGCATCCACCTCATCCAATATACAGAACGGCGCCGGCTTGATCAGATAAATGGCAAACAAAAACGCCGTAGACGTAAGTGTCTTCTCTCCACCTGATAATTGCGTCAGCGTACTTGGTTTTTTACCCTTAGGCTGCGCATATATTTCAATATTGCTGTCCGCGATATTGTTAACATCTGTCAGGCTCAGATCACAATTATCATCTTCAGTGAACAGCGCTTTAAACACTTGCACGAAATTGGTACGTACCAGGTCAAATGTTTCTTTAAACTTAGAATTTGCTGTATTCTCTACTTCTTCGATTGTGGCGAGCAGTGAATCCTTTGCATTTACAAGGTCATCTCTCTGTTCTGTAATAAAGTCATTCCTCACCTTCATCTCGCTGTACGCTTCAATTGCAGTAGGATTGATCTCACCCATATTCTCAAGCCTCTTCTTCATTTTTTCAGCGTCGGCAGTGAGTTCCTCAATTGTCTGCTCTCCTGTTCTTGGCTGATCAAGCATCTCATCCAGTACCACTTTAAATTCTATAGCCAGTCTTTCGCTCATACCGGCTACCTGAATCTTCATAGTATTCAGCTTGTCTTTTATACCATTCAGTATTGCTTCTGCGTGTTCCTTTTCCCTGCGCTTCTGATTCAGATTGCCTTCCTGCGCACTAATGCTGTTACGCATCTCATAATAAGCCCTGTCCTTTTCGTTGAGTATTTTCTCATCGCTTTCTTTGCGGCTCATCAATTCATACAATTCGTTATCCCCCGTATGCAGTAGCTTTTCAGTTTCCTCCAGCTGACCAGAAATTTGTTGTAACTGCTCACTGTTCTCAGCTATCTGTTTCTTCAGATCTGCCATCTGATTATTCCTGAAAGTCAGTTCCTGACGCAGATTATCCAGTTTGCTGTGCTGTCTTGTATAAACTATATTCTGCTGGTTGTACTGCTGTGTAATTTCATTAAACACCTGCTCCACAGCTTTAAATTCGCTATCGGCATTCTGTATTGTTTCCTGCAGTTCTTTAAGTATATCATTAATGCTATCCAGTTCTTCCCTGGTATCAGATATACTTTCTCGGTTGTGGTCCAGCTGATCCTGTATTTCCTGCAGGCGCTTATCTGCATTCTGGTTCAGGTGATCGTAGTTCTCGATCCTGTTACCCAGATTAAGGCTATGGTTCTGCAGTCGATTAATATCCTGCCTGGTCTGCTCAATGGCCTTATCACTCAATTCATTATTGAAACCTGTTATCAAGGTTTGCGTATCGGCAATATATTGTTTCAGTTCAGCGGTAGTAGTGGTCAGATCCTGTATTTCTGTTGCCAGGCGCTCCAGATTCTTTGCACGGCCTATTTTATTTCCCTCAAAGAGTCCAATAGACCCGCCACCAAATGTGTATTTACCACGGATCGTTTTACCGCTCCTGGCCACCAGCACGTTGCCATTCTTTAATTCAACCTGTGTTATGTCTACTCCGTCATTTGTGATGTACACATGACCTAGCAGATGTTTTGCCAGTTCTGCATACTGCGGATCCACTGTTACCACACTTAATGCCGGCACAGCATCTGCCGGCGCGTCTGATCCTGCTGCTTTGTATTCACCGAGATGGTCAATTACAAAAAAGTTAGCCTTACCCTTCTTATTGCTATCCAGCAATGAAACGGCCTTCGCCGCCTCCTGTGTATTGGCAACGATATAGTAGTTCAGGTAGTTATCCAGTACGTTTTCCAGCGCAGTGCGGTATTCATTTTTTACCACGAATACATCAGACAACAATGGCGCATCATTATTCCACTCTTTATTTTTCTTCAGGAACTTGATACTATCCGGATATCCCTCAAGGCTTTCTACCAGCGATTTCAACAGATCATGTTCATTGCGGCGCGCATCCAGCTTACGATTCTCTTCCACCAGTTTCGCCCTCAATCCTTCCATCTGCTCCTGGCTCTGGAGTATCTTGGTTTTTACCTCTTCATGTTTTGTTATCAGGTCCTGCAATTCGTTCTGCCTGTCTTCCAGTTTCTCATCTGTATCTGTGCGCTCCGTAGTCAACTGAGCTATCTGCGAAGTTCGCTGAGTTTTCTCATCCTGCACCTGCTGCATACTGCGCTGCAGGTTCATTACTGATGTATCGGCAATAGCCACCTTTTTTTCGGCTTCAAACTGTATACGCTGCTTCTGCTGATAGTCTGCCCGCATCTGCTCCAGCACTTGCTTTTTAGCATCAAAGGCCTTTCTCTTTTCGTCTACACTAACCCTCAATGTTTCCAGTTCCAGCTTTATCTTTTCGATGCCAGCTTCCTCTTCAACTATCTGCTTCTGCGAGAACGCAATTGAATCTTCTAATTTCTGCGATTGTCCACCTGCACCATCCAAAAAGTTCCGCAGGCTTCTCTCCCGCTCTTTCAGATGCTCTAAGCGTTGTGCAGCCAACTTCTTGTCATTCTCCAGTTGGCGCAGCCTGTTTACCAGATCATTAAATTGTTTCTGCAGTCCGCTCAGCTCCTGTTCTTTTTCTATCAGCTTCACTTTCTGCTGTTCTACACTTGCTTCTTCCGTACCTACAAAAGCTTCCAGCTCTACCTTCTTATCCGTCTCGGCATCATGCTGTTCACTAAGAGTTCTGTATTGCTCATTAAAGTGCTCCAGCGATGCTTTAGCCAGTTCAATACTTACTTCCTTATACTCAGCCTTTATGTTAAAATATCTTTCTGCTTTCTTAGCCTGGCTCTCGAGCGTGCGCAGGTTATTTCCTATCTCGAACAAAAGGTCTTCGATACGGGCTATGTCCAGTTCGGTTGCCTCGAGTTTTTGTTTGGCTTCTTTCTTACGTGTTTTGTAAATAGATATTCCTGCGGCCTGCTCCAGCATTCTGCGGCGTGCACCATCTTTATCTTTGATGATGTCATCTACCATGCCGAGCTCTATGATCGCATAGGAGTCATTGCTCACACCGGTGTCAAGAAAGAGGTTATGAATATCTTTCAAACGACAGCTAACATCGTTGAGCCTGTATTCGCTTTCACCATTCTTATAAAACTTTCTGGTGATGGTAACGGTGGTAAATTCAGTAGGTAACAGATTACGCGTATTCTCAAAAGTAAGAGACACCTCTGCCATACCAGATGCGGTACGGGTACGTGATCCGTTGAATATCAGATCATCGAGATTATCCGAACGCAGAGATTTTATTTTATGCTCACCTATCACCCAGCGTATGGCATCCACAATATTGGATTTACCACAACCGTTCGGTCCGACAATTCCGGTTATCGGATTGTCTAACACTATGTGGGTTTTGTCTGCAAAAGACTTAAACCCTTTTATTTCCAAGGACTTTAATCGCAAAGCTTAAAAAATTTAGGAGGGAGACAAAGATAGCTGAAAATATCGCCTGCTGCAATCAGAAATTATAAAATATTGCAGTTTTGCGACAGCAACTTTTATATATAAATATTATTCAACAATAGCGAACAGCAAGGATTACAGCTTCGCCTTTAATATGAACAAAACCTCGATAAATAAGATCAAAATAGCGTTATTGCCGAGCTATCTTTTGTTCGCCCAAGGTGCTTATAGGCCTTCTCAGTAGCCTCCCTGCCCCGTGGGGTGCGCATAATATAGCCTTCCTGAATCAGAAAGGGCTCATAAACCTCTTCAATGGTTCCGGCCTCTTCACTTACCGCCGTAGCAATATTGTTGATTCCAGCCGGTCCTCCTTTAAATTTATCAATGAGCGTAGCTAATATCTTATTGTCCATGTCATCGAGGCCACTTTCGTCTACATTCAGTGCTTTAAGGCCGTGCGATACAATTCCCAGATCAATAACCCCATTGCCCAGCACCTGTGCAAAATCGCGCATTCTGCGCAGTAAACCGTTTGCTATACGTGGCGTACCCCTGCTTCGCCCTGCAATCTCCTTTGCCGCATCTGAGGTTATACGCACATTGAGTACTCCCGCAGCACGAACTACAATTTGTTGTAATACATCGGTTGTATAGTATTCAAGACGTGATTTGATTCCAAACCGGGATAGCAATGGTGCTGTCAGCAGGCCACTGCGTGTGGTAGCACCCACTAAAGTGAACGGATTCAGGGTGAGTTGTATAGACCGGGCAGAAGGGCCACTGTCTATCATTATATCGATCTTGAAATCCTCCATGGCCGAATAGAGATATTCTTCCACTACGGTGCTAAGGCGGTGTATCTCATCAATAAACAACACATCACGAGCCTCTAAACTAGTTAGAAGTCCGGCCAGATCTGCCGGCTTTTCTATTACCGGACCACTGGTTTCCTTAATACTTACACCCAGTTCATTGGCAACAATACGGGACAGCGTTGTCTTGCCCAGGCCCGGAGGACCATGAAACAATATATGATCAAGCGATTCACCCCTTAGGTTGGCAGCTTTAATGAAGATCCGCAGGTTTTCAATAAGTTTAGGCTGACCCGAAAAATCTTCGATAGTCTGGGGCCTAATAGTATTCTCATACTCCCTTTCCTGAGAGGTCAGATCCGTCGATGGTCGGATATTGCTGTTAGCCATTGGTATAAAGTTAGGAAAGATTATTTATACCCGCCACCTGCTTTTAAATGATATTTAACGCTTCAAAATCAATTGGGCAAAATCTGGTATGGTTTTTGAACTACATAATTTGCATTTCAGGGTTTAGTGTGTGTTTGATGGAAATTTATGATGAAATGAATGCCATAAATTAAATTTCCACAAAAGGTGCCTTTTCAGGCACCTTTTTTATTTGAATCTCTGTATTAACGCAGAAGCTAAAAGAGTCTATAACCCTGTCAGACACAAACCGAGCGACAGCGGAGTGATCGTTGGCCCTGATTTGTCTTTAAACACATTGGTTATATTGTACGACCCGAAGATGGAAAAATTTCCCCAACCAATACGTGCTGTAGCGGCAAAATTCCACGGAGAAAGGTAGCGTTTTGCATTTGTCTTATATTTTACACTATTTCCATTCACCGATGTGACTGATTTTGTGTGGGCTCCCAGTAATAGGCCTACTTCAACACCTATCGCTGCCTTAAAGCCCTTATTCCTGTTAGCAGAATTGCCAAAATAGCGAAGTTCAAACGGCGCCTGCAGGTATGTAGTGGCGAATTTGTTTCTCTTAAAATTATCTACATCAGGAATAAACCTTACAGTAGCACCCAGAGCGCCGGTATCGGTAAAACGCATTACCTGGTTATTAAGGTAAACTACAGATACACTTACACCAAGCCCTGCTGCAAAGCTTAAATTGGTCTTCTTGATCGGAAAATCATAACACAGGTAACCGTTGAAAGCATACCCAAAGCTCTTTATTTTAACACTGTCCGGCTTTGTCATCCAGGTATTGTACAACAGGTCTATCATTACAAAATCGCGCGAAGGCCTCGAGAGCATATTAGGCGCAGCATTGCTGTTCACCTTTTCTGTGGCTTCTTGTGCGTATAGAGCGTTTACTGAAACTATTAAAAAAGCCAAAGAGGCAAGGATCCTTCTCATAATTGAATATTAGTGCGCAAATATAATGGCTGCAAAATGGAAAATTTGTTAAAAATGCAATACAAGCATAAAAAGAATACTTCTTCCTATTTTCAGGCAACTTTCTTTCTCGTCACAATTCGCCTTACCAGATTGCCAAGAAATATCCCCAAAACGAAGAAACTCCCCAAAATCAGGGGAGTTTCAAAAATTTGTGTACGTGTATTATTGTTTCTTGAATGTTCTAACCTGAGTGCCAAAACCACTGAGTGACAACGCATAATTCAATGTTGTATCTGCTACAGCAAGAGACAACGAAGTTGAATTTGCTGTCAGCGTACCAGCGCTTGTTAACTGGCTGCCAAAATCAATTGTGGTAGGATCAAGTACCGCAAACACAGCACTTACAACAGCTCCTGTTGCAACATTACCTGTGTCTACGCCTCCTACATTACTAGTCATAAACAATCCCGTGCCCAGCTTGGTTACAAACGCAACCCTGCTTGGATTTGCAGGAGAAACAGTTCTGATATAATAACCAGAAAGATCTAAGCTATCTGAAACATTTGTAACCGCAACGTATACATTTGCTGTTCCTTCAAAACCATAATGGTTTTTGGCAGAGTATGTCACTGTGTACAGACCTGGTTTCGTATTGTCCAGAGTGCCCAAATTCTTAACTACCGTTGGTTTTTCTTTGTAAAAAGTATCCCATGCAGTTGCAGACGGTGGATTAAACGTTCCACCTACAGGTATGCTCACATACTGAGAGCCTGATATAGTGATGATTGGATAAGATACAGTAACCGGGGTAGAAATAGTACCGGTTTTCTTCTTACAACCTGTGATCACTAGGGCAGCAGCAATTGACAATATTAATATTCTTCTCATTTTTATACCTTTTTAAAAACTATTTATTAATACAGATCCCACCACATTTTCGTCGTCAACGGAGCAACACCAGGGAAGTTGAAATTTCTTGTGCTTTCAGATGTTGGATAAAGGAAGCGTTTGGGCAGATTATTGCCTGTAAGTGAATTCTTTGACACTACAAAGAAGTCAGGATATCCTGTGCGCCTTTGCTCAGTCCATGCTTCGAAACCTTGGTTACCACACATTGCAAACCATTTCTGTGTAATGATATGACGTACCTTCTCAGCGGTAGTACCCGCAGTTGGGTACATTACCCAATATCCTGGTGACGGCGTAGCTGAACTACCACCTAACATTGCTCCATAAATGTAATCCGAATCAATAGATGATGTAGCAGGAGTACCGTATTCAGCGTTCAACCCTGTACTATAGTAAGCAAAATTCGCTTGAATACCCTGATAGAACAATTGTTCGTCGTCAGAACCAAAGCTTGAACCAACCCATCCTCTAGCCACCGCTTCCGCCTGCAGGAACAAACTTTCATAACTGGTAAGGAAATTTACCGGCGCTTTGCTTGAAGCTGAATTTTGTGCATTACCAGCCACATATACGCTTGGAATGCTAAAAGTACTTGACAAAGCCGGAGTGCTGTAATCACCTTGTGCAATACCAACAACCGAACCATTCGCCAAAGCCTCATAAAACACATATGCGCGTGGATCACCATTGCTGTTCATGCTGTCGATACATGTGCTGCTACCTACCAGATTTTGAATGCTGGCAAGAGTTGTAGAACTAGCTTCGGCATATAAAGGGCTTTTATTGGTAGTAGAGTAGCCAAAACCAATAAATGCATCATCTCCTGACCCAATCAAAGTAAAATTCGGATCATTGTACAGTGCTACAACACCTGCTTTTGAAGCAGCAGGTGATTTCTCGCTCATACGCAAATACATCCTCAGTTTAAGCGTATACGCAAATTTACGCCACTTATTCATATCTCCACCATATATCAGATCATCAGCACCAGGTAACACTTTATCACTTGGGTTGATCAGTTTCAGACCTGAATCCACTGTAGCCAACAAACCAGTATAAATAGCATTCTGAGCATCGTATTTCGGATTAAGAATGTTGCTGTCTGCAAACTGACCTTTTAAAGCTTGCTTGAATGGAACATCACCCCAAGCGTCAGTGATCAACTGAAAAGTGTACGCTTTCATGATCAGTGCAATAGCTTTATATTGCTTCTTATGCTGAGAATCAGCCAAATTGTACAACTGATAAAAATTCTCGCCGGCAGCATATAAATTCTCCCATGGAGTAGAAAAATCATCCTGTCCAGGCGAATACTGCTCCAGACTCTTATATTGACTCGCATTTGGTGACTGAGTCCAATATTCACCCCAGATCGAGCCGTGAATCTGCAATTCAACACCCAGTGCCGAAGCTACCAGCAACTGAGATGCAGGCAGTAATGTCTGCACGGTTGCCGTTGGCGAAACATTTGGGTTATCATTGACATCCATAAATTTTCTGCAGGAAGAAACCCCGAGAACAAGGAACATCGCAGCAGAAATTACAATTTTTTTATTACCTAACATATACTGTGATTTAATAATTATGGTTTAGAATGTAACTTTTAAGTATGCACCGTAGTTCCTTAACGAAGGACGTGCAGTATAGTTAAATCCTTGTCCGTTACCTGTTGCACCTGAAGATGTTTCTTCAGGATCGTCATATTTATTGCTGGTTGCTGTCCACAGGATCAGGTTGTTACCAAAGATACCAGCTTCAAGCGAACCGAATGGTGAGTGCTTATAAAACTTCTGTGGAATCTTATATGAAATTGCAACTTCCTGTAATCTTACATAACTGGCATTAACCAGACCTTGTGCAGGTAGATTCGTTCCCTCTACGTTAGTATAGTAGTCGTAAGGAGACATTGCAGTAGTGTTTGGCAGATAGTTATTAGTTGTTCCAACCTGATATACAGAATTTGGCAGTACATACGGATTACGGTTGTTAACTGTTGTCTCTGTTGATGTACCATTGAAGTCCATATTCATTTTATTGCGGCTATAGAACTGACCACCTTTCTTACCTGTAAACAACACATGCAGCTTCACACCTTTAAAGGTCACATCTGTTCCCCATGACGCTATATGATCCGGCTGGAATGAACCACGGTAAACCGGTTTAGTAGTAGCTATTGGTAAGCCAGTGTTCTTGTCAACAACGGGATGGTTTCCATAGTACTGGATATCCGCCGCATAGAACGTTCCATATGGTTTGCCTACTGCTGCTACAATCGACATGCCATTATAACCGCCTATCACTACGTGGTCGAGTCCGCTGGTCAGACTTTCAACTGTATTTACATTATGTGTGTAAGTACCAAAAACTTCCCATCTTAAACCATACTTTGTTGAAATAGGTGCTCCCCTCAATGAAACCTCAACACCTTTATTGCTGATATCTCCAATGTTCTGCCATTCAAACAAATATCCGGTAGAAGGTGCAATAGGAACCAATGTCAACAGATTGCGTGTAAGTTTGTTGTAGTAAGTAAATGAGCCACTTAAACGGTCTTTGAAGAACGAAAGATCGGTACCAATTTCAAATTCACGTGTTTGCTCAGGCTTCAGATTGTCAGATCCGAAACTATTCTGTATTTGGTAGGTTGGAATAGAATTAAATGGTGTACGGATTGTACCGAACGAACTATTAATTGGCGCCTGAGTAAAGCCTGCTTTGTTATTAGCATATTCGGCTGGGTCATTACCCACACCTGCAACACCCACCCTGATCTTACCATAGTTCAGGAATTTCTCTTTAAAGCCGGTTCCTTTCAAGCGCTCTGTAAACACCCACGATGCGTTCGCTCCAGGATAGAAATACGAATTCTCATGGTGTTTCAGGGCAGACGACCAATCATTTCTACCTGTTAACTCAAGGAACAATTCCCTCTGATAGTTGAAAGTGAAATCACCGTAAATACCCCATTTTCTGTGTCTGTTCAGCGAATTTGCTGCGGTAACCGGACCCTGGTTATTACCGAAGTTGTAAAAATTATGTATCACTAGTCCGTTTGTTCCCGGATCAATTACGTCAGAAAGTGTCTCGTCTGTTACAATAGATACGTTATGACCCAGATTGATGTTCATGCCAAAATTAGAGCTGAGTTCATGATGGAAATTCCCAATCAGATCATTGGTCATTCTAAAACCTGAGTAGTTATTCTGTGCATACCCACCGGTCGAAATATAGTTGAGACCAGAATACAATGGATCATTAGGTGCTGCATTTATCTGTGGTGATTTGTAGTAAGATCTGTCTGAAGAGATGTTTGCACCAACCCTGTCATAAATATTAAACTCACCTTTTTTGTATCCGATTTTCACATCGCCCAAAATATTATCGCTTTTGTTGCGGTTGTCGTAATGTTCTGCAGTCCAGTACGGATTCTTATAATAAGCGCCATAATATCCATAACGCTCTACGCCGTCTTTATCAGTGTATTGCATTGAATAAAATGGGTTGTTCGTATTTTTCAATTCCTGTATCGGAATATCACGCGCTGTTTCATACAGATTATCTAAAACCGAACCGGTTGCCTGTCCGCTGCTTTCTACTCTTGAATAGCTGTTGATATAATTGAAATTAACAGCAGAGTAAAAATGGTTGGAAAGTTGTGTCGTACCGTTGAAGCGAACACTGTATTTATTATAAAAAGTATTAGGTACTACTCCTGATGTGTTTACTGCATTCAGTGAAAGGAAATAAGTAGATAATTCATTGCCACCCGACAGTGATACAAAGTTGTTCAGATTCTTTCCGTAGTTGAAAAAATTCTTCACATTGTCTGGTTGGTCTACATATGGTTTTACCAACTGCTTGTTGTCAATCACCTGACCCCATGGACGAAGTTGACCGTCAAATTTATAACCCCAGCTGAAGTTTTCACGGCGGTCATCAGAGATACCCTGATAGATGTTTCCCTGTCCGTAAGTATGCTGCATTTCTGCGTATTTCAAAATGTCAGACTGCGTATAAGTTGCTTTGTAGGTAACTTCCATTTTGCTTGGCTTGCCACTCTCATTGTGCTTGCCGGCTTTGGTAGTGATCATAAGTACCCCATGGGCGCCAGCAGATCCGTACAGAACAGATCCGAGCGAACCTTGGATCACGTTTACTGATTCTATTTCTTCCGGATTTAGATCGTTTGCGCTGTTACCAAAATCTACCTGCTCCAGTTCATTTGATCTTGTACGATCGTAGTTATTCATGATCACACCGTCTACTACAACAAGCGCATTGTTATTTCCAACTATTGAATTTTCTCCTCTTAAAATAACCCTTGTTGATCCACCCGGACCACCAGTTGAACTGGTAATATTGGCACCTGCTACTTTACCTGCAAGTGAAGAAAGCGCACTTGTGTTATTTCCTGAAGTAAGATCTTCACTGTTAATTGTAGTTGTACTATAGCCCAAATCTCTTTTTTCCCTTCTGATAGTTTGGGCTGTCACAACTGTTCCTTCCAGTTGCTTCGACTTGCGCTGCAGTTTAACCTGTATGGCCTGATCAGTTTCTTTAACCTGAACATTATCGTACCCAACCGCCTGAATCACGAAGATATTTGTACCATCCGGCACATCTATCATGAAGTCTCCGTTTGCATCGGTAACAGTTCCTATTTGCGTTCCTTTAAGAGATACACCAGCACCCGGATAACCATTACCTTTCTCATCTAAGATCTTACCGGTAACTGTATGGGTATTCTGAGCGAATGCATGTATTCCAACAGTAAGTAGCAATACAAATAGTAAACAAAATCTTTTCATATTTTTCTATTTAAAAAATGCGCTTGTTGATCACAAAACAACTAACATCCACCCGTGCCACAACAGGCCCGAGGGATAATTTGGGGTGAATTTATTACAACATTGCGAATAA
>CAIKOJ010000114.1 GCA_903829015.1 uncultured Bacteroidota bacterium
TATACTGTAGTTGCTGGTAACCTTACTACTGGTTGCACCGCAACAATGACTGCATCGGCAGTTGTTGGTTTAAGTGCACAACCTGCGGTATTCGCAGTAACTGGTGGTGGTAACTATTGTATCGGTACTGGTGGTGTACATGTTGGCGTGAACGGATCTACTTCAGGTGTTAATTATCAGTTGTACAATGGATTTACAATTGTAGGTGGAGCGATCAGCGGAACAGGTGGTATACTTGATTTCGGTACTATTACTACTCCTGCTACTTATACAGTTATCGCAACAGATATCGCATCTACTTGTACAAGGAATATGGCTGGTAGCGCTACAGTAGCTTCAATACCTTCTGTAACGCCGATCGTGAATATTTCAGCTTCTGGTGGAGATACATTGTGTAGCGGTACATTTACCACATTCACAGCAATGCCGGTAAATGGCGGTACAGCTCCTGCTTATCTTTGGAAAGTAAATGGTGTAGTTATGGGTACTAGCGCAGCATTTAGCTACACACCTGCTAACACCGATATCGTGAATCTGACTATGACCAGCAATGCAGCTTGCGCAACGCCGGCTACAGTAACAAGAACTTCTACACTTACTGTAATGCCTACAGGAACTCCAGGGGTTACAGTGGTTGCAAATCCGGGTAATGAAGTTTGTAAAGGAACAATGGTTAATTATTCAGCAGCTCCGGTTTATGGTGGTAGCACACCAGGCTTTAACTGGATAAAGAATGGTGTAAGCGTAAGCACATTGCCTTCTTTCAGCTATACACCAACAGATGGCGATGACATTTACTGCATCGTAAGCAGCAACTACGTGTGTCGCACTGCAGCATCTGCAACCAGCAGCCACATTATGATGACTGTGGATGAGCCAACCAATCCTACTGTAACGATCATTGCTAATCCGGGTCTTAATTTGGCTAGCGGTCAGGCGGTAACATTTAATGCTAACGTATTGAATGGTGGTGCTAATCCATCATACAAATGGTTAGTGAATGGTGTTGCGGTGCCTTCTGCTACTACAGCGAACTTTGTAACCAGCACTTTGTCAAATCTTGATGTGGTGACTTGTGAAGTGACAGCGAGCAGTGCTTGTACCGGATTGACCGGAACGGCTTCTGCAACGGTTCATGTATCAGGTGTTGGAGTTCACAATGTAGTATTGGTAGGTAGCGATATCAGCCTGGTGCCTAACCCTAACAAAGGTCAGTTTACAGTTAAGGGTACATTGGTTTCTAATACCGATCAGGACGTGAATCTGGAGGTAACCAATATGCTCGGTCAGGTTGTTTATACAACTATAGTAACTGCAAGAAATGGTGAACTGAACGAAAAAGTACAGTTAGGTACAATTGCTAATGGAATGTACATTCTTAACCTGCGCTCAGGTAGCGAGACTAAGGTGTTCCACATGGTAATTGAGCAATAATATTTGAATTGTTTAAAGATTGAACGAGGTGCAGCAGATGTTGCACCTCGTTTTTTATTGAAAGTTCGCTGAGAGAACGGCCATCAGAAGTCGCATGGGTGGGTTATTATTAGTTTAAATGATACGGCTATTGATCAGAATTGAAAGGATAGACTGATATTTGCAAACGGAATTATGAATATGAAGATCGGAATAGTATGTTATCCTACATTTGGCGGCAGTGGAGTGCTGGCAACTGAGCTAGGTATTGCCCTGTCTGACAAAGGGTACGAGGTGCATTTTATCACCTACGAGCAGCCTGTAAGGCTGAACCAGAGTTTCCATCCGAACATATACTTCCACGAGGTAAAGGTGCCAACCTATCCGTTGTTTGATTATCCACCTTATGAGACAGCGCTGGCCAGCACAATGGTGAACGTGATCGTGAATCAGAAGCTGGATATACTGCACCTGCACTATGCTATACCACATGCCAGTGCGGCCTATTTTGCAAGGCAGATATTGCGCAAGACCGGGCAGGATATTCCTTTTATCACTACGCTTCACGGTACTGATATAACATTGGTAGGCAGGGATGCTACCTATGCGCCGGTGGTTACTTTCTCTATCAATGAATCTGATGCTATCACTGCGGTATCTGATAATCTGCGGGAAGAGACTTTCCGTTCGTTTAAGATTGAAAAGGATATACACGTAATTCCCAACTTTGTAGACATTAAGCGTTTTTACCAGACCGATAAGGAGCATTTTAAGCAGATGCTGGCTCCGGACGGCGAGAAAATACTGGTGCACGTGTCCAACTTCAGAGCTGTAAAAAGAGTGCCCGATGTAATTAAGATATTTGAAAAAGTAAGGAAGGAAGTGCCTTCTAAACTATTGATGATAGGTGATGGACCGGAGCGACTGAATGTAGAGGAACTGGCAAGGACAATGGGTGTTTATAACGACATTAGGTTTTTGGGTAAGCAGGAGCAGATCAGTGAGATATTGAGTATCGCCGATCTGTTTTTATTGCCGTCTGAGACCGAGAGCTTTGGATTATCGGCTCTGGAGGCGATGGCGTGCAATGTGCCGTTGATATCAACCAATGCAGGCGGTTTGCCCGAGATCAATATAGAAGGCGTGACTGGCTATATGAGCGATGTAGGGGATGTGGATTCGATGGCCAAACACGCCATATATATGCTCAGTGATAACGACCGCCTGGCGCAGTTTAAGAAAGATGCCATAGCGCAGGCCCGTAAGTTTGAGAAGCAGCACATTATACCCATGTACGAGCAGTTGTACAATGAGGTAATTGCTAACTATAATAAGAACAAATAGAGTGTTGTTGCAGCCACCCCGTGGACTGCGAGGAAATTGCATCAACTTTTTGCCGAAGGATTTTCAAAGCGGCCTACCATTAAGTAGGCTATTGAATACGCCTGTTTTTTTGTAATTTTGCAGTCTCAATTTATTTATATGCCATCAGTAGATATAGCCAGCAAGGTAGACCTTCAGACACTCGATAACGCAGTGAATATTGCCAAAAAGGAAATAGACAACCGTTGGGATTTTAAGGGTACGCATGTGACCTTTGAACTGAACAAGAAGGATATGACTATAGCCATTGAGGTGGAGAGCGACATGAAGTTATCTCAGCTGGAAGATGTGCTGCTGACCAAGGCCATGCGCCAGGGCATAGAGTCTACGAGCTTTGATATGAGCAAGGAGCACAGCGCATCGGGCAAGTACATAAGGAAGACAATAACAATAAAGAACGGCATAGATAAAGAGTACGCCAGGAAGATAGTGAAGATCATTAAAGACAGCGGCCTGAAGGTACAAGCGGCTATACTCGATGATATCATACGCGTAACCGGTAAGAAGATCGACGACCTGCAGGAGGTAATGCAGCTATGTCGTACATCTAACATAGACCTGCCGCTGCAGTTCATCAACATGAAATCGTAACTCCCCAGCAAAGCCAATCAACCAACCAATCAACCAATCATCTACTCAACCAACCAACTACTCAACCGATAAACTAATCAACTACTCAACTACTCAACCAATCAACGAATAAGCCAACTCACAGTTTCCGCTCCGACTCTTTGATGGTCAGATCGTTGATGCTGGCGTAGCGTTTGCGCATGAGTCCGTTCTCGTCAAACTCCCAGTTTTCATTGCCATAGCTGCGGTACCACTGGCCGCTGGCATCGCGCCATTCATATTCAAAGCGCACAGCCATTCTATTTTCGCGGAAGCCCCACAGTTCCTTTTTTAGTTTATAGTCGAGCTCCTTCTGCCACTTGCGGATGAGGAATGCCTTCACCTCCTCACGACCGTTGATGAATTCTGTACGGTTGCGCCACTCGGTATCTAGGGTATATGCCATACACACTTTTTCAGGGTCTTTAGTGTTCCAGGCATTCTCAGCCATCTGTACTTTTTCAAGTGCCGTTTCCATTGTAAACGGCGGCAGCGGATACTTCTTTTCCATAGAATAAAAATAACAGAAAAATGCGGAAAAGTTTAGGTGATTTGAATTTCAAAACAGGAGCGCAAGTTTTTACTAGGTGAATTTCGCAGTATTTCCTGCAATAACGTGGGTTTTAAAAAATAGTTCAGCTATAACCGAATACCTTAGTTAGGATTTCCTAATTTTACGCAACAGATTATAACTTATTTTAAGATTCATAGCATGTTAAACATATCTCCTCTCGATTTTTCGAAACAAATGATTGCAGCCGGTATTGAGAGCGGCTATATAGTTAACGACGGCGAAAGTGTAATTACTTCAGATTCGGTTTTTGCAGAACTTGCAAAAGAGGTGGTAACAATGGCCGATTATAAAGCCCATGAGGGAATTTTCATAAAATATGACGATGCCAGCAAGTGTCTGTTTATGGTGTTTGTGCATAAAACTATGCGCGGTCAGGGGCAGGGTGGTACAAGGCTCAAATACCGCGATTATGAAATGATAGGTGGTGCCATTAAAGATGGTTTGCGCCTGAGCAAGGGGATGACTGACAAGAATTCAATTTCGCAACTATGGTGGGGTGGAGGCAAAGCAATTATTTGCCCTGTTACCATGGAGCAGTTCGACAAGATCAATGCGCATACCAGAGATGAGGATGGTAACAAGACTTTTACCGATCAACAACTGAGAAAGACCCTGTTTGAAAACTACGGTAAGTATGTTGCAAGCCTGGGCGGTCCATACATTGCGGCAGAGGATATGAATACGACACCGGAAGATATGATGACCATGTTATCGGTCTGTAGGTTTGTTACGTGCCTGCCTGCGGCTGTGGGTGGTAGCAATAACCCCAGCAGGTGGACTGCAGAAGGTGTGTTCAACTCACTGCTTGCTACGATAAGACACTTCGAGAAAAAGGACGATCTTACAGGTAAGACCGTTGCTATTCAAGGTGTGGGCAATGTTGGCGGACCACTTGCTGAGTTCGTTTTAAAGAGCGGAGGTAAGGTTGTTATTTTTGATTTTGATCCGGGCGCCTGCGATGCTATCAAACATTTTGAGCACGGTGCTTATGCCGACAAAGTTTCTGTTGTTTCTTCGCCCGAAGAAATTTACACAGCCGAGTGTGATGTTTTTGCACCATGTGCTATTGGCGGTATTCTCAATGAAAATACGATCCCGAATTTGAAGTGCAAATATGTGGTAGGCGCTGCAAATAACCAATTGGGTAGATTTGACGAAGATTATAAATTACTGCGCGACAGAAACATCGTTTACCTGCCAGACTTTTACATCAACAGGATGGGTATCATTAACTGTGCAAACGAACAGTATGGTCGTCTGGAGGAGGATCTAAGAAGAGAGTGCAGGAAGATATATGATGATCTGGTCAATGGCACGCTGGCACTGCTTGAGGAAAGCGAGCGGACAAATAAGACACCACAGGAAATTGCTATTCACTGGGCAAATGAATGGGGTATGCAAACACATCCTATCTGGGGGCACAGAGGATTGAACCTGATCAGAAGCTATTGCGCCCATCATTGATAATTATTTAGTAAACATTATGGAATTAGGAAAGAATTTTCAGCACAACGAAGCCGATAAAAAGTGGTATGCCCATTGGAATGAATCAGGGTATTTTAAAAGTACACCAGATGAGCGCCCTGCATATACTATTGTAATACCGCCACCAAACGTAACAGGTGTGCTGCACATGGGGCACGCACTGAATAATACTGTACAGGATATACTGATACGCCGTGCAAAGATGACAGGGTTCAACACCTGCTGGGTGCCGGGAACGGACCATGCCTCTATTGCTACAGAAGCAAAGGTGGTAGCCATGCTCAGAGATAGGGGCATTGACAAGAATAAAATGTCGAGGGATGAGTTTTTGAAGTATGCCTGGGAATGGAAAGAAAAGTACGGGGGCATCATCCTGCAGCAATTGGGTAAACTGGGTTGCTCGCTCGACTGGGACAGGACTACATTTACCATGGATAAGGATTACTATGCGGCGGTGATAAGAGTGTTTGTGGAATTGTACGAGAAAGGGCTCATTTACCGTGGCGTGAAAATGATCAATTGGGACCCGAAGGCAAAAACGGCGCTCAGTGATGAAGAGGTTATCCACAAGCAGACCAACTCAAAACTTTACTATGTGCGTTACAAGCTGGAAGGTGAGGGTGATGAATATATCACAATTGCTACAGTAAGGCCTGAAACCATTTTGGGTGATACTGCTGTATGTGTACATCCCGAAGACGAACGCTACAGCCATTTGAAAGGCAGGTATTGTATCATACCGCTGGTGAACAGACGTGTGCCCATTATTTTTGATGATTACATAGATAAGGAGTTTGGTACAGGTGCACTTAAGGTTACACCGGCACACGATATCAATGACTACAATCTTGCACTGAAGCACAACTTGCCCGTAATCGACACGCTAAACGAAGACGGTACTATGAGCGAGGCTGCCCAGCTATATATTGGTCAGGATCGCTTTGCAGTGCGCAAACAAATAATTGAAGACCTACGGGCAATTGGCTCTGTTGTAAAAGAAGAAGACTACAGCAATCAGGTTGGTTTCAGCGAGCGTACAGATGTGGTGATAGAACCGCGCCTGAGTATGCAGTGGTGGTGCAATATGCAGCAAATGGCTACCCCTGCACTGGATGCGGTTATGAATGGTGAGGTAGAGTTTTATCCGGCTAAGTTCAAAAATACCTACAGACACTGGATGGGCAACATCAAAGACTGGTGTATCAGCAGACAATTGTGGTGGGGGCAGCGTATACCTGCCTGGTACGATAGCGAAGGTGGATTGTATGTAGCCAATACAGGCGAAGAGGCGCACAGACATTATAAAGAAAAGAAACCTGAGTTATATGCAAAGTTCCCTGAACTGAGGCAGGATGATGATGTGCTCGATACATGGTTCAGCAGCTGGTTGTGGCCAATGGAAGTATTCGACTGGAACAAACAACCTGTAAATAAAGACCTAGCCTATTATTATCCCGGCAGCACGCTGGTAACTGCACCTGAGATCATATTCTTCTGGGTGGCCAGAATGATCATGGCAGGGTATGAGTTTATGGGCAGGAAGCCATTTGACAAGGTTTATTTTACGGGCATTGTTAGAGATAAGCAGGGTCGCAAAATGAGCAAGTCGCTGGGTAACTCTCCCGACCTGCTGCAGATGATTGAAGACAACGGAGCAGACGTGGTGAGGTTCAGTGTGGTGATTACATCGCCGGCTGGTAACGATCTGTTGTTTGATGATGCGCAACTGGAGCAGGGGCGTAACTTCAGCAATAAGATGTGGAATGCCCTCAAGCTGGTTAAGAGCTGGGAGGCACGCTGCGCCGAAGGTATGGATGATGCCAATGTAACTTTTGCACTCAACTGGATGGATGCAAGGCTGGCACAAGTATCGCTGGAAGTGGCAGATATGATCAAGGAATTCAGGCTAAGCGAAGGTTTGAAAACGATCTACTCACTTATTTGGAACGATTTCTGCTCATGGTACCTGGAATGGGTTAAGCCGGGTATGGAACAGCCAATTTCGAGGAATGTGTATGAGCGTACGGTAAGTATTTTCGAGCGCTTGCTCGAACTGTTGCACCCTTATATGCCATTTATTACTGAGGAGGTGTACCACATATTGCGTGAGCGTCCGGCTGGCGACGATCTGATCGTAAGACAATTGGAAACTATAGCTGCGCCCGATGCTGCAATACTGAAGGGTGGGGTAATGCTGCAGGAGGTGATAACTGCTGTAAGGGATACAAGAAATAAGAACCTGCTGAAACCTAAGGACAAGATCAAACTTTGGATCGATTCTGCCGACAAGACCTTTTATTCGTCTGTAGAAGGTATACTGGCAAGGCAGGTAAATGCAGAGGAGATCGGCTATACTACCGAGGCTAAGCAAGGGTGCATAGCACTGGTAGTTCAGACCGATAAATTGTATATCGAAGCTAATGCCGCCGCTATCGATACTACCGTTCAGAAACAGCAGATGGAAAAAGACATCGCTTATCTGGTAGGTTTCATTGCCAGCCTGGACAAGAAGCTGGACAACGAGAAATTTGTTCAGAATGCGAAACCAGAGGTTATTGAAAACGAACGGAAGAAAAGGGCTGATGCAGTTGCAAAGATCAAGACCCTCGAAGAGAGCCTGAGTTTGCTGTAATTGACTTTAATTATTGAATACGAACCGCAGAACTGCTTTGAGTTCTGCGGTTTTTTATTGGTATCTATCCGGTTTATTCATATGACACC
Organism: uncultured Bacteroidota bacterium; assembly: GCA_903829015.1. Taxonomy (GTDB): domain Bacteria; phylum Bacteroidota; class Bacteroidia; order Chitinophagales; family Chitinophagaceae; genus Nemorincola. Next base: position 8,186 of record CAIKOJ010000114.1, read on the forward strand.
AATTTGACTTTTAAAAAAGCATCGATTAATTGTTCGATTCCTTTAGGAGTCAAAGCTTTGTAGCCTTTGTTTTTGTTTGTAACGAGCAACCCATAGGGGTGCAACTAAAAAATGCGTGGCTGTTTTCATTGTCTAACCGGTATAATTACAATTGAGAAATAAAATTAATTTTCTATACCCACGCAGATTGTTATTTTTGACCATAATGAAGCACGATCTTTTCAGAAAAAAGACACTGGAGCACATCAACAAAGAGGTGGCCGACGGACTAATAGAGAGCCACAGCCACCACATGAAAAAGGTACTCACTGTTCGTGATCTTACCTTTATGGGCATTGCCGCTATTGTAGGGGCAGGTATCTTCTCTACTATAGGCAAGGCAAGTTTCGATGGTGGTCCGGGTATCATACTGTTGTTTTTGTTTGTGTCGGTGGCTTGTGGTTTTTCGGCTATATGCTATGCCGAGTTTGCCAGCATGGTGCCGGTATCGGGCAGCGCATATACTTATTCTTATGTGGCATTTGGCGAGCTCATAGCATGGATCATAGGCTGGGATCTGCTGATGGAGTATGCCATCGGTAATATCGCAGTAGCTATATCGTGGAGCGATTATTTTTGTTCGCTGGTCAATAGTATTCACATAGGCAGTTTTCATCCGCACATACCAGAGTGGGCTGCAACTGATTACTGGACAGCCAAAGATGGGCTCACTGAGGCCGCTAAACTGGCCTGGGCCAATGCTCCGGTTATCGGCGGATTGAGGATCATCTGTAACCTTCCTGCCTTTCTGATCACTTTTATCATTACCTGGATCATCTACGTTGGTATTAAAGAATCGCGCAGAAGTACCAATATAATGGTGATACTGAAGATTGCCATCATACTGCTGGTAATGATAGCCGGCTGCTTCTATGTAAATACCGCCAACTGGACACCTTTTCTGCCCAATGGTATTGGCGGTGTGCTTACAGGCACCTCGGCAGTATTCTTCTCTTACATTGGTTTCGACGCCATCTCTACTACAGCCGAGGAGTGCAAGAACCCTCAGCGCGACCTACCCAAGGCCATGTTCAACTCTTTGATCATTTGCACGGTGGTGTATGTGTTGGTTGCACTGGTGCTTACCGGCATGACCAGTTACACAAACCTCAATGTTGGCGACCCTCTTGCATACGTATTTGCATCTATGAACAGTAAATGGGCCAATTACATTGCCGGTGTCATCTCTATTAGTGCTGTTATAGCCACTGCAAGCGTGCTGCTGGTCTTCCAGCTAGGGCAGCCACGTATATGGATGAGCATGAGTCGCGACGGTCTGCTGCCACCTATATTCGCGCGCATGCACCCTAAGTACAAAACTCCGTCTTTCTCTACCATCCTTACCGGGCTAGTTGTAGGTATACCTGCCTTGTTTATGAACCTTACTGTGGTGGTAGACCTTACCAGCGTGGGTACCTTATTTGCGTTCGTGCTGGTGTGCGGCGGTATCCTTAAACTGCAAAACGACCCTAACCGTCTGCAGAGCAAGTTCAAAACCCCTTACCTAAACGGTAAATGGATTGTACCTGCCATGTTCCTTATTTCGGTAATACTGTTCCAAAAGCTCTATCCCGGAGGATTTAAAGGTTATCTGAATTTCTCAGATCCGCAGGGCAATGTTACCTGGGCGGTGATCAGAACCAAAGTGCCATTCTTTTTATTTGGTTTCACCTTTCTGATTACTGCTGTGCTGACGTTCTTAAGGAACTACTCAATTATACCTGTTATGGGATTCCTTTGTTGTTCATATCTGCTATCCGAGTCCGGAGTCACCAACTGGGAGCGGTTCATGATATGGCTGGTAGTAGGGCTGCTGCTCTACTTCGTTTACGGCTACAAGAACAGTAAAATATCTAACACTCCGGCGGTTAAATAAGTGCTCGCATTAAGATTCGCCTGAATTATAGTTTAAAGTGGATCTACCTTGCCGTGCTTATGCTGGCTCCAGTCTATGCCCTTACCCATGGTGCCGCGCAGTCTGTGCCAGAAAGATTCGCTCTCGGTGATGGAAACGAAGTCTATTTCTTTGGCTGATGATGGGTCAATAATAGGATTCTGGCTGTTGTACATTTTCAATTCGTCTATTACAAATGGCAGGTGGAATATATGGCTGGCAAACCTTCTGCGGGTAAAACGCCTCAGCATAGCCGACTGGAACGGATCTGTAGCCAGTGCCAGCGATTTAAAACCCAGCTTACGTGCCAGCAGGTAAGAGTAGTAAACATTCTCGGTGCTGTGCCTTGCCTTGGTCTCGTAAAAAATATGCTCTTTCGGTATGCCCATTTTTTCGGCATACAGGCCCATTATTTTGCTCTCAAAATAAGGGCTGTAAACAGATGCCCCAGAGAAGATTACATTTTTTGTATAGCCTTCTTTATACAGAAAGTATGCCCATATAACCCTGCCCTTCATCACCGTATCCCAGTTGTCGTTTTTAAACGGTATGCCGGGCACAATGATGGCATCAAACGGTTTTAATTGAGCGGCCTCTGCCAGATCCCTTTTAGGCACTTTTTGCGACGAGAGACAGCCATAGAGACCCAGCATTGCCGAGTATAAAAGAACCATCAAAAACTTTATCCTCACTTTCACAGTAAATTATTTTGTCAAAGGTAACCCAAACCCTGCCGCCGGAATATTGGTTGTTATTATGGTTTCATTTAAAAAATCATTAGCGCATCTATCGGCAGTAATATTTTGATGCACATATGAAAGTACAAAAGTAGACACCATCAGTAAAGCAGTGATTACATAACTCATTAATAAAGCATCATAATTCACACGTTAAGTGGATGGATTTGAAACTGTAGACCAATAGCCCTGTGTGGGGTTGTTGGTCATAAAATATGATCAACAAATGCAGAAGAAATTTAAGCCCACACAAGTGCTATAACTAATAACGGCAATAACAGTGCAGCAATAGTCAGCATACCTAACATTATTTTTTGACCGACTGTTTTATTAATTATTTCGTCAACAAATTCTTGTAGACGGTTATTGTTATACGAAATGCCTCCGCGAATAACCCAGCCAACGGTTACCAGTAGTATTAACAGACTGAATAATTGCGACTGAAATGGGCTGATTCCGGTAATCAATTCAACTAATGCTAAAATTCCAAGCGCAAGAAATACCTGACATACTGCTGTATAAATTCCTGAAAATATTATAGCTCTTCTACCGGCTTGTGAGCCATATAGCCTATCATATACCCTTTTACTGAACTGATACGCAATCGCACCCACATACCCGTAGAATTTCATCGGATTATTTTAAGATCAAACATATGAAATCATTTTCACTCTTCGATATACAGTCGATATTATTCAATACCACTTGTCCTCGCTAAATTGGAATTGTATACATAAATCGATCATTGTTACTAGCAGTTTTTAGAGACATTCCTTCCGGCAGAATATTGGTTGTAATTATCGAATCATTTTAAAAACAGAGGGCATAGAAAAGTAATCAAGAGTAACCTTTTTGAGGACAGCCACAAAATGCAGTCACACGATTGCAATATGTGGGAGGTCAAATATTTCTTTACCCTGCCAAAGAAATAAAAACAAAATAAGAAAATGCAACTAAAAACGGAAGAAGTATTAATTCAATCTTGTCGAGTTGTCTATTGCCTAGCTTTATCCTCTTTACAATTGTTTGTTCAAGAATGAGTACTAACAACAAAACAACACTAAAAACCAACCCTATAACACCTCCGAGCCCATTACCTCCGGCACTATCAAATAGCAAAATGTAAAATGAAGCAATTGATACCAATAGAATTGCCAGACCTAAAACAATTAGAATTGGTGTTATTCGAAGCCCCTTAAATATTTCAAACATGAATTTTGTTTACTAAACAAATGTATTATTACCTGAAACAGATGTCTCGGCTGAAAAAGAAGTTACAAACCCAACCTCTTCTTAAAATCCTCCTTCAATAAATCTTTCAGCTGACCGTAGGGAAGGAAAACTTTTAAAGGGTTTTCACCAGGGCGTGCCCCGTCTCTTTTAAAAACAATGTCATTGAAATCGTAACAGAAATAAATGCCCTGCTCTGTAAGCCTGATATTGCTGGTTACAGGTACCTTTTCAAATATGAAGTAGTTCCTCAGATTCTTATCCAAATTGAATTTCTTACGGAGCGAAGATTCCAGAAGGTGTGAGAGCTTTTCGTTGTCATCAATCAATACGTCATTTAAGGTAAGTCTCCTTTTATTGGCTATATCCAGGCATAAATAAGAGTGCCTCGAAGTATACGCGGTTTGCTCATTCCGCACAGACTCGTTTTCTAACACCAGGAAGCCATTTTCGTTGTACACCGGCATCAGGTTCATCATGCCTATAGAATCATCGGCTTTTAAAGACCCCAGGTATGCAGTCCATGTCTTGGCACGTTCTCTGGATACTCCTAAAAAATCCAGTTGTTCCTGCACTATAAATTCTGCTTCGTCTGCTTTAACTGCCGCTGTTGCCTTAGTGTATGCTATCCAAATTTTGGCTTCTTTATTACGATAAGAAAACAGATCCATGGGTACAGAATTCTTATAGTCCTCAGTTAAGCGAATGTCTTTCTTTTCTTTTTTGTCTGCGCTGGTCCAGGTTCCCGTTAGTGTATTATTGGTGATCTTAAAGGTCCATCTTGCCAGGTTATCTCGATCGGTCCATTGGTCGGCGCTCTCCCACAGTTTGTTGGCATTCGGCTGCTCCTCTCCGTGCAATGTAATGTTCAGATTAAAACTGTCAGGCTCTCCAATGTAAAAGCAGGTAGAACCCTCCTTTCCTTCAAAGTAGTAATTACTGCCGCCATAATTAGAGCCGCCACAAAATCCAAATCTGAGATCAAGCACTATTTTCTCGCCTCCTAATGTGCCGAAATAATGTTTATAGATATTCTCACCCGGTATATTCTTACCTCTGCATTTATCCCATTTCTGCCCATAGGAGCAGTTTACACAAACAAAAAGAAAGAGTGCTAAAGCGGTGCTAAAAATTTTGTGCATAATTCGGAGCTGATTTGTTGAGCAGTCAGTTGCAATAAAAATAGTATTTTTTTAGTACACGGGCTTTGCCGCATCAATTTTAAGTACAATTTTGAAAAACAAAACGTACCTATTACCCAGAGGAGGCCACAAAAAAAGCCCCGCATTTGCGGGAGGGCACTGAAAAAGTCCTTTTTGTACGACAGAAAGAAAGGGAGTGGAAAATTTAGTTTTCTGCTCCCTTTTTTGTATTTTGAAGGATGCTAATTCAGCAACAGAAAATTCAGTTCAGTGCATATTCGGGCTTATATGA
>CAIKOJ010000115.1 GCA_903829015.1 uncultured Bacteroidota bacterium
AGCAGGTATTTATTACAGAAATTAACCCCTATCACCTGAAAATAAAAAAAACTTTTTTAACTTTAAAAAATCAAGAAACACTATCTAACAATAAGTCCACTTTAGTTTGACTACATACAGCACGGATAATACGCTGTATGGTAATCAGCGAATGCTCTATATGCCAGCCTACGCCTGATGCGGATACGGCAGTGTTCAGTTGCTCGTGTGTCGGTATATATGATTCCAGTTGCCTGATAAGTTTTTCCAGTTGCTGCATCAGCAAATTTATTTAAAATACCGCTTCCCCTGAGTTAAGTTGCCAAACTGACAAAACAAAAGCCGCTTTTCAGCGGCTTTTGTTTTGTATTGGAAAATCAGAATTCTATTAAGCGCCCACCATTACTTTTGGTGCCGCAGAGCGGATCTCGTCATTAGCCTGATCTGCATATTTTGCGAAGTTCTTCACAAACAACTGAGCCAGTTCATTTGCCTTTTTATCGTAAGCTTCTTTATCAGCCCATGTGTTACGTGGTATCAGTATTTCAGAAGGTACGTTTGGCGCAGTTGTAGGCATCAGCACTCCGAATATCGGATGCGCTTCATACGTCACATTATCCAGCTGGCCGGTCATTGCCGCAGTGATCATTGCACGTGTGTAGCTCAGCTTCATACGGCTGCCGGTACCATACGCACCACCACTCCAGCCTGTGTTGATCAGCCATACATTTACATTAGCATCTGCTTCCAGCTTCTTTCCAAGCAACTCGGCATACTTGGTTGGGTGAAGTGGCAGGAACACACGTCCGAAACATGCAGAGAATGTGGTCTGTGGTTCAGTAACACCAACTTCGGTACCTGCTACTTTTGCAGTATATCCGCTGATGAAGTGATACATTGCCTGTGCCTTAGTAAGCTTAGATATAGGAGGCAGAATACCGAACGCATCACAAGTCAGGAAGAAAATATTTTTAGGCTGCCCTCCGTAAGAAGGTACTTTGCAATTTGAAATGAAATCGATTGGGTATGCAGCACGTGTATTTTCAGTTACCGATGCATTTGTATAGTCTACTGTATTAGTACCTTCGTAGAATCTTGTATTTTCAAGTAATGCACCTGGTTTAATAGCTGCAAATATCTGTGGTTCTTTCTCAGCGCTCAGGTCTATACACTTGGCATAGCAGCCGCCTTCGAAATTGAATACAGTATTTTCAGACCAGCCATGTTCGTCATCGCCTATCAGTGCGCGATCAGGATCAGCACTCAGGGTAGTCTTGCCGGTGCCGCTCAATCCGAAGAAAAGAGCCACATCGCCGTTTACACCTTCGTTGGCAGAGCAGTGCATGCTCAGTACCTTATGATTGTGTGGCAATACGAAGTTCAGTACACCAAAGATGCCTTTCTTCATTTCGCCTGTATAAGCCGAACCTCCAATCAAGATCACCTTGCGGGTGAAGTTAACTATCGTAAAATTAGCCTGACGGGTGCCGTCTACAGCTGGGTCGGCCAAAAAGCCCGGAGCCTGCAGTATCAGCCAGTCATGGTTTTGTGTAGCAATTTCAGCATCTGTAGGGCGAAGGAACAGGTCGTTGCAAAACAGATTGGCCCATGGTGTTTCATTTACCACCAGCACATTAAGCCTGTAGATTGGGTCGGCACATGCATAAGCATCGCGTACCCAAATTTCTTTGCCACTCAGATATGCGGCAACCTTATCGTACAATTTATCAAATGCCTCAGGAGCAAACGGGATATTTACATCACCCCAGTCAACACTATGCTCGGTAATAGCATCTTTTACTGTGAACTTGTCTTTCGGAGATCTGCCGGTAAATTTTCCGGTATCTGCGCAAAGTGCACCAGTATCGTTAAGTACGCCCTGGCCAAGTTCCAGAGTTTTATTCACCAGATCTGCCGGAGAAATATTCCAGTTCGCCACGGCGGCATTTATACCAAGATCAGAAAGATTTACCGCCTGGTTTTTTTTGCCATTTTCTTGCATAAGTTATATTTTTATGAATAAATAAAACAGTGTGCAAAAATAATAATAACCACCGTAAATTAAGGGCTTATTTTTCCACATAATTTACCCCATACATGCGTTATTGCCTTTGCTGGCACTGTTACATGTAAAATAATCTCATTGAAATAGGCTGTTAGGTCTGTGTTTATACCTGAATTTCATTTTTGCAGACATTGTTACTTACTCTACTTTCGCAAAAAATATTTTTATGGCTATTCAAATAGGTCAGGCAGCCCCTGATTTTACACTCAGAGACACAGAAAAGAACAAAGTAACCCTCAGCGAACAAAGAGGCAAAAACGTAGTATTGCTGTTTTACCCATTGGCTTTTACCAGTACCTGCACAAAAGAACTTTGCGCCGTTAGAGACAATTTGGCGTTTTACAATAACATGAATGCACAGGTTTATGGTATTTCGGTCGACTCATTGTTTGCGCAAGGTAAATTCAAAGAAGAGCAGCACATCAACTTTCCTCTGTTGAGCGATTTCAATAAAGAGGCATCAATAGCCTACGATACTATTTACGAACAGTTCTTCAACGACATGAAGGGGGTATCAAAACGCTCAGCATTTGTGATCGATAAAGAAGGTATTGTGCGCTATGCCGAAGTGCTGGAGAACGCAGGTGAAGTGCCTGATTTTAACAGTATCCAAAAATGTTTGGCGGAAATTAATCGGTAATTTTGCTGATTACCAATTAAACGTACTCAAAGTATTGATTATGAGAAAAATAATTCTCCTTATGGTGGTGCTTGCATTGCCGGTAAGCATGTTTGCACAGTTGATTCAAAACCCCGGCATGGAAAACTGGCGGAGTGGCACAGCCGGATCTTCCCCCAGTATCGATGTTCATGCTCCCGACAACTGGTATGGCTTTGATTCTCTGGCAATTGCTAATGGGCAGACTTTTCTGCCACTTATGTACTCAGGGTACACTCCTACCGTGTTCCATGCGCAGTTATTTCCGGATACAGTCGTTTTTAAGTCAGGAACAAAGTCAGCGAAACTGATGACGCTGAAACAAGACACTTTAGGTTTTATACCGGGTACACTTTCTAACGCTAAAGTTGGCATAAATATTTTCGCATTGATTGGCGGTGGATCGCTGGCTAGTGCTACAACTTTTTCGGGTGGTACCGGAGTGGCAATGAGGGTTACATCTGTGAGCGCATACATGATTTATAAAGCAGGTATCGACAGCATTACCGGCATGATGGGAGGTGCAGATACTGGTTTACTCACTGTGCAGGCATTGGCGCATATAGGCACAAAAGATTCGGTTATTGGCACAGGTAGAGTTCAGATACTGCCTACCGATACATTCAGGATGATAACAGCCAACATCATTTACCCAACCGATACAATACATGCAGTAGACACCTTGCGTATAGTATTCAGCAGCAGTGCAGGGGGAACTAGCAGAGCTTGCGATAGCAGTACTTTGTACATAGATGATGTTTCTATGGCGGGTGTCCCTAATCCCGATTATTCTGCCGTGAAAGAGGTTGCTGCACCTGGAATGGTAACGGTGTATCCCAATCCTTCAACCGGTATTATTAATTTGAGTAACAAAGACAGCAGGCGACTGAATTTCAGGCTATTCGATGAGTCGGGCAGAATGGTTGGTTCTAAGTTGATCAATGGAAATGATAGTATGGACGCGTCCTTCCTTCCGGATGGTTTGTATTTCTACTCAGTTGACGATGCGGCCGGTAAAACGATTCAGCGAGGACAACTAACGATAATTAAATAGGTTTTTTACCAACTTAGAAAAGGGGTTGATGGTATTACCATCAACCCCTTTTGCATTAATACCCGGTATAACTCAGGTTGTTTGTTTTGTTATTATCTGTGGGATCTCTGGCGCACTATAATTGTTCATTTGATCCAGAATATCAGCGACAGAGCCACTGTACAGAAGTGTTGCGTTAACACATTCGTTTAGGAATCCTTCAGTAACCATATTGTCGAAAAAAGCTTTCAGTGCATCGTAGTAGCCATTAATGCTTAGCAGGCCTATTGGTTTCGTATGCAGGCCAAGCTGGCCCCAAGTGAGCATTTCAAACAGCTCATCCATGGTGCCCCATGCTCCCGGCATTGTTATCACTCCCTGCGAAAGTTCATGCATTTTTATCTTTCGCTCATGCATGGTGTCAACAACGATCAGCTCCGTCAGCGAATCATGAACTACCTCTTTTGTCTTGAGGAATGTGGGTATTACACCAATGATCTTTCCGTTATGCTGCAGCACGCCGTCTGCCAGAGCGCCCATCAGGCCTACCTTTGCACCACCGTATACTACCGTGATATTTTGTTCTGCAAGCGTTGCGCCCAGTTCATAGGCTGCTTCGCGATACACCTCGTTGTATCCTTCTGATGATCCGCAAAAAACTGATACGCTTTTCATTGTTGAAATTTTGTATCCCAAATATAAAATGATATTGCTGTAGTTATATTTTTTATTTGTTAGGAATTGCAGCAAGGTGGCTGGAAGCCGCGCCATACGGGCAAAAAAAATCCCGCCGTTAGGCGGGATTCAGCATTTTTTGTTGCAAATCAGTATTCATCTTCATTAAAGAAGAAGTCTTCCTGAGTTGGGTAGTCTGGCCAGATGTCTTCTATGCCTTCATAGATCTCACCTTCGTCGTCCAGTTCCTGCAGGTTCTCTACCACTTCAAGCGGTGCGCCTGAACGTATTGCGTAATCAATAAGTTCATCCTTTGTGGCTGGCCATGGCGCATCTTCAAGGTGTGAGGCTAATTCAAGTGTCCAAAACATATTATAAATTGATTAATTTTATTCTGATTTCCGCAAATGTAAGGGAAAATTCAAAATTCAAAAGCTAAATTTGAAAAGATAAGAACATTAACAAAAAATATACCATCGTTAGTAGTTCTTTTGTCACTGAATAGGCCTTTATGGTTAATAAATAAATAACTTGCAAAGAGTTCAAAAAGACTATTTTTCGGGTTACACAGGTTGGGGTTATGTTGTCAGCAAAAAATTTAGTGAGGAGATATGGGTCATTTACCGTCGTAAATGATGTTTCGTTGAGTGTAGGCAAAGGAGAAATTGTTTCCATTGTGGGGCCATCGGGTGCAGGCAAGAGTACGTTGCTGCATTTGATTGGTGCATTAGACAAACCAGACAGTGGCAGTGTACTTATTGATGGCACAGATATTTTGCAACTACCCGGAAAAAAGCAGGCGAAATTCAGAAACGGTCACCTTGGTTTCGTTTTTCAGTTTCATCATCTTTTGCCTGAGTTTAGCGCAATCGAAAATGTATGTGTGCCGCTCTGGATCAAAGGTCTGGGCAAAAAAGAGGCAAAAGAAATTGCTGCAGATATGTTGCAAACTGTGGGCCTCGGAGGCCGGCTGGAAAACAAGCCTTCTGAGCTATCTGGTGGCGAGCAGCAGAGAGTAGCTATTGCGCGGGCATTCGTCACAAAGCCATCCATTGTTATGGCCGATGAGCCTACAGGCAATCTGGACAGCGCAAATGCAAATGCATTACACAACCTGTTTCTGGAGCTTAGAGACAAATTTGGCCAGACCTTTCTGATGATCACGCACAACGATTCGTTGGCAAAAATGACCGACCGCACGCTTACCATGCAGGATGGTCGGATTGTTGACGAGAAAAAGAATTAAAACATCCGCCGGTTACTTATCTGCGATAGCCGAGGTCATATCCGCAATGATAGAAGCAGTTCCTTTTACTTTCCCTGTTTTGATCTTAAAATCGGTTGTTGTTCCGGGCTTCACAATGTCATCCAGTGTGTGTTTCTGTTTTTCTAAAACCGATCCGTTCTCGTCTTTAAACGTGATGAGTATTTCCAGGTTTTTATAGCTTACAATCGTTGCCTTATTGGTCACTGTTCCTTCTACCACTGTCTGATTGATAAGGTTGCCGTGGTGGGAAGCCGCAACCTTCAGAAACTTAAGCGGACTGTCGCGTTCCATTTCTTCGAGCGAGGTTTTCTTTTCTTCGTATTTTGCAGATGGCCTCTGTTCGTTAGCCGAATTGCACGCCAGAAACAGGCAGCATAGTATTGCTAAAATAAGTCTGCTCATAAAACTACGGTGGTTTAAAACTCGCATAAAACTAAAAAGAAATAATATTCTGAAGGATAGTAATCGGGAAGTAAAGTTCGGCCAATCGGCGATGTTTTTCCAAAATTATTTTTTTGTTTCGGCAAGGTTCGTTTGGTTCTATTTCATAACTTGTATTGGATATGTAGTTATCTAAAGTCAAGAATCATATTTTTCAACGCTCATCTAATTTGCGAACATGGCAACCAAAAAGAAAATAGCAGCTAAAAAAAACAAGGCTAAGAAGTCTGCGGCTAAAAAAGTAGTGGCCGCAAAAAAAGCAGCACCAAAGAAAGCGGTTAAGAAAAGTGCTCCGGCTAAAAAGAAAATTGCGGTGAAGACTACTGCGAAAAAAACGGTGACAAAAAATGTAGCTTCAAAAAAATCTGCGCCTAAAAAAGCAGTACCTAAGAAAGCTGTACCTGCAAAAACTCTATCGAAAAAGACTACTCCTAAAAAAGTTGCACCTAAAAAAGCTGTATCCAAAAAGGTTGCACCAAAGAAGGTTGCTGTGAAAAAGGCTGCTCCGAAAAAGACATTGGCTAAGAAGAAGCAGACCAAACCTGCAATAGCGGCAACACCCATGCAAGAAAGTGCAGCAGTGCTGATTTCACAACCAACATTGTTCGACATAAATAATATGCAGCCCGGCGATGAGATCATCATCATTACCGAAGTGAGCGGATCGCTTTAATTATTGCTGTTATGGCTCAAAAAGTAAAACAGGGATAAGCATTGCTTATCCCTGTTTTACTTATACTTTGAAAATCGCTTTTACTATTGAGCAGAGTCGCTCTGTGTTTCTTTAGGTTTTTTCATGATTGCATACACTTCAATCCCGAATCCTATCAGCATCACGATCGGAGCCAGTGTTATACGACGGAAGCTGTAAATTTCATCATAATGAAATTCATGTGGGTTTGGACTTTTGCCACCCGACATGAGCATAAGGCCACCAAGTATCAATACGATACCTGCTATCATCCACATGTAATTTTCTTTATCAAACAGGAAATGCTGAGGTGCGCCTCCTTTTGCTGATTTCGCTGCAGATTTTCCTGCCTGTGTTGTATTTGTTACTGTTGACATAATGGCAATATTACAGATTTTTTTTTAAGCAGATAATCCAAAAACCAATTGACAGGTTAAATAAAGTTAACCCACAGATTTATATCAATATTAATTTAATGCACCTGTTATCAATACAAGTCATCAACATGCATCTTCAAGTACTTTACTACTGAGCGATGGGTGCTGAACATGGAAATAATAATACCCAGAATGATCATTCCTGATATAAGGAAAGCCAGCAAACCAGAGTCATTCAGCAGTGCCAGTACAGGCAGTTGTGCATGAGCAAATGACATTACTATCCACAGCCCCACAACGGCTATAACGCCGCTCAGCAGTCCGTTCAGCAGTGCCCTCATATCAAACGGGCGGGTGATAAACGAACGGTTAGCACCTACCATCTGCATGGTTTTGATCAGGAATCGGTTACTGAACATCGCCAGCCGCACAGTGTTGTCTATCAAGAAGATCACCACTATCAGCAGCAGTACTGATATACTGCCCAGAATGATGCCGATTTTGCGCAGATTACTGTTCAACTTATCCACAACCACATTGGGCCAGGTTACATCGCGCACTACGTTGCTCTGAAGTACAAATTTCTTGATCTTAGCCAGGCTGTCGGCATTTACATATTCTTCATTCAGCTTTAGCGAAATAGATGTAAACAGGGGATTGTATCCCAGAAAGTCAACAATATTGCCGCCCTCTACTTCGTTTTCCATTTTTATTGCCTCATCCTTGCTGATCACCCTGGCAGCTCTCACAAATGGCTGCTTTACCAATATCGACTTCATCTTTGCCACGCTTTCATCGGTCACATTATCATGGAAATCTACATTGATCTCCAGATCTTCCTTGAAAGCACGCGACAATGCCCTGCCATTGATGAGCAGCCAACCTAATACCCCTAGCAGGAATAACACAAGGGCTACACCCATAATGGCGTTAAAATAAGATGGTTTCGCTTTTTTTCCGTTCGACATCAGGTACTGTTATCTAAGGTAGTATCTACCTTATCTTGTTCAAAAATATAAAATCCCCGGCATTTATTGGTCACAAACTGCCCCATCCGGATATTTTAACAAAGGCAGGCAGTTAACACCTGCTATTTTTCAGAAAAGAGGCTACCTGCTATTTTTTTGCAGATGTGGCCTTTGCTTTAGCAACAGGCTTGGGTGCAAAATACAAATAGTTGATACCGGTGTCGGCTGTCGGTGCATCGTTCTTAAGGCTGATATCGGTAATACCTCTTTTCAAAGTTACACCTGAAACCATGATCGACTTGTTGTTAGGGTAAACAAACTTAACACTATATGTGCCCGGTGCCACCGAATTGGTTTCGTAATATCCTGTCGCATCAGTGTAGCCCGATGCACCAATGGTATTGGCTGAGTCGCCTAGATAAATAAACGCCTGGATACCTTCCATTGGCATATAACGCGCAGTTCGCACATAGCCGCCTACACAGTTTTTGCGTGCATCCACCGCTTTATTTTCTGCTCCGGTTTTGCGTGCATTCGCCGATCTATCGGCTTTGGCTTTTTTGTCATCCGCTGCTTTTTTTTCTGCTACGGTCATTGGTTTTGTGGTCTTGGTATTGTTTTGTGCAAAAGAAGTTCCCATTGTAAGGAAGCTGATAGCAAGTAATACGAACTTTTTCATAACTATATAAATTGTTTTGAAGGGATTAAATGTAAGCAATATTCTAAAATTATTATAGAATACTGTTGCCTTGTTGACTGGCGGTTAATATCGCGGATTGATAGCTGAGGAGGGTATAGAACGAGATGAAATACAACTATACCAGAAATCACCGAAATGCGTTAATTATGCATTCGGCTGCAATTATATCAACAAAAGATGTGATTAAAAAAATGCAGCCGCCTGAAATAAGTTGTAAATTCATCTGAAATTTGGTCGTATTAAAGTACTGTTGTTGTTATTAGCATTTGCAATTCCTTTTGTTCCCGATAATACAATTAAGAACATGAGCATTTACCCCTTGGGCGAAATGTATAAGGTGCGAATAGATGATCATTTACAGGGCATATGGAAGCTAGAGGAAGATACAAATAAGAACTGCTACTTCATTTTCGAAAAGAAAGACGACTATACGTACAACGTCTCTTATATGAAACCCTTTGGTGATGCTAGAGAGTTGCAACGCGCCAGAGTATTTTTTTCAGAGATAGGAGGGCAGAAATTCCTGAATGTGGTCAACTGGGATCGCCAATATGGTTCCGGCTATGTTTTTCTGAAAATAAAAGAAGTTACAGGGCCTGGCAATTGGGACATAACCGCTTGCCAGATTGTTGATACAACCATATACAGGGTGCCCGGGAATGCCAAGCTGGAAACACTGGTAGAGAAAAACCTCGACAATCCCGCGTTCTACGGACACGATATTCATTTTCATAAGAAATTTGAGTTCAATAATTTTAAGTAAAATCCGGGGCAGTGACCGCCAATTACCGACGGGTTTAAGACGGTTTTTTAATCCCGTGGGGCAATACTTAGAGATAATCTGTTGATTTTTAATAAAAATACTGGTAAAAACAATTTTCGGTGAAAAGTGTGCAATTTATTCGTAAACCCGCCGAAGCCGCAAGCATTGCCGTGGTAATTATCTTACCTTTGCACACTTTGAAAATCAGCATTGGCAAATTTTCACATTATCATATTCGAATTAGCACATAATATATTAAATGGCATTACAAGCAGGAATAGTTGGCTTGCCCAACGTAGGAAAATCAACATTGTTCAATGCGGTGAGCAACAGTGCAAAGGCACAGGCATCTAATTACAGGTTTTGTACCATTGAGCCCAATATAGGCCAGGTAGATGTACCCGATGAGCGCCTCGCCAAACTGGCTGAACTCGTTCAGCCGCAGCGCATATTGCCCACAACCATTGAATTTGTGGACATTGCAGGCCTCGTAAAGGGTGCCAGCAAGGGC
>CAIKOJ010000116.1 GCA_903829015.1 uncultured Bacteroidota bacterium
GCCCACTTTAGAGCCTGAATTAAGAAATGCAGTGTTGAGTAAATACAATACCAACGGCCTCGAAACCGAATTCCCTTATAATAATGAGGAGGAAATATTCGATGTGCAAAAAATAATTGCAGCATTAATTGGCGATAAGAATACAGACAGCTTGAAAACGAAAAAGATTAAAAAGAAATAAAGTTTCGATGTTCTCCTACATCGCCTTTTTTCACAAACGAAACGTGTAAGTTGGGAATATAATTATTCGCAATTGGTCGGTCATTTCAAGTCATGCATTCAGCAAATGTGGCCGCTCCCTGTACACCTTCCACACAAACTCCCCGAACAAGCTATCAGCCCAGGCAAACCAAAGGTGTCTTTATCTCTTGCTGTAATGGGTTATTGTAAGCCCAATTATTTTGCCATTTTTGTAACGATACAGGATGTTGTCGTCGTCTAATTCACTGTCTTCGGCCGGGAAAAGAGGGCCGAAATTTACATACATAACATCGGCATCGCAGTCATATTGTATATTTAAGCCGGAGGAAGAAAATTCAATATTTTCCATTACAAAGGCGTTTTATGAATGTATTCTTCCAACTCCTCCATTGTCAATGTAACTCCGTTGCCGCTTTCCAAGTCCTTAACTGATCTGTTCAGCCTGTCCCAGTATTCTTCTTTAGATTCGATACGAAAATTATCGTCATTTTCTGAGCAAAAAGTTATTGATGAGTCCATTGTTGTTACTATACCCGAAGTTACAAGATTATGTTATTAATTTTTCCACTTTAGTGGTCAGGAGTTTAATAATCCTGGCCGCTCCCTGTACACTTTCCATACAAACTCACCGAATAGCGTATTAGCCCATGCAAACCAAGGGCGGGTGAATTTTGAGGCATCGTCTTTGTGAAAGGTTTCGTGCATAAAGCCGGTGCCGGCATGGCTGTGCTGCAGCATATCCAGGCATAGTTTTATTTCTTTGTCGTCGGTGCTGGTGATGCCGCGCATCGCGATACTCAATGGCCATATATTATCTACTCCGGCATGAGGCCCTCCTACACCTTCACCCGCCTTTCCTTTAAAGAAGAATGGGTTCTCGTTGGAGAGTACATACCTGCGGGTGTTCTTATAAACAGGATCTTTGTCCATCTCGGGTACCAGATATGGCAGTGAGAGCAGGGAAGGGATGTTGGCATCATCCATAAGGTTGTGGCTGCCATAGCCATTCACTTCATAAGCAAATATCTTACCAAAATTCCGGGTCTCAATTTTTGCATCATTATCTATTCCTGTCACTATTTGCGTCATCAATGATTCTATGGCGTGCCCGTCCAGATCAGCTTTAACAGCTGCTGAAATGGACTGCATCTGGCCAAGACTGGCGAAAGCGAATAAATTACTGGCTACCAGAAACGGGTAAATGGTTGCATCATCACTTGGCCGGAACATAGAGCAGATCATGCCGTTGGGGCTCACAGGGTAACCGTAGCCTCCCAATGGCAAACTGTCGGTAGCATATTCGGTTTTGCGCATAAAGCTGTAGGGGCCTTTACCCTCAAAGCGCTGCTGCTCTTTAAATGTTTTCAGTACCAGCTTCATAGCTTCTACCCATTGTGCATCGAAGGGGGATGTGTCTCCAGTTTCTTTCCAGTACCCATGTGCCAGCCTGATAGGGTAGCACAGGCTGTCTATTTCCCATTTGCGCTCATGTATGCCCGGCTGCATAGTTGTATTATCGTGGCTCCACTCACTTTTTTTACGTTCGTTTTTATAAAAGGCATTGGCATACGGGTCTTTTAGTATGCAGCGTGTTTGCCGGTTAATGACACCCTTTATCAGATTTTTCAAATTTTCATCTTCCTTGCACAGCCGAAGATAGGGCCACACCTGTGCCGACGAATCCCTGAGCCACATGGCATCAATGTCGCCGGTGATCACATAAGTATCGGGTTTGCCATCTTTCAATTCAAAATCCACAGTAGTATCCAGCGTATTAGGGAAGCAGTTCTCAAACATCCACGCCAGTTCCTTGTTGCCTATGTTGGCTTTTATCTCTGCTATCAGTTTCTCCACAGCAGGGCTTTTGAAATTGCGATCCTTTTCAGGTGTTCTTACAACCGGGAACGAATTGTCGGCTCCCCAGGCTTTGATATAAGGTGCCAGTAGGATAGCCGAAGTGGCAAGCGTAGTTTGCTGTACGAATTTCCGTCTGTTCATAGTCGAGAGTCTTAACTGCTATAAATCTATTCATTATTTACAACATAATACCTGATTAAAAACCGGATATATACAATTTGGTTTGCAGTATTATCTTCGTTGCATATACACACGCATATGAAGCATTCTTTTTTCGTGGTTTTGAGCTGCCTGTTGGCAGCATCAGGATACGCCCAGCGGCCTGTAAAATACGTAGACCCTTTTATAGGCACAGGTGGGCATGGTCATACTTATCCAGGTGTAACGGTGCCTTTCGGCATGGTACAACTCAGTCCAGACAACGGCTCTGAAGGCTGGGACTGGTGCAGCGGTTATAACTACGCCGATTCAACCATCGAGGGTTTCAGTCATACCCACCTAAGCGGCACAGGCTGCGGCGATTGGTGCGATATATCAGTAATGCCACATGTAGCACCCGTGGCTGAGAATGCAGGCCGCATCAAAGTGAAATTCAGTCATGAAGACGAGAACTCCAGACCTGGGCTGTATAGTGTGAAACTCGAGAATGGGATCAAAGTGTTCCTTACAGCTACCGAGCATTGTGGTGTTCATGCCTATTCTTTCCCTAAAGGCAGCAAGCCGGTTGTGTTTTTCAATCTGGCTTTTATGATCAATTACGACAGCACCACCGAATCGGCAATTTACAGAGTCAACGACTCAACCGTTGTGGGTTACCGTAATTCTGCCGGATGGGCCAATGTACAGCGGGTATATTTTGCCGCACGCACTAGTATGCCATTCAAACAGCTACATACATGGAACGTTACCCATTTCAAAGGGCCTAAAGGAGCCAAAGGAAACGTAATGAATGGTGAACTGCAGTTTAACGACCTTGACGGAAAACCTTTGCTTATGAAGGTGGCGCTTTCAATTGTGAACACCGATAAAGCACTGGAGGCATTGAACGAAGTGCATGAATTCGACTTTAAACAGGTGTATAAAGCTAACAACCGGAAATGGAGTGCGGAGATGAATAAGATCGCTGTTAAATCATCTGACGACAAGCTGAAGAGAATATTCTACTCTGCACTTTATCACACATGCATGGCTCCGGTGATCTATTCTGATAAGGACGGTTTCTATAAAAATGCCAAGGGCGAGACAAGGAAAATGAAAAACGGACAACGGTATACAGTGTTTTCATTGTGGGA
>CAIKOJ010000117.1 GCA_903829015.1 uncultured Bacteroidota bacterium
CCTTGAAAGCACCTTGGAGAGGTTGCTGCCCTGTTGCTTTAGCTTTGAAATACCCAAATATAAAAAGGCACATTACAGTAATGATAGCTGAATATTTAAGCCCCTCTATTGGATCTTGTGTAAAGTAGTAGGGCGATAGCGGCACCATGCCACCAACTACATAAGAGAGGCCAATGTTAAGTGCACTGTTCCTGGCTCGTTTAGGGTCCGGTTGTTCAAGGCCCAGTTCGTAGCGCATCATAAATTCTACCCATTTGGCTTTGTCGTTTGCCATTTCATCAACCACCAGTTTTTGAGTTGCGGGGCTCATGCCCATTTCCTCAAAGATCACCCTTACTTCTTCTTTCTCTCTTTCAGGCAGGTGATCCACCTCCCATTCTTCACGCTTAAGTTCAGAATTGTAATGGTCTATTTCAGTTTTACCTGCCAGGTAACCGCCAAGACCCATAGCAATAGAACCTGCTGCAATTTCAGCGAGTCCGGCAATAACAATGATGTGCGTATCGTGCACAGCACCGCTAAGGCCGGCTGCCAGCGCAAAAGGCACAGTGAGCCCGTCGCTCATGCCTATTACAATATCTGTTACTAGTTGCGAGCTGTTAAAGTGTTCTTCCTTATGTTCTGAGTTGTTCAAGATTGTAATTGTATTGTAAAATTATGCAAAACCCCAGGCAGTTTTGATGATCTTTCTCATAAATGCCAAAATACGCATCGTTAAAATTTTACATTTTCAATTTTATTGTTTTAATTTTATATCAATTCTCGTTTTGCAGGCACTTTTTTTTAGATGATTCAAAACGAAAAGATTGAACCTTTTATATATTCCTAACCTTAAAAATTGATTTTATGCGCAAAAAACTATTATTCGCATTATTTTGCCTGCTCTCCTTTTCATCATTCGCTCAGGTACCCACACTCCAACAAAAATTGTATTATACCTGTAAGGTATGGGGTTTTGTAAAGTATTTCCATTCTAACGTAAGTACGTGTAACGTTAATTGGGATAGCGTTTTAATTTCGGTATTACCTGCGGTTAGAAGTGCTGCTACCATGAATCAATTCAACGATGCACTGGATACCATGCTGGCGGCCGCAGGACCAATGGCGATATCCACCACCTATTTTCCAGATACGCTTCCGATGGAACTGAAACGCAACCGTGATTTTTCCTGGATCGGTTCTTCGTTGTTCCGATCAGACGTACGGGTGCAACTGGATACAATAAAAAATAATTTCAGGCCTCATGCCGAGTGCTGGGTAGAAGACAATACATATACCGGCTCTTACAATGGCTGGCTGGTGTTTCCGTTCGACAGTCTGATGCTGAATGTGTCGACCGCTGCTGGACCAATCGATGCAGACCACAGGCAACTGATGTTGTTCAAACACTGGAATTTAGTTAGATATTTCTATCCCGATAATTATGTGTTGGATGTACCCTGGGATACAACACTGTACAAGTTCGTGCTGCAGACGGAAGTATCTGTAACACCAACGGAATTGTTTAATCTGGATCTGAACCTGGGCGCCGCCCTAAATGATGCGCATACCTATGGATTAACAACCAGCAATTCGATTCAGCACCCTCCGGGTTTTTATAGACCTTTTATCAGGCTGCAGTATATAGAGGGGAAGTACGTAGTTATTAATACGCTCGAGTCGGGGGTAAACATAGGCGATGCTTTGGTATCTCTTGATGGACTCACAATGACCCAATGGGAAGACAGCCTGAAACGCATTTATTCGGCTGGTAATATTTCTGTTTTCAGAAGATCAGTAGCTCAAAAAGTCCTTTGTAGAATGTCTTTGGGACAGACATTGACAATGGTTATGGAAGATATTGCCGGAACTAACTATACAACAAGCCAAACCTGTATAGATTGGATTTCGGCGATCAATTTCTTTTCCGATTACTATTATCCGGCCGATTCGCTGCATACAATCAAATGGACTACTTTGAATTGTGACCTGGGTTATGTAAACATGGGAAATCTGCAGGTTGCTGATGTGGCTGCTATGTATTCAGATCTTGGAAATAAGAGTGCAATTATTTTTGACCTCCGAAATGCCCCGAACAGCACGGGGCCGGCTATCGCTGGTAAGATGTACCCTAATAGGCGGGAATGTGGAAAGTTTACGGAACCTGAAGTTACATATCCCGGTACTTTTCGCTGGTATCACGAATTTCAGGGGTCTAACGGGAATCCTGATCCCTATTATGGTAAAGTGATTATACTAATAAACGAGATGACCCAGAGTTCGGGAGAATTCACTTGTATGATTTTGGAGGCAATGGATGATGTAGTAAAAGTTGGCAGCCAAACCGCAGGTGCAGACGGTAATATCAGCTATTGGAATTTAACTCAGGACCTGCGAACAGGTTTTTCTACACTCGGGGTGTTTTATCCCAATGGAGACAGTACCCAACGAATAGGTATTGTACCTGATGTATTTGTAACCGCCACACGGCAGGGTGTACGTTCGCATCACGATGTTGTACTCGAAAAGGCAATGTCAATAGTTGGCTGTTATCCCGAGAAAACTCAGATTGTTTCAATGGGCGTTGCCGACGTTAAGATCGCACCCAATCCAGCATTTGATGTTTTGAATGTAAAGATTATAAATGCCTCTGCCACCGCTATTGTTTCTGTTCTGGATATTACGGGGAGAGTTTTAGTTCAAACGGAAGTTACTGGTAAGGAGTCTGATATTTCTGCAGATATGGATATAAGTTCGTTCGAATATGGCATGTACTACGTTAGGGTTGTTGCAGGCGGCCGGGAGTTTGTCAGAAAGTTCATTAAGGAATAGCGATGCTTTTTGACGTGTTGATTGTAAATGAATTTGAATCGTATAAAACTAAAGGTGTTTTCATAATAACGGGAGTTTGGTTTTGCCAAACTCCCGTTGCGTTGTATACATATACCAGCATTCAAAAGTACCAATAATGGGCAAAATTTCTTTAGCTGTTGTTAATGCACTTCATGCATCAGTTTTCTGATCAGCGGGGATATTGCAATTAATACAACGCCCGCAACCAACGCATATATCGACAGTTGCTTGTAGCCGTCAGTATACGAAATGAGCTTTGCAGCAAGCGATGCGTGCTCGTCGGGGTTGGTCATACCTGCACCCAATAGTCCTGCGGCATACTGCCCATATGCACTTGCCAGAAACCACATACCCATCATTACACCGTGCATAGGTTTGGGTGACAGTTTGGTCATGATCGATAAACCGATAGGGGAGAGGCACAACTCACCAACTGTTATCACCAGATACGCAAGTGTAAATACATTTAAGGATGTAACACCATTTACATCAGCAAAAAACCGGGTATAGTAAAAGACATAAAAAGCAAGGCTCAGGAACAGGAACCCTAGTCCGAATTTTACAACGGTATTGGGCTCCACTTTGCGTTTGTTCAACCAAAGCCAAAGCAAACCCACTATCGGGCTGAAAAGTATAACGAACAGAGAATTGGATGAGTTATTGATGACGTTCGGATCAATGGTTAATCCGGCTACTTTATCGGTAAGGTTGTGCTCAGCAAAGAGGTTAAGAGAACCTCCGCTTTGTTCGAAGAACGCCCAAAAGAATATCGAGAAAATTATAAAGATCATGGCAGCAGCTAATTTCTGCCTTTCAACTTTATTGTATTTAAGCGTTTCATAAATGATATAGATCACCGTGAGCGGACCTACTATGTACATAAACATATCTGTATACTGCGACACAGATACAAGCTGAAGAATCAGCGGTATAATGAGTAATGAACCCACATAAACCATGATCTCATACATCCTTATTTTATTTGCTGGGTATTTATCTGCAAGTGGCGAAAGTCCTATTGGTCCTAATGTCCGTTTGGTAAAAACAAATATTAACAGGCTTATCGTCATTACAATGCCTGCGCACGAAAATGCAGCATTCCATGAGTAATGTTTCCCAAGCCAAACACATATGGCTCCGCCAAGCAGGGCGCCTATGTTGATGCCGGAATAGAATAAACCAAAACCTGCATCTCTTCTGGGGTCATCTTTAGTATACAGGCTGCCCACCATCGTGGATATATTGGGTTTAAAGAAACCCGTGCCAACAATGGTGAAACTGATACCTATATAAAACAACTCCTTTGGCGCAGTGGCGAGGACGAAGCTGCCTACAATCATTAAAAATCCGCCCCAGAATATTGATTTTCTAAATCCTAGTATCTTATCGGCAAACAAGCCGCCCACAAATGCTAATGTATACACGAAAGCCTGTGTGGCACCGTATTGCAGGTTTGCGTCACGGTCACTCATAGCAAGCTGTGCCTTATCCACCATGAAAATGGTAAGCATGCCGCGCATACCATAAAACGCAAAACGCTCCCACATTTCAGAGAGGAACAGGTACCAAAGTTGTTTTGGGTACTTACCTTCAAAGGTTTGTATTTGCTCTAATGTTATTGATTGGCTCTCGTCTACAGTAGTCATTAGTATTGATTTTGAATAATAAAGTTCTAAAATAGTGTTTAATTTTTATTACCCCTTTTTTTCACCCAAAAAAGTACTCCGCCAAGTAAAAGAAAAGCCGCATTTCATTTCTGAATGCGGCTTTAAGTTTGCTGTCTTTCGTGTATTTACCTATTGGCATCAGGCATGCTCATAAAATCAAACTCATCAACATTGCCAATTCCTTTTGGGTTGGGTCCATATTTATTTGGGCCCGGAGTGCTGTCTTTGCATAATAATACAATAAGCCAAATTATGCCTGCAATTGGAATAAAGCAAACAAGAAAAAACCATCCACTCTTACCAATATCATGCAATCGCCTAACTAAAGCAGCAAGGCTGGGAAGAAGAGTAAATAGACCGTACAACAAATAAATGTATCCATAACCTACATTAATACCACTCATAGTAAATGTAGTACCCATAATCCTATCCAAAATAGAAGCAACTAGAGCGAAAATAAAATTGAATAAAAAAAACATCCAATATTCTTTCCTCCTGGCTCTGCCTTTAAAATTGGTATAGTTCTTAATGACTTGAATGTAGTATTGCATAGATTTAGTTTTAGTAGCTTCTACAAGTTTAATTAATCCCGTGCATCATCTTCTGCAACTTCCTGCTCAGTAAGAAAAGCATAACAGCTGCTGCGCCTGCAAAGCCTACGAATATCATAAAGTAAGTGTGCAGACTATCTATCTCAAGGCTGAACAAATGTGGGTGAACAGGGTTTGTTGGGTCTGGGTAGAGCGAGCTCATGAATCCAGCCAGCTTATTGCCGGTTGCAATTGCCAGGAACCAAATACCCATCATCAATGATGTGAAACGTCCTGGTGTGAGTTTATTTACCATAGATAACCCAATAGGGCTAAGGCAAAGCTCACCAATTGTATGCAAGAAGTAACAACCGGTAAGGAACATAATGCTTGCCCCTTCTTTAGGAATTGAATTGGTGCCAAATGCAATAAACAAAAAGCCCGATGCC
>CAIKOJ010000118.1 GCA_903829015.1 uncultured Bacteroidota bacterium
AGCAACGATTCTTTATTGTACCTCAGTTAACTGAGACATGTATATTGGGTATTGACTTCATCACAGACAACGCAATGATTCTTAACGGCGAGACCAGACGCGTGTCCTATAAAGTAGATCTGTTACGACCGGTGATACATAAGTTTGCCCTAGTCTACCTGGATGATGTCATAATTTACTCTCGAACTGTCGAAGAACATTTGAAACACATACTGGTAGTACTCGACTTGTTACAAGAAGGAGGGTTGAAGATCAAACTAGCGAAATGTGTATTTTTACAGAAAGTTGTAAAATATTTAGGCCACCTCATATCAGAAGACGGCCTACGGCCAGATCCCCGATTGACAAGCGCAATTAAGAATTACCCGACACCGCAGAACGCGAACCATGTTAAAAGTTTTTTAGGCCTGTCAGGCTACTACAGGAAATTTATTTGGGATTATGCGAACAAAGCAAGAGCATTGACGATTTTGACCCGGCAGAAAGAGCCGTGGAGATGGGGCCCCGTGGAAGAAGAGACGTTTCAATTTTTGAAAAACTGTTTACTAAATGACCCGATTTTAAGATTCCCAGATTTTGAGACAGATTTCGTAGTCCAGACGGATGCGTCTGGTTTTGCAGTTGGATCAGTTTTAGCGCAGAGGAAACCCAAGAATAACGGAATAGAGGAATACGCGGTAGCGTACGCATCACAGCAATTTGATGAAACACAAGAAAAATGGAGCACGACGGACAAAGAAGCATACGCAATTTATCACGCACTGAAAACGTTTTACCCATATTTGTACGGCACGAAATTTACAGTGGAGACAGACCACAAAGCATTAGTAGGCTTCCCTAGAATTACGGAGGGACTGTCTAAAAAGGTAGTGCGTTGGGCATTATTCGCAATAGAATTCGATTTCGACACCGTCTATAGGCCCGGTGTAGTCAATCAAAATGCTGATGGACTAAGCAGGATCCCTAAGACACAAGAAGTAGTCACGTCTGGCCAGACACACACCATTAAAGCATTGACTACTGCCACATTTTTGAAAGAACAACAGGGAGACGAATACTGCCTCAACGCTAGGAAACGATACCAAGAGGAAATGGAACAAAGAGAGGAAATTGCCAAACGAATACAGATACAAGTAGCCGAAGAGCTTAATCAAGATGGAAACGATAACAAATCAGAGACCAGTGAAACGGATGAAGCTGACAGATTGAAAGAATTTGAAAATGGCCTAATCGGCACGGCTGACGGACGAATATTTGTACCAGAAAGTTTGAAGAAGAAATTTTTGATGAGATTCCATGACAGTCCGTTCGCGGGTCATTTGGGGGTAAAAAAGACAACTGCGAGAATTCAAAGACGATTTAAATGGAAGAAAATGGTGAAAGAAATCCGGGAGTACGTAGCGAACTGCGAACTCTGCGCGAAAAGAAAAGCAATCGGGTCGAATAAAGCGCCGTTGAATCCTATACCGCCTCCCACATACGTTTGGCAAACTATGGCGATGGACATTATGGGCCCAATAACTCCGTCCGGCCCAGACAATCATGTATATATATTAGTAATGGGCGAATATTTAACTAGGTACGTTACAGTTGCCTCAATGCCTGACCAGACAGCTGAGACAGTTGCAAAAACATTTTATAAGCATATTATTACACGTCACGGCGTTCCGGAGACAGTCTTGACCGACCAGGGCACCAATTTCATGTCAGAACTTATGGCAGCATTGTACAAACAATGTGGCATCGAACCAATTAGGACCTCAGCCTATAGGCCACAATGCGACGGCATGGTTGAAAGAGTCAATAGGACATTAGCTGACATAATATCTTGCTACGTGACGAAAGAGCCCAATCGTTGGACCGAATTCCTCGACGTCGCGGCCTTTGCGTACAACACAGCGGTGCATGCCAGCACAGGGTATAGCCCGTTTTATCTCATTTACGGTAGGGAAGCGAGGGAGCCCAATGACCTTATTCCCCCCGCTAGAAACAGAAACTTATCCGATGTTAACATGTTATTTTCTCAGCATTGGTACGATGCTCTTGAGATAGCAAAGGAAAAACTGGAAGAAGCGAAAGAAATCCAGAAGTCCTACTACGATAGGAATACGAAAAGAATCGAATATAGGGAAAACGATAAAATAATGTTAAGGACACTAGCTGATATACCCGGTAAATTTAATATGAGATGGGAGGGACCTTTTATAGTGAAGGAAAAGAAAGGAAATGTAAATTATCGCATCGCCTCTCCCGACGGCAAGAAACTAATGGTGGTTCATGCGGACAGGATGAAGAAGTTCCATGGGCAGGCAACTCCCATAGTAGCCAACGAGCCGACGACACAGAAAGTACAGGAAAAATCGCTACCAGTAGATGAAAATAAGAACAAAGGGAAAGAATATGGATTAAGAAGGAAAGTCCAAATGCCAGTTCGATTTCGAGATTAATTAGAAGACATATTACAGATGGACGGTACCCGCGCACTCTTTTTCTTGGCAGCCGTCGGCTTCTCAACAACCGTGTCAGCAGTGAACATAACCGTATGCGATTGCAGCGACCCAGAGTCGATTGGACTTTTGGATGCAGAACTACCCGATTATTGTCAACCACCAGTCAGTGACATTCCGATTCTAAAAAATTATAAGTTTTATATTAAGGAAGAGCCCCATGCTCATTGGGATGGTTTTATATGTAGATCTTGGGTAAAAACTAAGAACATCGAAGGATTCTTCTTTGGTGGCTACGATACTGTATTTACCACATCGGCTAGGCCTACTAATGAAAGGGAATGTTGGGAAATGGTAAACTATCACAGCTGTCTAGGAAACCCGATGGTTGAAGAGGGGGATATAGTTTCTTTTGCTGCTGCGCCAGTGGGTGACGGCGCCTGGATGCAAAATAAAATTTATGGGGTCATAAACTGTGTAGCACAGCGCGTGACTCTTAGAAAAGACTGTCTCAAATGCCCCATCACGTCGCCGTTTGGTATACTATCAAACGACTCCCAAATATCCGCTACCCGTCACCACGATGCCATCATCGTGTGGAACGAGTCTTTCGCGAATATCTCCGATCAATGCAACCTAAAGGAAATGAAGGTTGGAACAGGTCTAGTGACTCGAGTGGATGAGCACGTTTTTAAATTAGTCGACAATGCGGCACAATTAGAATTCTTCTATTTCGATAAATTAGACCCCGTATGCAATCGGCCTCTGAACAAATTAAAAAATTTAGACACTGCGTATCTCCACGTAATGGCACAAAACTGGTCTCACATTTACAATGTGGGAAACAAGGATTGTCTCAATATCAACCTGGAGGCAGTACCTTGCGTAGAACAGGCCCCGCAAGAATTTAGATTGGAGGGAGATCAAGTAGCCATAAACAATAAGCAATTGAGCGATCTCCAAGCGAATTGTCTGGCACCAACCCCCCTTCTATCCGTAACTAATGTATTAGCAGTCGTTTTTAATTTGACTACGACTACGTCTTCCAAATACGCACCCACTTATTTTCACGTGAAATCAGCGAAATGTCATCGTCGTCCCAATTTCCGTTGGAACAGCGTGACGCTCGAAATCACATGTCGATTGGACGACAAATTGGGCTGCCTAACGATGACGGACGATCACAAAACTAACATTGAAGTCTGTCGCCAGTGGGATAGCCAACGATGGGTATTTGGCATACCAGGAATCCCAATATCGAAGAAACGCGATGACAATCAGCCGCTGTTCTTCCAGCATCATCAGTATACCGAGCATCAAGCCATAGTTAACGAAAACATTTTAGAGGGCGAAATCAAGAGAATTTACTGTGCTAATCTACAAATACGCAAATTTACTACTCAATTATTGGCCGAGTCCAATGGACTTTTAGCAGCGCGAGCTAATAAGCTCCCTATGTGCCAGCACCTCAAAGTGCTGGGTGATTATTTTCTAGTGCAACAATGTGTCTCAATTAACATCTCGGTAGGCGTACGACAAACAAAGTGCGGTTTTGAACCTAGCTATGACAAGTGGACCATAGGTAGAGATGGCTATTCCCTGCACCCAGCAGAAGATTGTTTTTGGCCATCTAATTTAGTCGTGCTCAACGACAAAACGTACAAATGGGACCAACAGTGGGTGGAAATTTCTCCCACGGCTCATTTCTCAACGTTGAGACTCACTAATCAATTTGTCGACTTGGTCGACAACGAAGCTCAATATTCCTTTCGTCGTCACACGATCTTCGACACACCAGAGTACGAGCAAACCAATTCCGTAAACGAAATAATAAACTCTATCCACGAAACAAACGCAAACAGCTTGTCAGCATTGCTCGTAAACGAACACCATGAGTCTCGTTTCTGGGACATAGGCGCCTGGGCAGCCAGACTGCAGCTGTCACTAATTTCTGTATGTGCTATAGTGCTGGCTGCGTTGTTATATTAATCCTACTATAGAAATATAAATCACGCCTGACAGGACTCCAAGAAATACTGGAACACTTTGCAGTGGGC
>CAIKOJ010000119.1 GCA_903829015.1 uncultured Bacteroidota bacterium
ATACACAAAATGTACTTCTTTAAATACCTTTTCAAGTTCGGCTTTGTAGCCAAGATCCTCCTGAGTTTGCGCAAAAGTGAGCAGGTGCAATTCATGCCGACCTGACAATCTCCTTGCCAGATTGAAAATCTTCAGCTTATCACCCCGGTACGGTGGATACGGCACTCTATTGGCAAGAAATAATATCTTCAACTTTGTTTGAGGAATTTGGAATTAGTCATTTGGAATTAGCACTCAGAACCGGGAAATTTAAAAAAGTATTCACGCCACAAACCCACAATACGATCCCAATTCCAAATTACCAATTCCGTAGTACAATCACTTCAATATCTCGTGACCCATTTTGTCTCTTTTTGTTTGGAGATAAAATGCGTTGTGTTCGTTGGGAGCTATCTCTATCGGCACATTCTCTACTATCTCTAAGCCATACCCAACTATTCCGGCGCGCTTTTTAGGATTGTTGGTCATCAGCCTCATTTTCTTCACGCCCAGGTGGCGCAGTATCTGTGCACCTATGCCGTAGTCGCGCTGATCCATTTTAAAGCCCAGAGCCAAATTAGCATCAACAGTATCTTTACCTTCCTCCTGTAGCTTGTATGCCTTTAGTTTATTAAACAGTCCTATTCCCCTACCCTCCTGATTCATATACAACACCACACCTTTACCGGCATCGTTTACCATCTGCATAGCTGCCTGAAGCTGGTCGCCACAATCGCACCTGAGTGAGTGTAAAATATCACCCGTGAAACAAGAACTATGCACGCGCACCAATACCGGCTCGTCTTTATCCCACTTGCCCTTTATCAACGCCAGATGGGTTTCGCCGGTATTTGTTTGTCTGAATGCTGCCAGCTCAAAATCCCCGTACTTGGTGGGCATATGCACCCGCACCTCTTCTTTTATCAGTGTTTCGGTATTGAGCCTGTAGCTGATCAGGTCTTTTATAGAGATGATCTTCAGGTCGAACTTTTTTGCGATCTCCAGCAACTGCGGCAGACGTGCCATGGTGCCGTCATCGTTCATAATCTCTACCAGCACACCGGCAGGCTCAAAGCCAGCCAGCCTTGCCAAATCAACAGTAGCCTCGGTATGCCCCGATCTGCGCAATACACCATCATCCTTAGCTCTCAACGGAAAAATATGCCCCGGCCTGCCCAGATCCTCGGGAGTAGTATTGGGGTCTATCAATGCCTGTACGGTCTTAGCCCTATCCTGCGCAGATATACCAGTGGTGCATCCGTGCCCTTTCAGATCTACAGACACGGTAAACTGAGTCTGGTGCAGCACAGTGTTGTTCTCCACCATCAGGTTCAGGTTTAGCTCGCTGCATCTGGTTTCGGTAAGTGGCGCGCAGATCAGTCCGCGACCATGCTTAGACATGAAATTGATTATTTCGGGCGTAACATTTCTTGCTGCTGTAATAAAGTCGCCTTCATTCTCACGATCTTCATCATCGACCACAATAAGTAGTTTCCCTTTCTTTAGCTCCTCTAAAGCTGATTCTATAGTATCTAACATATCATTTTACTTAGATCTGTAACCAATACAGTTAAGACCTGAATTGTGCGGCAAAGGTACAATCTATTTTTTTGTTGCTTCTTACCGGGGTGCTTATGGTGTTATTGGCAGGCTCTATAAACCTGACCGATTAGTCAATCAGTATCAATTCACCGTTTTAATATTATGAAATGCACCAATACAAACCAGGCGGGCAACAAAGCGTTTTGACATTATTTGCCTCCACTCAACCTCTTATACAGCTTCCCCACACTGGCACCCTGCACCAGAATGGAAAACAACACTACCATGTAGGTAACAGCTACAAACTCATCGTGGTGCATACTGGCGGGCAACGACAGAGCCATTGCGATTGATAAGCCTCCACGCAGGCCTCCCCAGGTAAGTATGGCTACAGCGTTTTTATCAAACTGCATCCATATTCGCAGTATCGATATAGGTAACAACACAGATAGCCAGCGGGCAAATAGAACAACAAAAACCAAAATGGATCCCAACACCAGAGTTGTGGTGTGTGCATGAACTACCAGCATCTCAAAACCAATGAGCAAAAACAAAACAGCATTCAGCAGTTCATCGATCAGGCCCCAGAACTTATACAGGTAGGTTTTAGTGTCAGTTGACCCTCGCTTGCCTGTTCCATGCTGCCCAATCACTATGCCCGCCACAACCATAGCCAGCGGCCCTGATATACCCATTTTATCGGCAAGCATGTAGCCGCCCATTACTATGGCAATGGTGATGAGCACCTCAACTTCATAATTATCAATGGAGTTTAGCAGCAACCTACCTAAGTAACCCAGCAAAAATCCATAAGCAAGTCCACCTACGGCTTCTTTGAGAAAAAGCAAAACGGCATTGCCCATTGAGAAGGATGCAGTACCGCTTCCGGCTATCTCGAGTATCGTAATAAACACTACTACAGCCACACCATCGTTAAACAGCGACTCGCCTGCAATTTTGATCTCAAGTGGTTTAGAGATTCCCGCTCGTTTTAAAATAGCCAGCACGGCTATAGGATCTGTTGGTGAGATGAGCGCTGCGAATAACAAGCAATGGATCAGTTCCATTTGCAGGCCCAGCAGCCCAGATAAAAAATAGAGTATGCCACCAACAACCGCAGTAGAAATAAAAATACCTATAGTGGATAATACCACAATAGGCCACCGTTGTTTTCTGAGGGTATCTGCATCAATATGTACGGCACCGGCAAATAAAAGAAACCCCAGCATCCCCTTCATGAGCAGGGTATTAAAATCGATTGACTTTATAATGTCGATAAACCCTTTGGAATAAGTGGGCAGCAGATCGCTGGTAAGCACCAGGAACAAAGAAAACACCAGCGATAAAAAAGTGATCCCAATAGTGGGTGTCCATTTCAGGAACCGGTGATTGAGAAAGGAGCAGACCGCAGCCAGACAGACAATAAGTGTAAAAATCTCGTACGACTCCATAATGCACTATAACTACATGATCTTCTTTCTACTCTCTAATTACTCCCCGATAGCAACTGCTCTAGCTTATCTGTAACCGCCGCTATCACTTTATTATTTTCGTATTTTTCAGTAATAAGTGACTGCGCTGCAGCAGCCATCCGTTCGGCGGCATCCCTGTTTTCAAAACACCACTTCACTGATTTGGCAAAATCTTCCGGCTTACGTGCCAGCAGATAATGCTCGCCACCGGTAGCTTCTATTCCTTTTATACCCACGGATGTGGTGATCACAATTTTACCTGCCGCCATTGCTTCCAGTATTTTTACTCTTATCCCCCCACCCGACCACAGCGGCACTATCAGTATTTTCTTATCGGCTATAAAATCCTCTGCGCTAGGCACCTCATTCATGCAATGCACACCTTTGATGTTTAACTGCGTGAAATCTTCCGGCATGTTTCGTCCCGCAAAGTAGAACTCAAAATCGGGGACAGCTTTTCTCACCTTAGGCCACGCTTCAGTTAGGAACCATTTGATGCCGTCGCGGTTAGCTATCCAGTCCATGGCGCCAATGTGGTACCCTACCCACTGCTCCTTGCCGGCCGATTGCTTTACCTTGGCGGTATCTATACCAAATGGAGCAATGACCAGTTCATTGATCTCTTCCAGCCGTTCTATCAGGTAGGCATCCTTCTCGGTTATTGGCAACAGTAGATCATATGCTTTCCACGCAGCACGTTCAAAATCACGTATTCGCTTGGTAAGGCTCTTAAAATAGAACTTTCTGATCCGGCTGCTGGTTTTCTTGGAAAGGCCCTGCCATATCTGATACTCAATATTGTGTATCCTCAGCACTGTTACAGCGTGCGACAATTCCTTTATCTCCTGCAGGTAGGTAGAAAGGTACACACTCTCCACCTGCACCACATCGGGCTGAAAAGACTGAAGCACGTCTTTGAGTTTCTGCTTAAACCCATGGTGATAAAAACGCCGGGCATGTTCGGGCTGACGGCTGAATAAGAAATTGGTAACAACATCCTTTACTTTCAGCTCATTGTTCACATCCACCCACTCAAATGCATACAGGTCAGTAAACAACTGCTGCAGCTGATCGTGTTTTATGTAGTGCCTGGATGTATTCATAGACAGCAAATACACCTGCCATCCTGCTCTCTGATACCCCATTACCATTGCATGCATGGCCAGATTACCGCCATCCTTGAGCGGATACGGTACCCTGTTGGTGAGGATCAATATCTTGCGTTGTGCCATTCCGGCTCCTAAATTAGTGAAACTGACCAATAAACCTTCATTTTAGGTCGCCCGCATGGCTTTAGGCGGTTTCGGCATTTTCACTAAATTTGAACCATCATATGTCACTGAAAAAACTGGTTTTCCTGGGTTCCAAGCCTGTTGGCTACCAATGCCTGTCTTACCTGCTGGAGCAGAAAGCGCAACTTGGGATCGAGGTAATAGGACTTCTCACCCGCTCAAGGAAAGAGTTTGGCGAGGGCAACGACCTGACCCAATTAGCCTCCGAACACAACATACCGGTTCTCAAAAACCTTGACGAACTACCTGAGTGCGACATACTATACTCGGTACAGTACCACGAAATACTCAAACAGGAGCACATCAACAAAGCGCGTGAACTGGCAGTGAATCTCCACATGGCTCCTCTGCCCGAATACCGCGGGGCCAATCAGTTTACCTTTGCTATTCTGGAGAACAAAAAAGAATTTGGTGCCACGATACATAAAATAGACACCAGAATTGACCACGGGGATATACTCTTTCAGGATCGTTTTGCGATACCCGAACACTGCTGGGTAGATGATCTTTACCAGCTTACGTTACAGTCGTCAGTGAGGCTGTTTACAACTACACTGGCAAAGGTGATAAGCGGCGATTTCACACCCACGCCCCAGCAACAATTGGAAAAAGAGCACGGCACCAGCCTGCACTATAAAAAAGAGATGGCCACACTGAAAATACTTGACCTCTCATGGGACAAAGAAAGAATTGAACGCACTATCCGTGCTACCTCCATGCCCGGCTTTGAGCCACCCTACTTCATCATGGATGGAAAGAAGGTGTATGTGGGGGTGTAGTGAGGAATAATTATATAATCTGCTAACACTTTGCAACGGAATTAATTTCGAACCGATTTCTTATTCCAAAAAATCACCCATATTCTGGCTTGATATTTGCTGTAATATCAAAAAGTCTTTATACAGACCAATTTGTTATATCCTAATAATAACGCCCCATGTACGTGATTAAGAACATTTCGATTTTTGCTATTGCCCTAGTGGCGGTAATTAGTAGCTGTAAAAAAGAACCATCAAAACCATTCCATAATATTGAGGGCACCTACCCCTGCCACGGCACTGTCCTTTACCACGATACGCTTAAAACCCCGGTTAATACTGTTGTCGATATAAATGATACTTTTCATATTGTCGCCATCGACGATAAAACGATAAAATGTACTAACCGTTACGGAGATGTGTCTGCAGTTCTCATCAAAGATGATGGTGTAAAAATTTCATTTGGATATGAAGAGCATCACGTATCATATTACTCCTTATATATCGAATACGATTATTCTACAAAAAGAATAAGGTTCGGTAGCACCAGCGCAAGCTCTGCGGCATCCATTGGGATGCAATATACGGCGACCGACCTTCAATATCCATAGTATAACTCAGGCTGTTCTCTCGACACAGAATCACACACCCCTCCTCCCCACCTTTATCATCTTCAACGCAGTAATCGCTGCCTCCTCGCCTTTATGCCCATGCGGGCCACCAAGGCGCTCCCATGCCTGAGCTTCGTTATCCAGTGTTAGTACGCCAAATATCACAGGTATGGGCAGCATTAGGTTCAGTTGCAGAATACCTTCGGTTACAGCCTTGCATACATAATCGAAATGCGGCGTGCCTCCGCGTATCACCGCACCAAAAGCTATGATGGCTTCAGGTCGTTCGTCTTTGCCGGCATAATGCTCCCACAACTGTTTGCAGGCAAACGGCAGTTCAAAACATCCGGGCACAGCCAGTTTCTCCACTATCTCACCGTTGAATTTATAGACTATGTTCTCACAGCCGTTCAGCAGTTCCCAAACTATCTTTTCATTCCACTCGGTATGCACGATTGCCACCCGTGGCGATTTCAGATCTGCGAGCTGGTGCGTATCCAGCAAACTAAAACTATCCTTAGACTGTGCCATAAAACAACATTCCCCTTTTTGCCATAAAGGTAAAAAGGGGAATGCAATAAAAATCAATTAAAATTAGTTCAGTTCACCGAGGCGTGCAAGGTCTTTTTCAATTTCCCTCGCCTGTGCGCTCTTAGGGAATTCATCACGGATCCTTTTGAATGTGTTCTTAGCTTCTGCAGCGTTGTTAGATGCCTCGTAAGCCAATCCTAACTGGTACAGGAACATAGGTGTTACCATATCGTCACCAGCATCAGCAGTAGCTTTCTTGAAAGCCTCAATCGCCTTGGCGTTATCGCCGCTCTCCATCAATGCCTGACCCAAAGCACCCTGTGCCATATTGCCCAGAGATGTGCCTTTGCCGTCAAACTCACCCAGTTCCTTAACAGCGTTCTTATAGTCACCCATCTTCAGGTAGCAAAGACCCTCGTAGTAATGAGCCAGATTGCCTGCAGCAGTACCAGAATACTTCTTGGCTATCTTTATAAAGCCCGGGTTCTTACCGTCTCCGTTCAGTGCCATATTCAGAGAATCGGCAGCAAAGTAGTTCTGAGGAATAGACAATGCAGCAGAAGCTTTCTCCTCCGCTGGTCCTTTATAGAGCTTTGTGTATGCAAAATAACCTACCACTACTACCAGTATTACTGTAGTTACTGTGCTGATCATTTTCTTGTTGGTTTCGTAAAATACCGTAACCTTATCTAGCGGGTTAATTTCCGGCTCTGAAGGTGATGATGATTGTCTTTCTACACCGGGTTGGGTTCTTGCTGAATTTGCCATAATCTATTTTACCCCTTTCCGCCTCCGCGGACCTTTTTGTTTTCAGTGCCAGCCGGGGATTGCACGGCACTTTGTTATGTAATCTTAATTATTCGTTACTGTTTTTAGTCGGTAATAAACGGATAGTTCTTATCCGCATAGATATCACCATACAATTCACTGTCATCGGGCCATGGACTCTCCTCTGCAAATTGCACACTCTCATCCACTTCCTGCTTCACTTTATTATTGATCGCCACTATCTCCTCGTCAGTAGCCCACTTGTTCTCCTTCAGCACCCTCAATACCTGATCAATTGGATCTTTTTCTTTAAACTCTTCCACTTCTTCCTTGGTGCGGTACTTGGCAGGGTCGCTCATAGAGTGCCCCTTGTACCTGTAAGTACGGATCTCCAGGAATGTAGGTCCGCCGCCTTCGCGCGCCCTGCGCACTGCACGTTCAATACCTTTGTGCACCTCCTCACAGCTCATGCCATCCACACTGTCGCCGGGCATATCAAATGCATCGGCAATACGGTAAATATCCAACACCTTCGATGTACGCTCAACCGAGGTACCCATGGCGTAAAAGTTATTCTCACAAATAAACACTACAGGCAGTTTCCACAGCACCGCCATGTTGAACGCCTCGTGCAGCAATCCCTGCCTGGCAGCACCGTCGCCAAACAAACAGATGGTAGCCCTGTCGGTACCATTATACTGCTCTGCAAATGCTATACCCGCTCCCAGCCCTATCTGACCACCCACAATACCATGACCACCAAAGAACCGCTTCTCCTTCGAGAAAAAGTGCATACTGCCGCCCTTGCCCTTAGTGCAACCGGTAGCCTTGCCATACAGCTCAGCCATACATTCCTTAGCCGATATGCCCTTGGCAATAGCCAGACCATGATCCCTGTAAGCAGTGATCATGTTGTCATCCTCACGGGTAGCGGTCATAATGCCCGCAGCCACTGCCTCCTGACCTATATACAGGTGACAAAACCCTCTTATCTTCTGCATACCATATAATTGCCCCGCCTTTTCTTCAAAACGGCGCAGCAAAAGCATGATCTCATACCAGTATAAATAAGTCTCCTTGCCAAATGGTGTCTGCACTATGCCTAAATTTGGTGCGAATTTATAAAAACTTTTGTTTCTATCCGCCCATTTCCTAAGTATTAATAAAATAAGCCCTGAATTCTTGAAAATAGTGAGCCTGCCGAACGAGGAGAAGCAGGTAACAAAAACACATTCAACGGAGATATAATATTGCTTTTGGGGGCAATCTATACTTCCGCTTATCACACTAGTGGCGTTGGCTTTCACCCGCGGTAGCCTAAGCGAAGGTGGGATCGTTCCACCACATCACTCTATTCAACAAAAACACTGGTCACTGCGAGGCACTCACCTCAGCCGTGGCGGAGCAACCTAACACAACACCTGTCCCCTTTTGCAGCAACCCTTACGCTTTAATGTACGATACCACCAAATGACCGCTGCCGCTATGAATACCAATACCGGTAATCAGCATCACTTCACTCTTTCTCCTTTGAGTGGTGAACCACTCCAGATAATAAGCCCTGATTGCATAATTTTTCACTTGCATATTGCCTCCCTTTTGGGCCTACCTGCTGGGTTTGTAAATGTGCAAATTTTACACTGCATCTACTCTTTCAATTAAGCGAAATACGCTTTATTTTAGATTGCTATTGATTAGCAATCAACACGCATTAAATTTTATTTGTTAAATAATTGTTTATTTTTTAAAAAACAATATTAACTTGCGATGATAAAATCATAGAGCATGGCACAAATATATACAATGATAACTACTTTAGCCATTGGTATGGTCTTGGTAGCCAATACGTCTTTTGCACAAGGGTTTTCATTTAACACCACAGGAGCTACCGCGAATGCATCTGCAATGTTGGACGTTAGCTCAACCACAAGGGGTGTGCTTGTGCCTCGAATGACGAATACACAGAAGAATGCCATTTCATCACCAGCAACAGGACTGTTGATATTTCAAACTGACGGTACAGCAGGTTTTTATTTTTACAATGGATCTGCTTGGGTGGCAATGAATTCTTTTTCGACTGCCG
Organism: uncultured Bacteroidota bacterium; assembly: GCA_903829015.1. Classification (GTDB taxonomy): domain Bacteria; phylum Bacteroidota; class Bacteroidia; order Chitinophagales; family Chitinophagaceae; genus Nemorincola. Next base: position 9,037 of record CAIKOJ010000119.1, read on the forward strand.
GCGGCGATCTTAGTGGCACTTATCCTAACCCAACAGTTGCCAACGATGCGATCACTAATGCAAAAGTTGCACCTACAGCCGCAATAAGTTATTCCAAACTTAATCTGGCCGGCAGCGTTTCGTTGACTTCGGATGTAACCGGTAACCTTCCGGTAAATAATTTAAACAGCGGTACCTCTGCATCCTCTGCCACTTTTTGGCGTGGGGATGGTACGTGGTCAACACCGGTAGGCGGTACTCCAACAGGATCAGCTGGCGGTGATCTTAGTGGCACTTATCCGAACCCAACAGTTGCAAACAATGCGATCACTAATGCAAAAGTTGCTCCTGCAGCGGCAATAAGTTATTCCAAACTTAATCTGGCCGGCAGCGTTTCGTTGACTTCGGATGTAACCGGCAACCTTCCGGTAAACAATTTAAACAGTGGTACCGCTGCATCCTCTACTACTTTCTGGCGTGGGGATGGTACCTGGTCAATCCCGGCAGGAGGTACTCCAACCGGATCAGCCGGCGGCGATCTTGCGGGCACCTATCCCAACCCTACATTAGCAACCACAGCGGTTACGGCAGGCAGCTACGGCAGTGCTACACAAGTGCCAACATATACAGTAGATGGCAAAGGAAGGATCACTGCAGCCAGCAATACAACCATAAGCGGCACAGTTCCGGGAGGTTCAGCCGGAGGAGATCTGGCTGGCACGTATCCCAACCCTACATTAGCAACCACTTCTGTTACAGCAGGCAGCTACGGCAGTGCCACACAAGTACCAACATATACAGTAGATAACAAAGGCAGGATCACTGCGGCAAGCAATACGACTATTAGCGGTGTTACTCCAGGCGGATCGGCGGGCGGCTCACTTTCCGGCACATACCCCAACCCCGGTATAGCTACAGGAGCAGTCTCCACTACTCAAATATTGGATGGCACTATTACAAACGCAGACATAAATGCGTCGGCAGCAATTGCTTATGCTAAATTGAACTTAACAGCTAGCGTTGCATTAACCGATCTCAGTGCCACAGGCACAGCATCTGCTTCAACTTTTCTCCGTGGTGATAATACATGGGCTACCCCAACCGCAACCCCAAGCGGGTCGGCTGGTGGCGACCTAAACGGAACATATCCGAACCCTACATTAGCAACCACTGCTGTAACGGCAGGCAGCTACGGTAGTGCTACGCAGGCGCCATCATATACAGTTGATAGCAAGGGCAGGATCACTGCTGCCAGCAATATAACCATCAGCGGCACAGTTCCGGGAGGTTCAGCCGGCGGCGATCTTAGTGGCACCTATCCCAACCCTACATTAGCAACCACTGCAGTTACGGCAGGCAGTTACGGCAGTGCCACTCAAGTACCAACATATACAGTAGATAGCAAAGGAAGGATCACTGCAGCCAGCAATACAACCATTAGCGGCACAGTTCCCGGAGGTTCAGCCGGCGGAGACCTGGTCGGCACCTATCCCAACCCTACGTTGGCGACCACAGCAGTTACAGCAGGTAGTTATGGCAGCGCTACACAAGTACCAACATATACAGTAGATGGCAAAGGAAGGATCACTGCTGCAAGCAATGTTACAATCAGCGGTGTTACTCCCGGCGGGTCGGCGGGTGGCTCACTTTCCGGCACGTACCCCAACCCCGGTATCGCATCAGGAGCCGTAACAACTACCGAGATACTGGATGGAACTATTACGAATGCAGATATAAACACATCGGCGGCAATTGCTTATGCTAAATTGAATTTAACTGGAAGCGTTGCATTAACCGATCTCAGTACCACCGGCACGGCATCTGCTTCAACTTTTCTCCGTGGTGATAATACATGGGCTACCCCAACCGCAACCCCAAGCGGGTCGGCCGGCGGCGATCTTGCGGGCACCTATCCCAACCCTACATTAGCAACTACAACAGTTACGGCTGGCAGTTACGGCAGTGCTACCCAAGTGCCAACATATACCGTTGACAGCAAAGGTAGGATCACTGCGGCAAGCAATACAACCATTAGCGGCACAGTTCCCGGAGGGACTGCCGGCGGAGATCTGTCCGGCACGTATCCCAACCCTACACTAACCACCACCGCTGTTACGGCAGGCAGCTACGGCAGTGCCACACAAGTGCCAACATATACCGTTGACAGTAAAGGAAGGATCACTGCCGCAAGCAACATAACCATCAGCGGCGTTACTCCCGGCGGGTCGGCGGGTGGATCACTGTCAGGCACATACCCCAACCCCGGTATCGCATCCGGAGCCGTAACAACTACCGAGATACTGGATGGCACAATTACAGATGCAGACATCAGTTCGTCGGCCGCAATTGCTTACGCTAAATTGAATTTAACAGGAAGCGTTGCATTAACCGATCTCAGTACTACAGGCACAGCATCGCCTACAACCTTTCTCCGTGGTGATAATACATGGGCTACCCCAACCGCAACCACAAGCGGGTCGGCTGGCGGCGACCTAAACGGAACATATCCGAACCCTTCATTAGCAACCACCGCTGTAACGGCAGGCAGTTACGGCAGTGCTACACAAGTGCCAACATATACCGTTGACAGCAAAGGTAGGATCACTGCGGCAAGCAATACAACCATTAGCGGCACAGTTCCCGGAGGGACTGCCGGCGGAGATCTGTCCGGCACCTATCCCAACCCTACATTGACAACCACAACAGTTACGGCAGGTAGTTATGGCAGTGCTACACAAGCTCCATCATATACAGTTGACAGCAAAGGAAGGATCACTGCCGCAAGCAACATAACCATCAGCGGAGTTACTCCCGGCGGGTCGGCGGGTGGATCACTGTCAGGCACATACCCCAACCCGGGTATCGCATCAGGAGCCGTAACAACTACCGAGATACTGGATGGCACAATTACAGATGCAGACATCAGTTCGTCGGCGGCAATTGCTTATGCTAAATTGAACTTAACAGGAAATATTGCGTTAACGGATCTCAGTACTACAGGCACAGCATCTTCTTCTACTTTTCTCCGTGGCGATAATACATGGGCTACTCCAACCGCAACTCCAAGCGGATCCGCTGGTGGTGACCTAAACGGAACATATCCTAACCCTACATTAGCAACTACTGCTGTAACGGCAGGCAGCTACGGTAGTGCTACACAAGTGCCGTCTTATACAGTTGATAGCAAAGGAAGGATCACTGCAGCAAGTGACATAACCATCAGCGGCGTTACTCCCGGCGGGTCGGCGGGAGGATCACTGTCAGGCACATACCCCAACCCCGGTATCGCATCAGGAGCCGTAACAACTACCGAGATACTGGATGGCACAATTACAGATGCAGACATCAGTTCGTCAGCCGCAATTGCTTACGCAAAATTGAACTTAACAGGAAGCGTTGCATTAACCGATCTCAGTACAACTGGCGCGGCATCTTCTTCAACTTTTCTCCGTGGCGATAATACATGGGCTACTCCAACCGCAACTCCAAGCGGGTCTGCTGGTGGTGACCTAAACGGAACATATCCTAACCCTACATTAGCAACTACTGCTGTAACTGCTGGCAGCTACGGCAGTGCTACAGAAGTGCCGTCTTATACAGTTGATGCCAAAGGAAGGATCACTGCCGCGAGCAACATAACCATCAGTGGCGTTACTCCCGGCGGGTCGGCGGGTGGCTCACTTTCAGGCACATACCCCAACCCCGGTATCGCATCGGGGGCCGTAACAACTACCGAGATACTGGATGGCACAATTACAGATGCAGACATCAGTTCGTCGGCAGCAATTGCTTACGCTAAATTGAATTTAACAGGAAGCGTTGCGTTAACCGATCTCAGTACCACCGGCGCAGCATCTTCTTCAACTTTTCTCCGTGGTGATAATACCTGGGCTACCCCAAGCACAACCCCAGGCGGGTCGGCCGGCGGAGACCTAAACGGAACATATCCCAATCCTACATTGGCAACCACGGCGGTTACGGCAGGCAGCTACGGTAGCGCTACTCAGGTACCTTCTTATTCAGTTGATAGTAAGGGCAGAATAACCGCTGCAACAAATATCACAATTACCGGCACCACACCTGGCGGAGGCGCCGGGGGCGACCTGACCGGCAGCTATCCCAATCCTACATTGGCAAATACTGCTGTCGCAGCCGGGAGTTACGGCAACGCTTCAAACCTTCCGGTAATTACGGTTGATGCAAAAGGAAGACTGACATCAGCAAGTACCATTGCGGTCTTTAACAATACGGGTACATCGACAACTGTATTGCATGGTAATGCAGCCGGAGCCCCTACATTCAGCCAGGTGAATCTGGCGTCAGATGTTACCGGTAATTTACCGGTAACTAAGCTCAATAATGGCACGAGCGCAGGAAGTACAACATTTTGGCGGGGAGATGGTACCTGGACGACGCCAAGCCTTGGCACCGGAACAGCGAACTTTCTAACAAAATGGTCCACTGCGGGAACGGTGCTGGCGAATTCCGTAGTTCAAGATAACGGCACTAGTATAAGTGTTGGTATCGCCCCATCTAATACTTATGGTATGTACGCCTACAAAACGCAGACCGCAGCTGGTCAGAGTACGATTTTTGGGTATCGCACCCGCTCCATTGCCACGAACGGTACCTCCTATGCATTGAATTCAACAACCAGCGGAACTTGTGGCTATAGCTATTGGGGCGATCCATATTCGTTTGGCGCTATTGGGTTTAATTATAATGACTATGCTCGCTCCGGGGGAGTGCTTGGTGCACAAGAGTTGGGTACTTATTGGGGCTCTCTGGGATACAAAAACAGCGCATCTGCGACGTTTGGGGTATACGGCAGTGCAACATATAGTTGGGGCACGGGCTTTGCGCCATCAAACGAAGATGGAGGAATTGGCGGTGGCTTCTTTGGAATGATAGGCGCCATGACAAAGGGCTCAGTAATTGGTCAGCTGAATGCTGGTGAGCTTTTTGCTACTTACAATATGGGTGATGTTTACACCTCCGGCAGCAATGTAGAAATGGTAAAAGTGGGTGAGGAAGTAGTCCCGGCCTATTCATCCACTTCAACAACGCCAACTGTTTACGACAAAGGCACCACGCAGTTATCGGGTGGTGAAGCAAGAATAATTTTCAATACCGGTTACTCCAAAATGCTGGGTGAAACTCCTGTTGTTACTATAACCCCAATGGGCGAATGTAACGGTGTGTATATAGTGTCGGTTGATAAGAATGGGTTTACAGTAAAGGAGTTGCATGGTGGTCATTCATCTGCTCAGCTTTCCTGGATTGCGGTAGGTAATCGCGCAGATGCGGCAGGCAAAAAAGTACCGGCATTCTTAACCGCTCCGTCTTTCAATGCGAATCTGTCAAGGGTTTTGTTTAATGATGGAGACACAAAGCATAGTGGCGAGGGTATCTGGTGGGATGGCAGCACCCTGCAGATGAATAAAAATTATCCGAAGAGGCTCAACCCGTCAAGGGAGAATGCAGTAAAGAAGTAACGGAAATCCGGTATTTAATAATTCATCAAATAATCAATAGAAAGGGTTTTTCAGTGGAGGGCCCGTTTTTTTAGATGAGATATTGTATTCTATCAATTCTGCTAAGTATTTGTCATGTGGCAATCGGACAGGAGCAGGTTGCCTCTGATATGCAGATTCTTTACCGGCGCGTAGTATATGCTTTGGCTGCTGACAGCATGAAGGGGCGGTTGGCAGGTACCGCAGATGAAATAATGGCCGGTGATTTTCTATCAAAGGAATTTCGCGCAATGGCACAGTTTCATCCTGTATCTCAGATATTTAATTACCGAACGGCAGATACTGGTTTAACACTATCCGGCAGAAATATTTACTGCTATATCGACAACCATGCTGACAGTACGATATTGCTTGGTGCACACTACGACCACATAGGCTTTGGTGGCTCTATGTCAAAAAGTTATGGAAAGACAGGCGTACACCCCGGCGCTGATGACAACGCATCCGGTGTAGCGCTGCTGCTCGGGCTTGCCGGCAGGGTTGATTCATGGGTTGTGAAAAAATACAATTATCTTTTGGTAGGTTTTGCGGCACACGAAGTCGGTTTGTATGGTTCAACCGCATTTTATAAATTCTGTAAGACGCAATTTCCGCCCATATGTGAGATGCTGAATTTTGACATGGTTGGGAGATTGGACAGTCAGCTCAAGACAATTAGTATTTATTCTAACCGGAAACAAGAGAGATATAAGGAAGCAGCAAATACTGTTGACTCATCGCTCGTTATCCTAACCGATGAGCCGGAGAAAATACCTGAAACTGACTGCAAGGCATTTGCCGCAGGCGGAGTAGAATGCCTCTCTTTTACAACAGGTATCCACGAGGACTACCATAAATTAACAGATGACCCTTTTAAAATAAACTTTGCCGGTATATGGGTAATGCAGCAGTTGGTGGAAGCTATTCTGAGGGCCAGAAATTAATGTACAGCTAACTGTCCATGCACATACATGCACATAACTGGCTTGTCTGGTGTTGCCCGTTCTCTGTAGTGGTCCACAAATAAAAAAATTAAAATCTTGATGTGCGGATGTCTCACGACTACGCCCTTGTGGGTGGCAATCTTCAGATTGCCGGATTTGAAAACCAGCCAAACTTTTTCCCATCACAGGCCCCCTCCGTCCCATCATAGGCCGCATACGTCCCATCATAGATTTTCAATTTTGCCATTTCCTTTCTATACCCGATATTTACAAATAGCGTCGCCCCCTTACACTTTAATATATACTTAATATGATTAAGCCCCTTTAGGGGTTTGGGGTTTCCGGTACAGGCTTTTCCGGCAAAACCCGCAATTGATACATAATTAATTGATTATCTATTAATTAAACCACTTTCGGTTTTTCCGGCACCAGAAGAAACCGGAAGTAAAACGGAAGTTTTGTAAGGTAGGCAGAAGAACACAACACAGGATAAAAATCATGGCAATCAGAGAATTCTGTTGAATCAGTGGTTCAGACAACACTGCCGCCGAATAGCAATATATTAAAAATTTTACCAAATCGACATGAGCAAAAAATGGGAAATAAATGGGAAATACTTATCCACAAAACGAACGCATAATATTGATAATCAATTATTTAGATTTTTCACACACTTTTCGTAAAAAGTGGAAAATTATATTGAAATCGATCCTGAAAATCCTCTAATCCTAAAAATCCTGATCGGGTAGAAAATGGGAAAAAAATGGGAAATTCTTATCCACAAATAGAGTGCAAATGATTAATTATCAATATTTTGCATTTTTAGCATACTTTTCTCGGAAAATGGGAAAATTTGAAAAGGGGTCTGGCAAACCGCTGCCGAGGCAGGGCCTGATCAAATCCCGACCATCTACTATCTA
>CAIKOJ010000120.1 GCA_903829015.1 uncultured Bacteroidota bacterium
ATGACTTTAAGCAGAAGGAAAAGCAGGTATTTATTACAGAAATTAACCCCTATCACCTGAAAATAAAAAAAACTTTTTTAACTTTAAAAAATCAAGAAACACTATCTAACAATAAGTCCACTTTAGTTTGACTACATACACCATTTACATCCTATCAGAAGTTAGTCATTTTTATTCTGGCTATCACGCAGTTTTCGGTGATACTTGATTTTATGATCATGTCGCCGATGGGTGATATGCTGATGAAATCTCTTGCACTGAAGCCGGCGCAGTTTGGGTATGCGGTATCGGCATATGCACTGAGCGCCGGTGTGTCGGGTCTGCTCACCGCAGGTTTTGCCGATAGCTTTGATCGCAAAAAACTACTGCTGTTCTTTTACATTGGTTTTATAGTGGGCACGTTTCTTTGTAGTATCTCGGATTCGTATGTTATGCTGCTGGCCGCACGAATTGTAACTGGTTTGTTTGGCGGTGTTATTGGGTCGGTGGCCATGGCTATTATTACAGACCTCTTCGATATTCACCACAGAGGGCGGGTGATGGGCTACGTGCAGATGGGGCTGGGAGGCAGTCAGGTACTTGGGATACCTATTAGTTTGGCTCTGGCAAATGCATGGGGCTGGCGTGTTCCGTTCCTGATGGTGGCTGTTATGGCGGTGGTTATTGCGCTCCTGATATTTTTTAAACTGCGCCCGGTAACCCAGCACCTTGAGAAGCAAACCGACCGAAAAGCAATCAGCCACTTGCTGCATACTTTCACCAATAAGCATTACCGTATTGGTTTTATTACTACTGCTTTTCTGTCGATAGGTGGGTATATGATGATGCCATTTGGTACTGCATTTGCGGTGAATAATCTTGGGATATCTCAGAATCAATTACCCTGGCTTTTTGGCATATCGGGCATAGCTACATTAACCATGCTGCCGCTCATAGGCAGGCTCAGTGATAGAATTGATAAGTACAAACTGTTTGCAGTGGCGGCAGTATGGATGATGATAGTGGTACTGTTTTATACTAAACTATCTATATCTCCTCTCTGGGTGGCAATTGCCTTCAATGTGCTTATGATGATAGGCATATTGGGCAGGATGGTGCCCGCTGGCGCACTCACTACAGGCTTGCCTGAGATGGCAGACCGCGGAGCGTTTATGAGTATCAATTCATCATTGCAGCAGATAGCTGGAGGCGTTGCAGCGGCTTGTGCGGGAATGATAGTGGTGCAGAAAGATAAATTCAGTCCGCTGGAAAACTACGATCTGCTGGGTTACGTAATGGTAGTCATAACAATCATAAGCATGGTGCTTATGTATCTGGTAAGTGAAGCTGTAAAACGTAAGCTGGGAGAAAAAACGGTGTAGACCTGTGCCACATACTGCACAAAAAAACCGGGTGCCTTCAGGCACCCGGTTCGAAATCAATTCCTGTTATATTATTTTATGATCATCACTTTGCGGCTCATCTGCGAGGTGCCGGTATTGATCCTTACAATATACTCGCCATCATAAATAGTACGGGTGTCGAAGTAAGCGATGGTGCTACCCTGGTATAGGGTTGTTTGCTGTACCAAGCGACCGGTAAGGTCGTAAAGGCCTATTTCGATATCGCGGGTGGTGAGGTTGCTGAGCTGTATAGCTACCAGATCACTGGCCGGGTTAGGGAATATGTTGATAGTAGGCTCTTCGTTTACGTTATTGATACCTGCTGTAACAGGTGGCGTATACGGAGTAACTGCCTCGGTAATAGAAGGTACTTTACCACCGGTTTTCATACCGTAGTAAGTAGGTCCGATCATGTAGGGGTACGCCGAATTCCAGTTGGCGTCTACGGTGCAGAAATATGCGTATGTGCCGAGCGGATATTCGGGTGTGATGCAGAAACGGCCGTTGTGATCATCGAGGTAATCTGGAGTGGCAGTAGAGGTCGGGTTGTACTGATAATCTTCTCTGAACAATCCCAAAGGAAATGTTGTGCTCACTGCGGGACCGGGCGTAACAGAACCCCCACCTGCATAAGTGGTGCGTGTAGTGATACTGCGCAGGCTATAGCTGGATTTCATCCTAACTATGCCACCGGTACCATCTACATTTTTGTAACCGTATGCTCCATAAACAGGGTAGCCATCAAATGCAAAGCCAAGCAATGGAGAATGGTGGGTGCTGTCGAGCGTGTATAGTGCATCGGCAGCATACAATACGCATACTGTAGAGATTACGCTTCTGTCGAGATTGAATGCGCTTGGGTTCTGGTGATGGTGGTAGTTGCCCATAGCAGGGTGGCCTTTAGAGCAATCAAAGCCTCCTTTTTCAGCAACAACTGCGTCCCTGTTCCATACGCCATCACCCATGCCGCCCAGCGGGCCGCCGGCAAGTGCCGATGTTGAGTTTTTCCATGATACTCCGTCGCGATAGTCGAACATAGCAACACCATTGATGAATATTCCTATATCGCCACCAGTGGTAGCAGTAGGTGTACCCGTATTGGGCGCCGGAGTAAGTGGCAATTTAAAAATAGCGTTTTGGCTGGTAGTTATAGATGGGTTACCATCGAGGAAAGGACCGGTAATGTATGCTGGTACGCCCTTGGTGCGCACATAAGACCAGCTGGTAGAATACAGACAGGTCTGCACGTTAGCCGAGTCGGCATCCAGAATTGGCGTAGAGCTTGGGGCTATATAATGCCTCCCTTTGATGCCCGATGTGTTGAACAACCACTTGGTGATCACAGGGTTAGTTTGTGCCGTGGCCATGATGCCGCTGCTCAGGCATGCAATTAATATGGATGCTTTCTTCATATAAATCAAAGTTAGGTTTTTTCTTTTGACGATGAAACAACGGAAATCCTTCACTTACCCTCAAAAATATTTTTAGGGTAGCCGTAGTCGGGATTATAAAGGAAATGGCGGTCGGTGAGCGTGAGTAAAAAAGCCACCATATCTACCTTTTCTTTTGAGGTGAGCAAAATGGGTTTTTGGAGGATAGGAGATAGCGATTTACTCTTGCTGATACCTGACGTATAATGGTTCAACACATCGTACATTTTTTTGAAACGGCCGTCGTGCATGTAGGGGTATGAATATTCCAGATTGCGCAGGGTGGGTACTTTGAATTTCATCGCATCTTCCGGTTTGTGGGTTTCTTTCAGACGACCCATGTCGTTGAGATTAGTGTCTATGGGCAGTCCGTTGTTTTCGTACCGCCCATTGGTAAACAACGGTTCGGTATGGCAGGCCGCGCAGTTTTGTTGAAACAGTTTGTATCCCCTGGTTTCCTGCTCGGTAAACGTGACTTGTTTTCGCTGTACGCTATCGTAGCGGGAGTCGCAGCTGACAAGGGTGAGCATGAACTGAGATATGGCCACGAGCATTCGTTCTCGGGTGGCAGTGCTGTCACCAAAAGCCTTTAAGAATAGCATAGGATAGATTCCTGGCCGATTGAGTTTGACAACTACATGCTCAACTGAATCGCCCATTTCATCGGGATGGTTAATCGGGAGTATGGCCTGCTGCTGAATGTCGGTTACCCTTCCATCCCACATAAAACTGCGCCCCCATGCCAGATTCATGACCGCAGGGGCGTTGCGTGTACCTATGCGACCTTCAATGCCATGACTGAGTTGGTGGTCGAGGTGGGTGAATGCGGAATACTGTGTGTGGCAAGATGAGCAGGAGACGGTGCTGTCGCGCGAAAGCACAGGATCGTAAAAGAGTACCCGGCCTAAAAGAATTTTTTCGGGAGTTAGTGGTTTCGCTGCAAAATTGTATGCGGGCTTTGGCCATCCTGCCGGTATTGTAATAGCTGTTTTACTGCCTTTTTTAAAGGCGAGCATCGCTATGCAAAGGATAATAAGTAGGTAACGAAATTTCTTCATCAGGCAGCTCCGGCAACAACCGGGCGGGGCAATTTACGCAAAACAAACAAATAAGGCTCGGGTCAAATAGCTTCTTTCATTTCCTCTACTGCAGTATATAGATCAAAGTACTTACCCTGAAGGGCTAACAAAGCCTGATGAGAGCCGCGCTCAATGATGCGGCCATGGTCCATAACCAATATCTCATCGGCCTTTCTGATTGTTGATAGGCGGTGTGCAATAACGATTGATGTGCGGCCTTTGATCAGTGTATCAATTGCATGTTTTATCAGTTGTTCACTTTCGCTGTCTACCGATGATGTAGCCTCGTCGAGGATGAGAATGGAAGGATTGTAGAGTAATGCCCTTGCAAAAGAAATAAGCTGGCGCTGCCCCTGAGAAAGAGAGTTGCCCCGCTCCATCACATCAAACCCATAGTTGCCCGGCAAGCGCATGATGAAGTCGTGGATACCCAGCATCTTTGCCACTTCTTCCACCTTAAGATGCGGAATATCGGGATTGCGTAATGTGATGTTGTCTGAGATGGTTCCTGAAAAAAGGAAAATATCCTGTAGTACAATGCCTATATGACTGCGCAGGCTATAGATGTCGTAATCAAGCAGGTTTCGGCCATCTATCAATATTTCGCCACTCTCTGTTTCGTATTGCCTGTTGAGGATATTTACCAACGATGATTTGCCTGCACCAGTATGCCCCACTACCGCAACGGTTTTTCCTGCTGGTGCTTTGAATGATATTCCTTTAAGCACCGGTACGCCCGGTGTATAACTGAAATGTACATCGCGGAACTCTACATCGCCCTTGATCGCAGTGGCAACATAAGTGCCGCTGTTGTTAATGTACTCTCCGCTGTCCAATACCGTAAATACGCGTTCCCCGGCAATAATACCCATCTGCAGCACATTGAATTTGTCGGCCATCATGCGTAGCGGTCGGAACAGTAAGTTTAGGTACATAACGAATGCAATGATATTGCCGGGTGTGGTATTGTAGTGCATGATCCTGGCGGCTCCGTACCATACCAGCAGACCCAATGAGGCAGCGAGGATGATCTCTACAAGTGGGAAGAAAACCGAGTACGCGAAAATGCCCTTAATGTTGGCATCTCTGTGTTCCTCGTTTATTTCGGTGAATAATTTCATCTCCCGCCTTTCAGCAGCAAATGCCTGCACTATATACATGCCGCTCAGATGCTCCTGCACAAATGCATTCAACGCACCTACAGCCGTTCGCACTCTTCTGGATGACTTGTTCACTTCTTCTTTAAACCACCAGGTAGCAAGAATGAGCAATGGGAAAGTAGCGAGGCAAACCAGCGTGAGTTTCCAGTCGGTGAGCAGCATAATGATGATGATACTGATAATAGTAAGCGTATCAGCCACCAGTGAAATGATGCCTTCAGAAAATACTTCGTTGATGGACTCGATATCGTTGATGGTGTGGGTAGTTAGTTTACCTATTGCGGTCTTGTCGAAAAAGGCAAGATCCTGGTGAATGATCTTCTCAAACACATAGTTGCGGAGGTCTTTAATTACTGTTTGCCCGAGCCAGTTGGTACGATAAGTGAACCAGAATCTCAGCACGCTTTCCAGAATCAGAATACCGAAATGAAACACACTGATCCAAATTAGACCCATTAAAACATTGTTACCAATGTATTTGTCTACTGAGACCTTTATAAGATAAGGCCTGAGCGGCGAGAGACCTGCAAGAATAATAGCCAAAACCGCTGCAAAGTACAGTGTCTTTTTGTAAGGGGCAGTGTATGAGAATATACGTCTGAGTAAACGGAGGTCAAATGCTTTCTTCTTTGGTTTTGGTTTCATGCAGGGCAGTTAGGGTTGAACCCTAAGTTCTTTTTTAAGCTTCAGGTGCATTCACTGTCATCAGATATGCTTTAATGAAATCATCTAGTTCCCCATCCATAACCGGTTGCACGTTCCCGACTTCATAACCGGTCCGGTGATCCTTGATCATTTTATAGGGGTGGAATACATATGACCTGATCTGAGAACCCCATTCTATTTTTTTCTTTGCCGAGTTGGTAGCGTTAAGTATTTCCTGACGTTTACGCAGCTCTTCTTCATACAGCCTGCTTTTCAGCATGGTCATTGCTTTCTCGCGGTTCTCTCCCTGTGTACGGGCTATCTGGCACTCCACAATTATACCCGAGGGTATGTGTTTCAACCGCACTGCTGTCTCCACCTTATTCACGTTCTGTCCACCCGATCCACCAGAACGGAAGAACGCCCATTCAATATCGGCGGGGCTAACCTGTATATCTATGGTATCATCGATCAGCGGATATACAAACACAGATGCAAACGAGGTATGCCTGCGGGCGTTGGAGTCGAAAGGCGATATGCGCACCAGGCGGTGCACACCACTTTCTGCTTTCAGTAATCCATAAGCAAATGCCCCATCAAACTCTAGTGTAGCTTGCTTTATACCAGCACCATCGCCATATTGTACATCTATCTCGCTTACTTTAAAACCTTGTTTCTCGCCATACATTCTGTACATGCGTAGCAGCATTTCTGCCCAGTCCTGGCTTTCTGTGCCGCCCGCGCCGCTGTTGATCACCAACATGGCCGGCATTTCGTCTTCCGGTTCATTGAGCGTAGATTTGAATTCCAGCTCGTCCAGTTGTTTGATAGCCTTATCGTACGCTTCTTTGGCTTCTTCTTCCTTTGCTTCACCTTCTTTCCAGAATTCAAAAAGCACAGCAAAATCTTCAACAGAAGCATTTACCGTATTATAAAAATCTGTCCAGTAGTTATTGATCTTTATTTCCTTAAGAGTACCGGTGGCACGGGTGTTGTCGTCCCAGAACCCAGGGGCAAGGGTGAGCTGCTTATCGTTTTCCAGCTTTGCCAATTTATCATCAATATGTAAGAAAAGGCGCAGATGCTGCATCCGCTCCCGCATCTCTTTCAGGTTTTCCTGTGTCATAACTGGTGCAAATGTAAGAATTCCGTATCCAAACCCCTAAAGCGCAGTTTCAGGGATGGGGCAGGGTAAATTAATGTAAGAACCCTGGAAACCGGCTATGACGGTATTTAATTGTTCAGAGTTTAAGAATTGGATAAAAAATGTAATTTGGATGTCAGAAAATTACATGCCCGCAAACATATGCGTGAAGGCCAGTTTATAAAACGAAATCTTAAGCGTTGGGAGCAATACCAACAGCCTACCGAAGACCCCGATGAAGTTGCTAAAAGGTTTACCTATCTGGTAGACGACCTGTCTTATGCCAAGACATTTTACCCCTATGGCAAAACAAAGAAATACATCAACAGCATAGCGGCAAACATTTACCTGTCGATCTACAAAAACAAGAAAGAGAAAAAGAGGAGGTTCATCACATTTTTCACAACAGAATTGCCGTTGGTTATCAGCAGGCATCAGAAGGTTTTGTTGTTTGCGTTTCTTTTTTTCATGTCGTTTGTGCTGTTGGGGGTGTTTTCTGCATACAGTGATCAAACATTTGTAAGGGCAGTGCTGGGAGACCGGTACGTAGATATGACGGAACGGAACATTGCCAACGGAGATCCGTTTGGTGTATATAAACACGGCAATGAATTTGCGATGTTCGTGTACATAGCTTTCAACAACATCAGAGTGGCATTCCTTTGTTACAGTGCAGGTTTATTTCTGGGAGTGGGCACTATTTATTTGTTGTTCGAGAACGGGTTGATGGTGGGCGTATTTGAGTATATGTTTTTTCACCACCACGTTGGATTTCAGTCCATACTGGTAGTATTTATTCATGGTACTTTAGAGCTTTCGGCAATTGTTATTTCGGGTAGTGCCGGGCTTATGATCGGGAATGCCCTGCTGTTTCCCGGCACCTATACGCGCTTGCAATCGCTAAGGCAGGCTGCGAAAGACAGTATTAAGATAATTGTGAGCCTAATTCCGGTATTTATAGTGGCAGCTTTCTTTGAAGGTTTTGTAACCCGCCATACAGGTATGCCGCTGTGGCTCAGCCTTACGATCCTTCTGTCTTCTGCTTCCTTTATTACATGGTACTATGTTTTGTATCCCATACGGGTGGGCAAACGTGCTAAACTACAAAATGACTTACCCTGAGATGCGCAGATCACAAATGACAAAGAGGGGTAGTAGTTGTTTATTTAGGGTATTGCCTGCCAATACTCTGATAAGCGCTGGATTGAGTAAACTGAAAGGAATTTCTTTCGCGGTGAAAATCAATTTTAGATTGCTGTTTTTTATTGCAATATGGACAATGCTGATAACTATGCCGAGCGTTGCTAAGTCGGCCCAGCAATCGAGGGAGATAACGAAAGAGCAATGGCAGCAACTTACTTCTGATAAAGCTTTCAATTACAAGAACGATCGGGAAAAGGCAAAAAAAGAAGAGGTGTATAAGCCGGGCATGTTCGAGAAATTGCTTCGTGGTTTTCTGGAGTTTTTTGGCAGTAACGTAGGCAGAGGGCTGGTTTGGTTTTTGGTAATCGTAATCGTTTGCTACATTGTCTATCGGGTCTTTTTTAGTGCGGATAGCTTTTTGTTTGGCAAAGACAAGAAATCGTTGGCACAAAAAGGTGGCGATGAGGAGGGCGAGGATATTGGCTCAACAGATTATGAACATTTGTTGCAGCAGGCTATAAAAAATAATGATGCACGACTGGCAGTAAGGTATAGCTATATGTTATTACTGCAGCTGCTTCAGGAGCGGGAACTGATAAAATTCAGGATCGATAAAACCAATTATGAGTATTACTCTGAGTTGTCGGGTTCTGAATACCGAAATTCATTTAAGCAGTTATCTCGCCAATACGAGTATGCGTGGTATGGTAAATTCAATGTTCCGGAGCAGGCATTGAATGATTATCTGGCACTTTTTAACAGTGTAAAAAAGCAACTGAAAGGATGATGAGGCGATATGCACTTTTTATGGCCTTTTTCTTCCTGTTGTTCGCCACAGGCTGCCTGCCCGATAAGGCAAAGCTGGATGCTGAAAAATGGAACATAAATCTTGAAAATACCGACAAGCGTCCGTATGGTACCTACCTGGCCAACCAGTCTTTAAAGTATTTTTTTCCTGATGCAAAAATCGAGATTTTATCCCGGGGTTTCAAGTACGATAATATTGACGACAGGATGAGAGACCACTCAAACGGTAAGTCGCTGCTGATACTGGAAGGGTTGAGTTTTAATGTGTCTTTACGAGAATGGGATGCGCTGAAAAACTTTGCGGGGGATGGCAATGAGCTGGTTATTTTCTGCAGCTCGATAGATAATAAGGTGAGTGAAGAACTGAACATTACAAAATCTTACAGCGGCGATGAAAGCAGTCATTTTTATTTTCACGACAGTGACTTTGATTATACTCAGGCACTGGTAATAGCCGGCAATGAGACAAAAAAATTTGGTTACCACGGTCGCATGATCGAAGGGTTCTTTTCTTTTAAGAGTGATGAAGACTACCTGAACGCAAAAGCGTTTGACAACGATCACTCAGGAGGAACGCTATCTGCTGAGGATTCTATAATTCCGGCACGTCCTGATACATTGGGGTATTCTTACCGTAGGCCAAATTTTGTCAGATACACTGTGGGTGCAGGACATATTTGTTTTCATGCGGCGCCCTTGGCTCTCAGCAATTATTTTCTGCTACAGGATGGCAACCAGGAGTACCTTAGTCTATTGTGGCAGACCCTGCCTGCGGATATTGCTAAAGTGTATTGGCAGGATTATTTGTATAGGGACACTGATGCATCCAGCATGGATATTCTGTGGCGGCACCCTGCAACTCGTTTTGCATTGGTGCTTGCTATTTTCGCACTTGCTGTTTATGTGCTTTTTGAAAGCAAAAGAAAACAAAGGATCATCCCTATTGTGGCACCTTTGAAGAATGATTCAGTTTCGTTTGTAGAGACGGTGGGACGGCTATACTACAACAAGGGGAATAATGCTAATCTGGCTGAAAAGATGACGCTGCAGTTTCTGGAGTGGGTGAGGTCGCACTATTTCCTGAATACAAATCTGATCAACGAGCATTTTATCAAGCAGCTGACAATAAAATCGGGCTTGCCTGAGGCAACGGTTAGAGGCCTGGTGGAAATGATCAACGAAATTAGGATGGGAAATATAAAGGTTGATGACGCTTATCTTTATCAGCTCTATTATACTATTCAGCAATTTTATAAAAATAACATAACGTAATGGAAGATTCAATCAACGGAGGTATACCAGGTACAGATAATCATGCACTTTCGGCACTCATCGGGAATATCCAGGAGCAGATCCAAAAGGTTATTGTAGGGCAGCATGGCATGGTGGAGCAGTTGCTTGCGGGCTTGCTGGCTGATGGGCATATTCTAATTGAGGGTGTGCCGGGCGTTGCCAAGACATTGACTGCAAAGCTGCTGGCTAAGCTTATTGATACCCGGTTCAGTCGCCTGCAGTTTACTCCTGATCTTATGCCCAGCGACGTGTTGGGTACCAGTGTGTTCAATCCGCAAACGTCAACTTTTCAGTTCAAGGCGGGTCCGGTGTTTAGTAATATTATTTTGATCGATGAGATCAACCGCGCGCCTGCAAAAACACAGTCGGCTTTGTTTGAGGTAATGGAAGAGCGGCAGGTGACAGTTGACGGAACTACCCACAAGATGCAGTCGCCTTTTATGGTGGTAGCTACGCAAAACCCTATTGAGCATGAGGGCACTTACCGGCTTCCCGAAGCGCAGCTCGATCGTTTTCTGATGAAGATCACAGTTGGTTATCCTACACTGGAAGAAGAAATAAAAATACTGGGCATGCACAACCAGCAGTCGCTGACCGATGTGTTGAACAGTGTGAAACCTGTTATTACGCCTGAAATGCTGGCAACAGCAAGAGGGCAGGTAAGGGATACACACATAGAAACCAAGCTCCTTGAGTTTGTTGCCCGAATTATTTATGAGACACGCAACGATAGGTCGTTGTATCTCGGTGCATCACCGCGTGCTTCGATTGCTCTGTTGCATATAGCTAAAGCATACAGCGTGCTGCGTGGCCGGAACTTTGTGATACCAGAAGACATATTGCTGGCGGCACCGGCTGTGCTGCGCCACCGCATTGGCCTGACTCCGGAGCGTGAAATGGAAGGCTCAACGACCGACGATGTGATCAAGGAGATTATAGCGAGGATTGAGATTCCGAGGTGATTTGTTGATTTGTTGATTTGTTGATTTGTTGATTGGTGTTTATTGTAAAAAAGGACTTTGGATTTTATCAGAAAATATATCGGTGATCTTTTTGTCGACAGGAAATGGTACCTGTTGGCAGGGGGCTGCGTTATTTTGCTATTCCTTTCCTTTTTTGTTCATTTTCTTTTTCAGCCTGTGTTAGCATTTACTGTGGCTGTTCTGGGCTTAACAGTTGTTGACTACTTGCTTTTGTTTGTTGTAAAGGGCAGTATTAAGGCAGAAAGAGAAGTATCTGCACGGTTTAGTATAGGTGATGAAAACCCGGTGAGCTGTGTATTGAGTAATTCATATCCGTTTAAAGTAAAAGTGCGGGTGATTGATGAATTGCCGGTGCAGTTTCAGGTAAGGGATTTTGAGCGGCTGGTGATTGTGCCGTTTAAGTCAGCATGCCAACTGGATTACAGTCTGCGCCCCTTATCGAGAGGGGAATTTGGGTTTGGGTATATGATCTGCTATACGGCCAGTCCGATAGGATTACTCAACCGTAGATTTAAGGCTGCGGAGCCTGTTACGGTGAGGGTGTATCCATCCTACCTTCAATTGAAAAAATACCAACTGCTCGCCACTACAGGAAGCGCAATGCCGGGAGTGAAGAAAATACGTAGGCTGGGGCACAGCCTGGAGTTTGAGAAGATCAAAGACTATGTGCAGGGTGATGATGTGCGCACCATCAACTGGAAGGCGACCGCCAGAAGTAATAACCTAATGGTTAACACCTTTACTGATGCCAGACAGCAGCAGATATATTGCCTGATAGATAAGGGCCGAAATATGAAGATGCCTTTTGAGGGAATGACACTGCTCGATCATTCGATTAATGCTTGTTTGGCGATACTGAATGTGGCGCTGCTGAAACAAGACAAGGCGGGGCTGATCACTTTTTCAAACAAGATTAATGAGGTTATTCCTGCTGATAGGAGGAACAATCAGCTACATCGAGTACTGGAGGCACTTTATAAACAGGAAACGGAATTTAAAGAGAGTGATTATGAGGCTGTCTGGAGCCTGATACACAGAGCTGTGACACAGAGGAGCCTGATGCTGTTGTTTACCAATTTTGAAACTTTTTCGTCGCTGGAGCGGCAGTTGCCTTTTTTGAAGAAGATTGCCCAAAGACATCTTGCCTGTGTTGTTTTCTTTCAGAATACGCTGCTGAAAGAAATACACGAATCTAACCCCGATACTATGGAAGGCATCTATATCAAAACCATCGCCGACCAGTTTGATCTTGAAAAAAAGCAGATCGTTAAAGAACTGCGCAGACATGGTATTCTATCTATACTCACTACACCACAGAACCTCTCGGTTGATGTGATCAATAAATACCTGGAGCTCAAGGCCCGCCAAATGGTTTGATGATTTAAAATATTTAAATCTCACCCAAGATATCACCCCCTTTTTACGTCATTAAGTATAGTTCAAGGTTGTTTTTGTTTAACCATTCAATTGCTATACTTATGAAAAAGACCTACTTATTGCTGCAAATTCTACTTGTATTAAATATTGCAGTTGCTTCTGCCCAAACACCTTTCAGAACAATAGATTCTGTGGACATCAACATGATAAATGCCGCTGTATTAGTACACGGAGATATGTTCTGGGATCCGAGCACTCAGGTTGCGGCATGTGTCTTCCCCAAAGGTGGTCACACCAAAATTAACTTTGCCAGTGCCCTGTGGATGAGCGGCTTTGATGCTGGTGGTGCTATGCATGTGGCAGCACAAACATACCGGCAGGATGGTAATGATTACTGGCCTGGCCCGCTGAATGCCGCTGATACACTCACATACTCCACCTCCCACGACTGGGCTAAAATCTGGAAAGTAAACCGCATTGATATTCAGTACTTCCAATCTTTAACTGCGCCGGATCTTACTAATACACCACCTGCTATACTTACCTGGCCTGCAAAGGGCAATACGCATGCCCAGGGCAACGGCGGGGCGGCTTTGACCATAAGCGGTGATATGGCGCCTTTTGTGGATATTAACCATGATGGTATTTATGAGCCATTGCTGGGTGAATACCCTGATATAAAAGGCGATCAGGCGCTTTGGTGGGTGTTTAGCGACAATGGCCCTACTCATACGCTGAGCAATGGTAAACCACTTGGTGTTGAGGTACATGCAATGGCATATGCATACAAGCGGAACACTCTTATAGACAATGTTGTTTACTTTGATTTTCAAATAGTAAACAAGTCTCCGAACAATTATCACAATTTCAGGCTGGGGTTGTGGGATGATATTGATCTGGGCTATTATTTGGATGATTATATAGGGTATGATTCTGCCCACAGAATGGGGATTACATACAACGCAACAGCCGTTGATGGCGACTCATCTTCCAATCCCTCTATTTTCTTTGGTGCTCATCCACCGATAGTAGGCATGACCATGATATCATTGCCGGGTGATTTTGGCTCGAGCTATGTGCCTGCCGGCAGTTTCATCTATTTTAATGGCGACAATACTGTTATTGGCAATCCATCAAGTGATACTCAATACAATAATTACCTCCGTGCGCAAGACCGCACGGGCGCTCACTACACTAATACTTTTGCGGGCCCGGCAGTATCCTGTTTAAGCTATGGTATGGGTCCTAACACTAACTACGTGTTTACTGGCGATCCGTCGGATGCGAATGCATGGAGCGAATGTGTCTGTAACAACGCTCCTGGTGATAGGAGATTCGTAATTTCCACTAATGACTTTACATTGAGTGCGGGCAGCAGCGAGCATGTGGTAATGGCTATGGTAGTTACTGATACTAACCAGCACGGTTGCCCGGGTGCAAACTTCAACGATATCAAGATCGTTGCCGATACAGCCTGGAACGTGTATCACAATCCACCACCACCGCTGCCACCGAGCGGTATTAATGATATAAATAAGGGAGGAGATGTACGCATCTATCCTAACCCTGCGCAAAGCCTGCTATATGTGGAGTCCGATGACTTAGGAATTCAGCAGGCATCAATTACTGTGTTTGATTTGTTGGGACAGACAGTAGAGGTTCCGTTTACAAAGAGCAATAATAAAATCAGTGCAGATGTAAGTGCGCTACCTCGTGGTATGTATGTGCTGTCATACAGATCGGGTGAGGTACAAGTGAGGAGTAGATTTACATTGGAATAGTTGTTGTTTGGTGAATGTAAGAGCCTGTATTTTTTGCGATACAGGCTTTTTCATGTAATTTTCAACCCTGATATATTTTTGTTGGAGCACGTAAAATATGCTTGGCAAACTCAAATCAGACAAACAATAAAAACAACAAATTTCGTGACGCTGAGGAGTATTTATTCTGCCTGCACTATAGCTTTTCTGTTACTTATATGCTCCTGCAAAAAGGATATGCTACATTGGCGGAAAGTGGTTCGGTTGGATGCGGGAACAACATCGAGGTTGAACAAGATCAGGTTCGTAAGCAACAGCGTTTGTGTTATCGCCGGTGGTGTGCGGTATGATAGGTCTGATATAGTGAGGTCGGATGATGGTGGTTATACCTGGACAGATTTTTCAAGCCCTGAATCTCCAAAGGAATTGAGTGGCATCACTGTTGCACCAGACGGAAAGATATACCTTTCGGGTATCGACGGCAGTACCTTTAGTTCAATAGATCAAGGCAAAACCTGGCAATTCAAACGTATTTATGACTGGCGTTTTTACAATGCCATTTGTTTTCCGGTAAACGATACCGGTATTGTTATCAATTCCATGGCATTGGATACCTGCCATATCACGCAGATCGATACAAACTGTAACATCATTGATCAGCAAACGTATCGTTTTGCGCTCAGCGATATTTATATGACAAGCCCTTCTACAGGTTACCTGATAGGGTACGGCGTTGTAATGAAAACAACCGACTACCGCCGCACCTGGGTCTATCAGAATGTGAATAAGGATCAGTTTACAGCAATGGATATTCATGGCGAGGAAATATGGATGTGCGGATCGAACGGTGGTATTTATCACACCATCAACGGTGGCGGCAACTGGGAGCAATTGCGCAACGGTAATGATCTGACAAAGACCCAGTATCATTTATGCAGTATCGTTTTCAAGGATAAAATGAATGGCTGGGCTGCAGGTGAGGAGGGTAAGGTTATTTATACCGACGATGCAGGTAAGCATTGGTCGGAATACGATCACTTTACCGACAACGATATCAGGAGTATGGTGCTGTGCCCCAATGGCGATCTGCTTGTAGCTGGGGATAACGGCACATTGTTCAGAATTACACCTTAGCGGTTAAGCACATTGCTTAGTGCATACGGTCGCCACGTGGCACCAGCAACAGAAGTACCTGTTCTTCTATTTTAAGCCATTGCTGCCAAGTCGCACGAACTTTTTCTACAGGGTAGTACTGCTCCGCCAGCTCTATGAACAATCTGTAATGGCCTGCTTCTGAAACCATGAATTTGTAATAAAAGTTACGCAGTTGCGCATCTTCCAATCCTTCGTGCAGCAGCCTGAAACGCTCACAGCTTCTTGCTTCTATCATTGCACCTATCATCAGCTTGTGCAGTAGTTTGTCGTCGCCGGGTATGGTCTTAGGTTCATGCTGCAGCAGCAGGTTCACATAGTCATCCTTTCTTTGCCGGCCCAGCACAAAACCTCTCTTTTTCATTTCTGCCCAAACCATTCTGAAGTGACCCCATTCTTCTGTAACTATAGGTGCAAGTGCGTTCACCAGATCTTCTTTATCTGCATACCGCTGAATGAGTGATATACATTGTGTGGCTGCTTTCTGCTCGCAAAAAGCATGGTCCGTTAATATCTCCTCGAGTGATACTGATGCCAGATCCGCCCACCGTGAATCGGTAGGCATCTTTAATCCTAAAATACTATTATCGCCTGTACTCAATTGAAACTGATTGTAGTGTTAATTAAAATTCATCTTATGCGGTTACTAATCAACCACAAATTTCTTCACTGTTCTGTTGTTTCTTATGTCTATGAATTTTACAATATACACATCGCGCGGCCAGGAACTTACAGGAATATCCAAAAGACCATCAACGGTGCCCGCATAGATAAGTTTACCTACAGAATTTACGATATGGAAACTGAGCACGCCCTTATTGCCCGATGACAATCTTAGAGTGGTATGTACCGGGTTAGGATACAGGTTAATCAGCGTGTCGGTACCATCGTTGTGCGTGAGCGAAAAATTATACTTGTTGACATTAAAGAACACATTGTTTTCACCCTTCACTTTCAGCCTTGCTTGATTTGAAATATATGCTGCAGGGTTGGGGAGTGGCAATATTGCACTACCTGTGTTGGGGAATGCGCCTATATGGTGAGGCCATGTATAACCACCGTCTTCAGACATATAAATGTCTACGTTGGCGCAATTTATAGGTGCAGCCGCAGTGCCGGCTACTTTCCACGATATTTCATGAGTGCTGCCGCCTACATAGACTGCGGTTGAATCATCTTGGCTGGTTACTCTGAAACTATCACCGGTATTGATCACCTGCAGGTGAATCGTATCATCGGGAAACAGAAAGCAACCGAACCCATTGAGAATATTGCGTACAGTAAGTTTGAAAGTGAGGTACCTGCTTACGTCAGGAACCTTCTCTCCTTCATTGGCTTCCTGTCCTGCATCATTCAATCTGCCAGCCAGTACCATACTGTTCTTAGGAAATACTCTTGTGGGCGACTTAACTGGTGTAAATGATCTGAAGATTGGGCCCCTGTAATGCGTATCCTTCAATCTGTAGGTCGAATCCCCCAGGTTCCATTGTTCCCAGCAATAGGTGATGGCCGCGCCACCAACAGAGTCAACAGCTGTTGGGGCTACCAATTCAAAGGGGGTAAGGTAAGGGATTGTATAAGATGCCGAGAAAGTTGGGAGTTGTGCCAGTTTATTGCCGGTACTGATATGGTCTGCACACCAGTTCCCTGAAGTAGAAATGTAAAGTTGTATTTCGTAAAGGCTTACCGCATGAAAATAATCATCGCTATGCAATTGTAGATCGTCGGGAGCACAAATGCCGGCATATGCCATTATGGTCGATCCGCTCCCTGGTTCAAATGCCACAGGAATGACAATGTTTCCTCCGCCACAATACCCGTCTACGCCGTTATTGAAAGTGTGATTGCCACCGAACTCATGTCCCATTTCGTGGGCTACGTAATCAATATCGAAACCGTCGCCCGTGGGGGCTGCTTGTCCCGTTACGCTCATTGCTTTCTGAAAGGAGTCACACACTACACCTATCTGCGACAAACCACCTCCGTTCGTAGTAAATACATGCCCAATATCATAGTTGTTTTTGCCGATTCGATTGTCACAAAAGTATTGGTTCACCTGCAGGCAGGTGTTCGGATCGCTGTCCCAACTGCTGAAAGTGTCGTGGCCATTCACGCTGCCATTTTCAGTAGGGAAGATCAGGTTATTCTCATTAGATGCAAATATCATAGTCACAGACAATTCCCTTTCATAAATACCGTTTACCCGGTTCATGGTGGTGGTCATCTTACTCAATACCTGCGCTATAGTAGGGTTGGATAGTCCTGTAGCCGCCTGGGCATATTGGTGAGAGCAGGCGAGTGCCAGCACGTATTTTCGCTGAGTGTAGCCGTTCGATATGCGGTGGCTGTTTTTGCTTAGTTGTAATGCCGGCTCTATTGACGGAAGATCGGAACTAACTGTATTGCATTTGCTCGACTGGACAAACTTCCTTATTTCATCGGTTTTGCTGTGTACAGTATATAAGCCGGTATGGTTATCATCTGCCGGATCAAAAAAGTCAATTCCGCTGCCATTAAAAATCATTGCGTGAAATCCATACACTGTGAAATCTATTTTTACCGTTACAGTTTGATCATCTGTGGCTACTCCAGTCCACGTCATAATATCCGGGTAACGGGCACTGAGTTCATCAGGGAAAATAGAAGATTTCCAAACATAGAAATTACGTATCGTACCATCAGACTGCGGTATGGGTAATATCTGGGAGTTGGATTGAGTGCCGGAGAGAGAAAATAGCTTCGCTTTCAGAGTTGCTTCATTGGTGTTAAACGCAAGAAAACGTGCGGCTGTGGTGTTTACTGTCAGCGCAGCAATCTGGTTCTTATCAACAGGCGTCCATAGTTCTGTTGCGCAAATGCTGTTTGAAATAAAAATAGCGATAATTAATAATCCTAAGGTCAGTAGTTTCTTCATCTAAGGCTAAAATGGTTACGTTAACGTATGTGATAATATTTTTGACAGGGATGGTGTATTGCAGGTTAAAGTTAATAAATTAAACAAAGCAAATTCCGTGCATGTCGTCCATTAGATCAGTAACATAATTTTCCAGCCATATAATTTCATTATTGATCCTAACTTTGCACTACAAACGGAAAATTTGGATTTTCATTATACACTCGAAAACATAGATCAGGCGGTAAGTGATTTTTGGAACCATTATCTGGATTATCATTTATTTGCTTTTCATGGAGATATGGGTGCCGGAAAGACCACCTTTATACATAAACTATGTGATCATCTGCTTGTACAGGATGCTGTTAGCAGCCCCACTTTCGCATTGATCAACGAATATCATTTCAAATCCCGGTCAAATGAAGATCGATTGATATATCATATGGATTGGTACCGATTAAAAGATACTTCTGAAGCTATAAATGCAGGAATGGAAGACTGTATCGATCAAGCCATGGCAGGTAAGGCAATTTGTTTTATTGAATGGCCCCAAAAGGCAGAGGAACTGCTGCGTAAACCTTACGTCAACATTTATATCGAAAGCCCGGATGAGTTAAATAGGGTGATGACCACCGAAATTATTACCGGATAAATCGCCTGCAATAACAGTATTTTCATACACAATTAGCCTCTTGTTTGTCCGATTATTCACATTTTCGCTACAATATGATTTGTAGCCTGAAATAACTGTTTTATAAATAGCCTGTTTCCGTTGGGCGTTCCAAATATTATTCTTATTTTGCAGTTTGATAAATAACTGATAAATATTAGCATATGTATTTTAATGGTACGAAATGCGGGTCGCTCCTTGTGTGTTGTATACTTTCCCTTTCTCTGGCAGCTAAAGATGTAAAATCTGCCGGTCATTCTAACGGACTGGCTAAACCTTTGTGCTTTATTGAGAATAAGGGCCAGGTAGCAGATCAAAATAACCGTCCTCGTAAGGATATCCAGTATTCCCTTGCTACTCCGGGTATGGTGCTTTACATTGGTAACGGCCAGCTACACTACCAGTTTAAGAAAGGCGATATTAAATCGGCAAATCCCGAGATGGTTACCACTTACAGAATGGACGTAACACTAACCGGTGCTAATCCTAATGCAGAAGTGATCCCATCTGATAAGCAGAGTTACTATGAAAATTACTACATAGGCAAAAACGGCACTGATGGTTTTACAGCAGGTGCATGGAGCCGTTTGGTGTACAAAGACGTTTATCCAAATATTGATTGGGTGTTATATGTTAAGGACGGCAATGTTGAATATGATTTCAATGTTCGCCCGGGTGGCAATGTTAAGGACATAAAACTTACGTATGGCGGTGCTACATCGCTTACAGTTACCAACGATGGAGGTATAACTGCTGTAACACCGATGGGTACAGTACATGAGAATAGCCCGGTTGCATTTGAGCAGCAAACAGGAAGGGCAGTTCCTTCAAGTTTTAAAGTAAAAAACAACGTTGTTACTTTCGAGACAGGCGACTACAAAGGCGGTATCACTATCGATCCTACTCTGCAGTGGAGTACGTACTTAGGTGGTACAAATCTGGATGTGGCTACATCAATTGTTGAAGATGCTTTAGGGTTTTCATACGTAGGTGGTCATACATCCAGCAACGGACTTGCAACTGTTGGTGCATTTATGGGCATCTATCAGGGTGGTGCATTTGATGCTTTCCTGGCTAAGTATAACGCTGCAGGTGTTATACAGTTCACCACATATGTTGGTGGCACAGGCACAGATCAGGGTACATGTGTTGCTATAGAAAGTGGTGGTTCGGGTATTTATTTGGGAGGTTCTACAACGTCAACACCTGCAGTAGGTTTGTTATCAACTGTAGGAGCATATCGTACTGTTAACGGTGGCGGCAATGATGGTTTTTTAATTAAGTTCAATAACACCGGTGCAAGGCAGTGGTGTACTTTTTTCGGTGGCCCCGGCAATGACAATATTACCTCTGTAGCTGTTGATGGTTTCAACAATGTATACATCACCGGAGGAACAGCAAGTACCACTAATATTGCTTCTCCAGGTGCTTACCAGATAGCAAGAAACGGCTCCACAGATGCGTTTCTTGCTAAGTTCAATAGTGTTGGTTCTATTCAATGGTCTACATACTACGGTGGCTCTTCACAGGAAACAGGTTATGGCGTAGCATGCGATGTTACCGGCAATGCATATATCACTGGTCAGACAAACAGTATCACCACTATGGCCTCTGCCGGTGCATTCCAGAGTGCATTAAGTGGAACGAATGATGCGTTTGTAGCATCTTTCAGCTCGGCAGGTATCAGGACATGGGGAACATATTTCGGTGGTACGGGCAGCGAAGCGGCTAATGCGATTGCTTTAGATCCGGTAACCGGCAACATAGCAATTGTGGGTAACACTACAAGTCCAAACGTGATTGCAAGTGCAGGTGCTGTACAGGCAACCATAGGTGGAGGCGTACAGGACGCTTTCGTAGCTTACTTCGATGCAACTGGTGCAAGGAAATGGAGCACCTATTACGGTGGCTCGGCTCTTGATTACGGTCAGGCAGTTTGTTTCGATCAGAACAGCAACGTAATTGCAGCAGGCGCCACTTTTAGCAATAACAATATTGCAACACCAGGAGCATCACAACCTGCCAATGGCGGTGATTATGATGCTTACATGGTTAAGATCAACTCCCTTGGTCAAAGACTTTGGGGTACATTTTTCGGTGGTACTTTTTATGACTATGCAAATGGCGTAGCTGTTGATGCCAACGGACAAACCATGATAGCGGGTTACACAACCAGCCTTGGGCTTTATGGTGCAGGTGGCATTTCTACTGCCGGTGCTGCTCAGGTGGCATATGCGGGTGGCTCCTATGATGGTTTCGTTGCGAAATTTGACGCGGATCTGTATGTGACCATCAATCAGCCATTTATCGATACGATGGTTTGTGCGGGTGGTACACTGCAGGTATTTTACTCTGTGTTACCTGCTCCTCAGACATTCACTGCCGGCAACACATTTACTGTGCAGCTTTCCAATGCTATAGGTAGTTTTGCATCTCCGGTAAACATTGGTACCGTTACTGCAGTTGGCTCAGGAACAATCTCTTGTGTTATTCCGGGCGGAACGCCACTTGGCTCAGGTTACCGCATTCGGATCGTTGCTACTAACCCGGCATATGTTTCTCCTGATGAATTTTACAACATTAACGTCGTGAGTTCAATCGGTGGTACTACAGCTAGTTCAAACTCGCCTGCTTGTGTTGGCAATACTATTTTCCTGCATGATACAGCTACCTACTCGATCCTTACGTATTCCTGGACAGGGCCACTTGGCTATACTTCTACATTACAGAATCCAACTGTTGATCCTGTAACGTTAGGAAGCGCAGGAGTTTATACGGTTACCACAGTACACAATGGCTGTCCGGCAAGTTCCGCAACTG
Organism: uncultured Bacteroidota bacterium; assembly: GCA_903829015.1. Classification (GTDB taxonomy): domain Bacteria; phylum Bacteroidota; class Bacteroidia; order Chitinophagales; family Chitinophagaceae; genus Nemorincola. The sequence goes on from CAIKOJ010000120.1 coordinate 21,739, forward strand.
TTGCAGTTGCTGTAAGCAGCTTTACTCCACCTACACCTATTGTTTCTGCAAATTCAGTTTGCGCCGGAGGTGCAATAATCCTGCACGCCGATCCTGATACAACAGCAAGTCCATTGACATATTATTGGGTCGGACCAAATGGATTTACTTCTACAAGGCAGGACGATACTATTTTTGTAAGCACAGCACTTAATGCAGGTTTCTACTTTGTAATGGATACGCTTAATGGATGTCAGTCGGCGCAGGGATTTGCACTTGTGAATGTAAACCCCGTGCACCCTGTTTCAATATCTATCAGTGCAAGTTCGCCCTGGGTTCCGGGTACTGCAGGTGATACCATTTGCTCCGGTGATCTGGTGAATTTTAACGCATTCCCGATCAATGGTGGTTCTACACCTACCTTCCAGTGGATGAAAGGACCATCTACTCCGGTGGTAGGTGCTGTTTCTAATTCCTGGTCTACAAATTCTTTGCTCGATGGGGCACAGGTTTATTGCATCCTTCACAGTAGCGTAGATTGTCCTTCGCCGGCAAACGCTACCAGCAATGTCATCCACATGAATGTAATTTCGCATTCACCTACTGTTTATATTTCTGCCAGCCCTGGTTTATTTGTGCCATCAGGTTCCAGCATTACTTTTAATTCGTGGGTATACGATGCGGGTATAGCGCCTGCTTATCAGTGGACCAAGAATGGTGTCAATATTCCGGGTGCAACTAACAGTACATACACAATAGCCAGTGTTACCCGCAAGGATACTATCCGTTTGGTAGTGATGAGTACCATGAACTGCTCTGCAACTCCTTTTGGTACCAGCAATGCTTTAGTTATCGCTACTAACGTAGGTGTAACAAATATTGCCGCTGCGTTTGAAAATGTTGGTCTGTTCCCGAATCCTAATAATGGTTCGTTTACATTACAGGGCACGTTGGAAAATAACGGAAATAGTTCTCTTGACGTTAGTGTTACCAACATGGTTGGCCAGAGTGTTTACAAGGGTACAACAACTTTGATTGGCAATGAATTACATGAGACTATTGATCTGAACAATATTCCTTCAGGCGTATATTTGTTGCAGGTTACCAGAGATGGCGAAAGCAAAATATTCAGGTTTGCAGTTGAGCGCTAGTCAACAAACTTCAATTTACTTTTTTTAGGAACCCCGATTTTCGGGGTTCTTTTTTTTTGCAAATTTGAGAACATTTAAATCGGTAGTTTCGTATAATGGAAGAAATGACAACACTTACCGAGGTAATAAATGCACTGCGTATTCAGGGGTATGTGGAGGATTTTAACCTGCAGCAAAACTGTATCCAGTGCAGGGATGGACACTTCTCAGTATTCCATGATGAGTTTGTGATCGATAAGTTCTACCGTTTTGAAGGAGATAGCGACCCGGCCGATGAGGCGATTGTGTATGCCATATCCTGTTCGAAATACGACATCAGGGGCATATTGGTTAACGGGGCAGGTATTTACACAGATGACCTCACCAACGAAATGTTGGATACGTTAAAGATCAACCGCTAGAAGTGTTATAATTTTTTTATCCGGTCAATGATCGATGAAGTCGAATAGCCTTCTACAAACGGAATGATCTCCACTTTGCCGCCATTTTTTTGCACGAATTCGGCGCCCACAATATTGTCTATTGTGTAGTCGCCACCCTTTACCAGCACATCAGGGGCAAGAGCGGTAATGAGTTCTTCAGGGGTGTCTTCATCAAACAGGCAAACGGCATCTACACAAAGTAATGATGCTACCTGAAATGCTCTGTCAGTTTCATTGGTAACCGGCCGTTCTGCTCCTTTCAGACGTTTTACAGATGCATCGGTGTTCAGGCCAAGTACCAGCACATTCCCCAGATCAGCCGCTTTTGCGATCAGATCAAGATGACCATGATGGAGTATGTCAAAGCAGCCGTTTGTGAAAACAATTTTCTTTCCGATTGCACGCCACACATGGCATTGTCTCGAGAGTTGTTCTCTGTCTGTTATTTTATTTTGTATCCACTGCAGCTTGTGCATCTTTTTTTCTGTTTAGCGGGTGAATTAACAGCAATGAAGCTACTCCCAAAATGATAATGATAACTGTTTGAACAGCCCAGGCAATCCAGCCGAATGCCTCCGCAGGCACATCGGGTACATTATACACGCCTAATATCTGAGCTACAAGCAATGTATACATACCTATACCGCCCGGTGTAACGATCATCCCTACGCTGCCGTAAACGAGTACTACCAACGCAGCAAGAATACTTAAGTGGTTGGTCGCAGGCAGGCTTTCGAGCCCGATAAAAATCTGGAGCAGATACATAGCCCATATAAGAACCGTGTACCCCATAAACTGCCACCTTTTTTTCATGTGGATGATGGAAAACACCCCATGGGCTAACTCTTTGATAAACTTACCCACCTTTGTTTCCCTATTCCGGCGATACACAACCACGAGTGCTACAATAAGTGCAGCCACGGCAGCTAGTATCAAAAATAAGATTGTTTGGTGGCGTTGTATTTTTTCGCCCAGCAGATGCATCTTATCGCCCACATAATCGCTGATCATTCTTAGTTGCAGCAGAAACGCAGCCACAGCGATCACCAGCAGGCAAAGGATATCAAAAGCCCGCTCGGCTACGATAGTGCCTATCATTTTATGCGCAGGTATTTTCTCGTACTTTGCCAGTACTGTACATTTGGCCACTTCACCGGCTCTGGGTATTGCCAGGTTGGTGATGTAACCTATCATTACTGCCAAAGTGGTATTTACAAGTGAAGGTTTGGTGCCGGTAGTTTCCAGCAGGTACAGCCATCTTATTGCCCTGAAAAAATGTGATAAAAAACCTACGATCGAGATGGGGATCAGGTACCATGCATTGATGCTTTCAATAGCAGCTATCAGATCATATTCCTCTTTAGGGGAAAGCTGATGAAGCATGTGGTAAACGATCCAGATACCCAGACCCAGGAAGATCACGTACTGCAAAATCGTAAGAAGGGTACGCTTCATAACCTTAAAGATACTACGGTAAGCTGAAGAATGTAGTCCGCGGAAAAAGGTTTAACGTATTCGTTACAATCCGTTATTGTCGTTCGGGAAGATAATTGATGGTTTAAATTTCTTAGCTTCTTCAAAATCCATCAAAGCATATGATATAATGATAACTATGTCGCCGACATTAATCTTACGGGCTGCGGGCCCGTTCATGCAGATCATACCCGACCCACGAGTGCCTTTGATCACGTATGTTTCCAGCCGCTCACCGTTGTCCAGATCCAGTACTTGTACTTTTTCGTTTTCTATCAGGTTGGAGGCCTCCATCAGGTCTTCATCAATAGTAATACTACCTATATAATTCAGGTTAGCTTCAGTGATCTTTACCCTATGGATTTTAGACTTTAATATTTCTATCTGCATAGCGGCGGCAAAGGTAGGAATATTTACTACAAACGGATACTCCATCTGATTTAGCCGAAAATTCACTTACGCAACTTGAAAATTGACCAGTCTATCAATATATTTGTTTCATAAATCAAATTACTATGCAGTTGTATGCGTATCTCTTTTTTAACGGCAATTGCGAAGAGGCCATGAATTTTTATAAAGATGCCTTTGGAGGCGAAATCAAGGCCATCAGCCGCTACAATGAGGCACCAATGCCTTTTGCCGAGGCAGATGCAAACAAGGTGATGCATGGTGAGATGGATGTGATAGGTACCAAGATATTATTTTCAGATTGCCCTGCTGACCGCGCGGCTAACTTTGGCAATAATATTTCACTCTCACTCGGGTTTAACAATGATGCTGATATAACTGCGGCATACAACGCTGTTTCTGCCGGTGGTACCATTACTATGCCGTTGCAGGATACCTTTTGGGGTGCAAAATTTGGCATGTGCACTGATAAGTTTGGCGTGAACTGGATGTTCAATTGGGATAAGCCGAAGGAATAATGATAGGTTAAGGAGCCGGAAAGATGATGCGTTCTTAATGTCGCGGCCGAGTCTCTCTAAGCCCGGCCTTGGGCGCAGGCGAGGACTCGGGCGCATCTCGCGGAGGGGAAATTACTTCAACTCCAGTACTCTGATTCCGGCGAGTTCCGCAGAAAAACGGAGACTCGCTGGTGACGGATCTCGGATTTCAATGGATATCACTGATAGCACGGATTTTCTCCTATTCTTTTACGATCTTCTCTACAATTTTCCGCCCTTCCTCATCTATAAGTACGAGCATATGCAACCCTGCAGGCAATGACCCTACGGGCACACTATTACTGCCTTCTTTGAGTGTTCCGGTTTGTTCTATAATGCCTGTTATGTTCAATAATACATATTCTACATTGACACTCACGTCGATATGCAACTCGTCTGTCGCTGGATTGGGGTAAACCGTAATATCTGATTTGTCTATTTCCTCTACACCGAGATATGTGCATGGCGGGGTGTTGAATGTTACCTTGCGGATACGCGGTTGGTTGACTTGAGCAATATATAGATTGCCACACATGTCAAAAATAAGACCACCTGGTGAATGCAATTTAGCAGAAGTCGCCAAGCCTCCATCTCCAGTGCTACCAGGAGTTCCGTTTCCAGCGATAGTATGAATAACGCCTGCATCGTCAATCATCCGCACTCTATTGTTCCAATGATCAGCTATGCATAAATGCCCATTCAAATCTATTGCGATCCAAGATGATTCAAAATTGGCTGTTAACGCATTGATTCCATCGCCGTTATACAAATAATGACCACTGTCGCCAGCAAAATGAGAGATTATCCCACTTGTATTTATTTTCCGTACAATGCTATTTCCCTCGTCATTCATATACAAATTTCCAATATTGTCAAATCCGATATTTGACGGTTGGATCGTGGCGTTGGTGGCCATGCCCCCATCCCCGGAATCCCCCGAAATTCCAGTTCCAGCTATTGTACTAATAATACCAGCAGAATTAATTTTTCTTATTTTACTGTGGATAGCCGAAACTATATATAGATTACCCAGTTTATCAAATAAAACACTATTTGGAAAGTCCAAAGTTGCCGCATTGGCGAGTCCACCGTCCCCGGTAAGTCCAGCAGTACCATTGCCACAAATCGTTGTGACAATTCCCGTATTAGCATTAACTTTTCGTACCCTGTGATTTAAAGCATCGGCAATGAACAAGTTCCCCAAACTGTCTACTGCTATTCCACTAGGCTGATTAAATTTAGCGTTGGTTGCTGCTCCTCCATCTCCACTGAAACCGGCAGCACCACTGATACCTGCGTAGGTAGTGATAACTCCAGTACTATCAACTTTTCGAATGTCATGAGCTAGACATTCAGCGATGAATAGGTTGCCTTTGTAATCAATTGCCATTCCTACTGGATCGTAAAGAGACGCTGATGTTGCTGGACCGCCATCACCCCCAATTCCTCCACCTGCAATTGTGGTGATAACTTGAGCAGATAACAGGGTTGGACAAAAAATAAAAGCAAACAAACAATTCCTCATAAAACTGGTTAAACACCTATGAATGCAAATTAACTACGGCATTATATAAAGTGGACAAGCGCCGGTTGGTAAGCCACCGCTTCCAGAATATTTAAAAATTGTTCCAGAAGGAAATGCAGTGCCAGTATACAAAGGTGTACTACAAGCATTGAGGCAATTCGTGTTCGTTCGTAGGTGTTTGAAAAACTGCTTTTTCATATCAGATAATTATGCTCAACATAAAGTTATACTAAAAATCCCGTATAATATTGTAGCTGAACAATCCTTGAAACTTTTTTCTGTCACAAGCCCCCTCCGTCCTATCATTGGCCGCATGCGTCCCATCACAGATTTTCAATTTTGCCATTTCCATTCTATACCCGATATTTACAAATAGGCACAACCAATTAAATTTTGTGTTTAATTCAGTGTAATCCGAGGAATCAGTTTAATCCGTGGTTCAGACAACCTTTTTCCGGCGCAACCGGAAATCCATTTACAATTAGTTGATTTTCAATTAATTAAGCACTTTCTGCCACTTCCGCCACCGGAAGAAACCGGAAGTAAAACGGAAGTTTGCTTCCGGTTGGTTTTACGACAATCAATACTTTGTGAACCTTGTGCGGACTTTGTGAACCTTGTGGTAGAAATTTATCAAATATATCTTGAAAATCCTAAGATTCCGAAAACCTGCCTGCCGGCAGGCAGGTCCTGATCGGGGAGAAAATGGGAAAGAAATGGGAAATTCTTATCCACAAAAAGGGTGCAAATAATCGATTATCAGCATTTTATATTTTTCACACACTTTTCGTAAAAAGTGGGAAAATTTATGAACATACATTCTGAAAATCCTCAAATCCTGATCAACTCACGACTATCTACTAACTACTCACGACTATCTACTAACTACTCACGACTATCTACTAACTACTAACTACTATCTACCATCCCTTACGACTTCCGCCCCTGCTCGTGCAGATAATCCTTGCGTCTGAGCTCGAAGTTCTGTCCCAGATACACTTTTCGTACCTGTTCATCGGCTGCAAGTTCCTCGGCTGTACCTGCTTTCAGTATTTTACCTTCAAACAGAAGGTAGGCTCTGTCGGTAATAGAAAGGGTTTCCTGTACGTTGTGATCCGTGATGAGGATACCAATGTTTTTATACTTGAGTGTGGCCACTATACTTTGTATGTCTTCAACAGCTATTGGGTCGATACCGGCAAAAGGTTCATCCAGCAGAATAAATTTGGGATTTACAGCCAATGCTCTGGCTATCTCTGTTCGCCGTCTTTCGCCACCGCTCAGCACATCTCCGTTACTTTTACGCACATGGCCAAGCCTGAACTCGTCCAGCAGTTCCTCCAGTTTTCGTTTCTGCTCGGTGCGGTTGAGTTTAGTCATCTCAAGCACAGCGGAGATATTGTCTTCTACAGATAATTTTCTGAAAATTGAGGCCTCCTGCGGCAGATAGCCTATGCCCATCTGAGCACGCTTAAACATGGGCAGGCTGGTGATGTTCTGATCCTCAAGGAATACCTCGCCTTCATCGGGTTTTACCAGCCCCACCACCATGTAGAACGATGTAGTTTTGCCGGCTCCGTTTGGCCCCAGCAATCCCACTATTTCACCCTGATTTACATCAAATGAAACGTTGTTTACTACGGTACGTTTGCCGTATTTTTTAACCAGCCCCTTGGTGATGATCTTCAATTACTTGCTGTTTTAAAACCTGCTAACCTACAGGTCAGCAAAAATAACAAACTTATCCGGTTACAGAGATACGCCGGTAAAAACATGCCGGTATGAACCTATGTTATAACAAATTATTGGCGAATATCAATTCTCCGCCTAAAAAGACTTTATTTTTAAAATCATTTTTGTTTATCTTAGCGCAAATATCGCTTTATGAAGAAAGGCTTTTTTTCTTTAATACTACTTTTTTGCTGCACGCTGGCTTTAAATAGCTGCATCAAAAATACGCCCTATGAAACTACGCTCGATCCATATCTGACTGCCAGTATTGGTACATATAATTTTACATCTAAAACTGTTGTTCCTACAACCGTTGATACTCAGGCACACGATTCTATCGTTACGCTTAAGATCACGGGTAATTCGTCGGATCTTGGTTATGTAAATGACCAGATCATTCTTACCGTAAGCAGCTATAAGGAGAAGATCGGTACATTCTCAATTGTGCAGGGGCAGGCGAGTGCAACGTTTGTACACAATCATGTGGCTGATCCTGCAATTGGCGGCATAGTAGCCATCACTAAAATTTCTGCTAACAGCCTCATTGGTTATTTCTCTTTTCAGACTGCCAGCGGCACAAGTGTACTCGATGGTGCATTTAGTGTAGGTAAGCCATGGTATTTTTATTGATAACCCATTGCTGTTTGTATACCAAACTTTAGCGGTTTTCCGTTATCATAGCTAAAGGATTTATTATGAAAAGGCTTTTTGCAATCTTGGTAGTGTCTGTGTCGGTGTGTGTGGCCTGTAAAAAGTCATCGTCTCCTGTTACAGGAAACAGCGTACAGCAAAAAGATCCCGATTCTACAGTTTTCATCAGTGCTACTATTAACGGAGGCAGTTGGAAGACTGATTCAGCATTCGGGTACAAAGTGAAATATTCCGGAAACGACAGCAGTACGTCTAATCTGCTTATCAATGCCACCCGAACCAACAATGGGGGCTCTACAACCATTTCGTTCAATATTACACGGTTCAAAGGGCCTGGGTCTTATCCGGTAAATCCTCCGCTGGTAACAGCCACATACTATGTGGGGACTCAGAGGCATTTCGCCACCACCGGCAAAATCGATGTTTTGAGCGATACCGCATACGCGTTGAGGGGAAAGTTCAGTTTCAAAGCCGACACGATTACCGTCGACAATGGTAATTTTGATGTAGCACTTCCTTAAGAGTCCATTTATTTATTGGTTTAAAATAAAGAATGCTAGCGGGCTAATGCAACCAAGCGATAAATTGCATTGTCGCGTAGTAGGCAAGGCAAAGTCACTTTGTACTGCAGCGCATTCCCTGTTTACAAACCGATGCTTGCCACAAAAAAAACGCCCCGCTAAAGGGGCGTTCTATAAATCAGTTATTTGTTATTTTATTTCAGGATGCGGTGGCGGTGGATTGTTGGTGCCAGATTCGTCCACATTCGCAGAGCGGTATGTTACAATGTTCTCATCACCAGCCTCGCCGTATTTAAAAATGAAGCGATCGCGGCTGATGTTGTTCTTCTCGCTCATATGCTCTATAACTGCATTTACATGCTCCCATGAGTGCTGTTCTTTTGCTTTGCTGCCACTGCCACCACCAAGTATCACTACTTTACAAGTAGGATTGGCAAGCATCTGCGAAGCCAGTATTCCCAGCTGCGATTCCATTCCGGTGCTGATGTGGTTAGCACTTGTAAACAACAACGTACCGGCGCCAATGCTGCCGCAAGGGCCGTTCTTGGTTCCGCCACCGTTCATGTCTTTACATGCATCGGGGCAAGGACAATGGCCTACACCGTCTGCGTCAACAGGCTGGCACTCGGTAGGAGTGATAAGCTGTTTGTCTTTGTAGTCAGGTACTCCGTCGCCATCTGTATCCAGCGGACAGCCGTGTGCATCAACAGCTAAGCCTGCCGGTGTTTTAGGACATTTGTCAAACTGATCAGTTATGCCATCGCCATCCTCATCAGGTAATACCGGATTAGGCAATATCATGTGGCGTGGGTAAGATAGCTCGCTGTATGCATGATCCAATGGGTTGATCCAGTAAAGAGGTTCAACAGCTTTCTTTTTGGAGTTCAGGTTGTAATTGATCCCGATCGAAAAATAGTTGACAGCGTCTGATGCTTTTCCTGCCGATGGTGTATTACCCAGGTTTGGACCAAATGGTGAGCCATCCAGGTATCTATCGTTAGGGAAAGTATACCTTTCTTCGATCTGAATGTTCCAGGTCTTGTCAATTTTGTATTGTATGCCGGCACCTATACTGGGAGCGAAGTCCAGAGTTTTCTTATCAAGGATATGTTTTTTACCTGGGTTGTCGGCGGCACTCTCAAAAGATTTATCCATGCCGCTTTTCAGCTGTTTGCGCACCTTGCTGTCTTTAGCACCCGGGTCTGTTACGATCTTTCCAAAATCATAAGGCTGGTATTTGGAATCGAGTGCGTTAATGCGTGTTTTATAAGCAAGTCCGCCAAGCCCCAGATAACCAAAGAATGCGATTTTATTTCGTGCCTGATGGAAGTTGATATTGTATGCATTGAACATCAGATCAAGGCTGAGCATTGATGCCTCCATGCGGGTAGACCTGTAAACAGGATTCGGTGTCCGGTTGGTAGATGCGGCATAGAAAACCGGTGTATAGCCATACTTAGTGTATGGGGCATCGTAGCCCGTAGTTGCCTGCCTGTCTATATTTCTGCCAACACCATAAATAAACTGAGACCTCAATGAGAATATATAGCCGATGGATTTACGCACGTTAACGTTAACACCGCCGCCGCCACCTTCCCAAAGCATTTGGGTAGGTACATTGCCAATTACATTGTACAATCCAAAACCAACACCTATTTCCCACTTATTGCGGGGCTTAGGTGGGAATAGCTCCTGATGTTCCATGTAACGATGAAATTGCTTACTCCTTTTACCTTTGGGGTAATATGAAGAGTCCAGCACATCGTAGTTCTTGCCTCTGTAAGTCATATCTCTGTTAGACCATTGAGGAGATGCCGCGGGAGCTTTAGGAGCCGGAGTCTGGCTTTCCTGCCCAAATACAAACTGAGCGAGGATAACAAACAACCCGGTTAATAACAGGTACTTCTTTTGGAGCATGTTGTACGTATTAGTGTTTTATCTTTATTTTTCTATGTTAAAGATGTAATTACAAAGGTATAGAGGCGGTACCCAAAAAACAAACAACCATATAAAATAAACAACTATTTTACCATTTTATTGTGGATAACAGGAGGCTGAATAAAAAATTTCCTGAATAGAATTCTTATTTCGACTTTTACACTTCTTAGGAACTACATTTCAATGGATCAGGTAAAAAAGGTTATTGGTACGGAATTGGCATTATTTGAAAAAAAGTTCTCTGAAAGTGTCAAGAGTTCTAATCAGCTATTAGACCGGATCATGCGGTTTATTATTAAGAGGAAGGGGAAGCAGATGAGACCGATGTTCGTTTTTTTATCGGCCAAAATTGCCGGCGAAATAAACGATGCTTCTTACAGGGCAGCTTCATTGATAGAGCTCTTACATACCGCCACATTGGTACACGATGATGTGGTGGATAATTCAATGAAACGCAGGGATTTCTTTTCTATAAACGCTCTGTGGAAAAATAAGATCGCAGTGCTGGTGGGCGATTACCTTTTATCAAAAGGATTGCTGCTGTCTATTGACAATGGAGACATCAATATTCTCAAGATCACATCGAGGGCAGTAAAGGAAATGAGTGAGGGAGAATTGTTGCAGATGGAAAAGGCGCGCAAACTCGACATTGATGAATCTGTATACTTTGAGATCATTCGTGCAAAAACCGCATCGCTGTTATCATCAGCTTGTGCGGCAGGTGCCTACTCCGGTTCATCAGACGAAGCAGTGTCTGAACACTTTAGGAAGTTTGGTGAAAAAGTGGGTATTGCCTTTCAGATCAAAGACGATCTGTTCGACTACGGTCAGGATAACATAGGCAAACCAACCGGTATTGACATCAAAGAAAAGAAGATGACCCTGCCGCTGATCTATACGCTGCAAAATGCTGATGCCGCTACCAAACGCAAGATCATTTACATCGTTAAAAACAACAGCACAGACAGGGCTAAGGTTAATGAAGTCATCAGCATGGTGCAGCAGTCGGGTGGTATAGCTTATGCAAAAGGGAAAATGCTGCAGTATAAAGATGAGGCACTGGCGTTACTCCTTCAATACCCCGAAACGCCCGCCCGCCTTGCCATGGAGGAGTTGGTGAATTATGTGATCGATAGAAAATACTGATTTTTAATTAGCGGGAATATGATTCATCTGGAGCCGGCAAATGTTATTAGGTGTATCATTCGGCAGTAACATATTGACCACATTCCATCACATTCACCCGTATTGCCTTACTTTATTTTCATCTTAATGTTGTCCAGTGTTCTTACCGCGCACTCGGGGCAGGTGGCTTTGATATCAGTAATGTCGAAAACTGTGCCGTCAGGTGCGGCATTTATTTCTTTCAGCACATCGTTAGTAATGAAAAATCCTTTGACCGGAATAGTTGCTCCTCCCTTGGGCGTACTGATCTTGAATGTGTAACCTTTGATGGTATATGGATAGCTGTATAACGAACCGGGGAAAGCAACTGTGAGTATCCCTTGAGCTAGTATATCTTTTCGCTTCGCTTCACTGCCTTTCAACTTTCCAAAGTTGGCTACCAGATGAGGGATGCTGTCGCATCTGAAAGTGATGACCTTGATCTGTTTAGATGTTTTGGCATGCAGTACAGCCAGCCGCATCGTTTTTCCTTTGTTAGGGAATGGCATTGCCAGTACGCTCAGTGTGTCGCCTTTAATTTCCGGCTTGCCAATACGGAGGCTGTTATCAAGGCTTTTAAGTTTGATCTGGGCGGGCTTTAAAGTAGGACTGTATACCTGTATCTGATTGTTGCCGGCATTAAACAATATAAAACTGTCTTTTTTAGCGCACCATTTGTTCCAGACCACAATGCTGTCTGTTTGCGCAGATGCACTGGTAATGAATCCATATAAAAAAAACAGGGAAATAAGTTGCTTCATAATTGTACTATCTTTTCTTGCTCAGATCGATTTTCTAATCACAATATAGGCAACAACTGCCAACAATAGTATAACAACAATGGCTATCCATGCCAGGTGGTCATTTTTAGTATGTCTTCTTGATCGCTTTTTATGCAGCAATGTTTTTCTCAGCGTATGATTCAGCCGCTGCACCGAGTGTTTTGCTTCCTCGGGTTGAATCGCTTTTAGACCCTCCAATGCATCGCTCTCCATGCCTTCTTCGGCCAGCCATAGCTCTATTTCATGTTGTTCGTCAGGCGCAAGCTTTCCTTCCAGATAGGCCAGCAGCTTATCTTCGGGTATTCTGCTCCCTGATTTATTCTCATCAAAATTCAATATGTCATTCTTGTCGCTCATTGCCGGCTGTTGCCCAGTTTTTTTAACAATATTGTTTTCAGATTTCTTTTGCCATTCTGAATAAAACTTTTTACCTGCATAAATGTAAAACCTGTTTCTGCAATTATCTGCTCATAGCTGTATTTCTTAAAATAAAACAAGACTATAGATCGCCTCTGGTCGTCATTGAGTAATTCAATGGCATCGTTCATTTGCTGCAGTGTATGTTCCTGCCATTTTATTTCTTCGGTATCCGGTTCGGTAGCTACCAGATGCCCCAGCGCAGATTCATCCGCATTGTAAGTGCGGCCACGCAGTTGCTCCAGACAGTGATTGCGCATCAGTATATACAGCCAGCCCTTGAAGTTCAGTATAGGTTCTTTAGGCAAGTGTGTCAGCACTTTAATGAAAACCTGCTGCACAGCGTCTTCGGCTTGGGGTTTATCTTTCAGGTATTTGAGAGCAACACCCAGCAGCAGGGCAGTATAGCGCTGCAGCAGATACCCCATCCATTGATTGTCTCCATCCCTCCTGTAGGCGGCAAGGAGTTCATCATCTGAGAGGTTAGTATGTTGGGTAATGGCGGGCAAATGATCTGTCTAAAGTTGGTGCAATTTACAATGGCAACGTTATTAAGACTGGATTATTTTGAAATTCCATAATTTAGCCAAGACGACGCAGAAGGTATTCACGATTGGAGATGAAACCTAAACCAATGATATGTTTAAACAGGTAAACCACTCGGGTAGCCATTGGCGAAAATAACAGTAGATATCATAGCTCTGAAAGGGCAAGAATATGTTAACGATGGGTGAAGCCCATAGGGAAAATAGTAAAACAAATCTATGCCCCGAAAAGGTAGGTATACCATAACGATAAGAGAAGGCCAATAGGAGAGTGTAGAAACAAACGTAAGCCCTGAAAGGGAACCACACGTCAACGATGGGTGAAGCCCATCGGGAAAAACTATAAAAACAAGGTTCAGCCCTGAAAGGGCGGAATAAGAAAATGCGAATCATGGGACAATCACTTGTAAAGAACTATATCCACATCGTTTTTAGCACTAAGCACAGGGAGTCACTGATACACCCACCCTATGAGGAAGAACTGCATGCTTACCTCGCCGGTATCTGCAAAAACCTAGATTGTCAACCTATAAAAATTGGAGGATTTACAGATCATGTTCATATACTGTGTATGCTATCTAAGAAAGTCACTTTGGTGAAATTGATTGAAGAAATAAAATCTCATTCATCTAAATGGTTTAAGACAAGAGACGAAAAACACAAGAACTTTTATTGGCAGGATGGGTATGGTGCATTTTCCGTAAATCCTTCGGAAGTGGAAACGGTTATAGCATATATCGCAAATCAGCACGAACATCATGCAAAGAGGACTTTTCAGGATGAATACAGGGCGTTTTTAAAAAAGTATAAGGTGGAGTATGATGAGCGTTACGTATGGGATTGATATATGTGTTCCGACCCTTAAGGCCTGACGCAGCGATTTTGTGTATCACAGGGCTGCACCCTGTGTTGGTGTATAGAGCCCTTTCAGGGCTGTTTTTGTGCAGGGGTTAGGGTTTCAACGAAAATTATAAGCAACCCCCAGTTCATTAGATTGGGCTGAAATGATACTCAATTTATGTTTACGATGTTTCGATGCATCATATATAAACAGGTATGTACTCAACGCTATAAAACCTGCTCCTGCCCCCGTCATTATTAATCCTCGGTTATCTCTACCCATTCCGCAAATAAAAATTCCCCCTCCCACTCCGATACAACCAACAGGTATACATAATCCGGCAATTATTCTCAAAGGGGATGTTGGTGGTTTTTGTCCGTCTTGTTGGTATTTTTCGTGACCTACCTGATACCGGGCTGTCACATTTTGCGCAGAGAGCAAAGAAAATATCAGAATAAAAATGGAGTATTTCATAGTCAGTTTAAAAATACTGAAAAATTCTAAAAGGCTCGGGTATCGTTATATACAATGTTGATGGCTACCTAAATTATGCCAAACCACGTACCTTTGCATTCCAAATCCCGAATTACAAATTTCAAATTCCAGAATAAATGAATAACGCATATTTTGATTTTGCCGAACCAAAGAATGAACCTGTATTAAGCTACGCCCCCGGCAGTGCTGAACGCAAAGCCCTCAAAGAAGCACTTGCTGATCTGAAGAGCAAGAAAAGAGATATACCTATGTATATAGACGGCGAGGAGGTGCGTGGAGAAAAGAAAGAAGCGATTCGTCCGCCACATGAGACCTCCCATTTGCTGGGGTATTACTATCCGTCTACTGAAGAGCATGTGCATAATGCTATTGATGCTGCACTGAACGCCCGTGAGAGCTGGGCTGCAACCAGCTGGGAGCATAGAGCCTCCATTTTTATGAAGGCAGCCGAACTGCTGGCGACAAAATACCGTTACAGAATGAATGCCGCTACCATGCTGGGTCAGAGCAAGAATGCTTACCAGGCTGAGATAGACAGTGCGTGCGAACTAATAGACTTTCTGCGGTTCAATGTGCATTTCCTGAGCCAGATATACAAGCAGCAGCCACTGTCTCCGCAGGGTATGGACAACCGCATGGAATACCGTCCGCTGGAAGGGTTTGTTCTTGCTGTAACGCCATTTAACTTTACGGCTATCGGTGGTAACCTGCCCACTGCGCCTGCTATGTGTGGCAACGTGGTAGTTTGGAAGCCTGCCAATACGCAGATATACTCTGCAAGTGTTTTTATGGAAATTCTTATTGAGGCTGGTTTACCAAACGGTGTCATCAACATTATTTATCCATCGGGTCCTGTTGTTGGTGAGATATGCTTTGCGCACCCATATTTTGCGGGAGTCCATTTTACTGGTTCTACCGGAGTATTCCAGAGTATGTGGAAGAGCATAGGCAACAATATTTCGCGTTACAAGTCTTACCCGCGGATAGTAGGGGAGACTGGCGGCAAGGACTTTGTATTCGTGCATCCTACTGCTAATGTTGATGCAGTTGTGGCTGGTCTTGCAAGAGGAGCGTTTGAGTATCAGGGCCAGAAATGCTCTGCAGCTTCACGTGCATATCTTCCTGCAAATCTTGCTGATGAAATAAAGAAGAAGCTGGTGGCAGAACTGGCAACGATGAAAATGGGCGTTGTTGATGATTTTACCAACTTCATTAATGCCGTGATCGATGAGAAAGCGTTTAACAGCATAGAAGCTTACATTAAGAATGTAGCAGAAAGCAATGGTGCTGCTAAAATTCTCTGCGGCGGAAAGTGCGATAAATCGAAGGGGTATTTTATTGAGCCTACTGTTATTGACACAACCGATCCTTCTTATGTAACCATGTGCGAAGAGATCTTCGGACCTGTGCTTACTATCTATACATACGAAACAGACAACTGGATACAGGAACTGGAGGTGCTGGATAACACATCGCCTTATGCATTAACCGGTGCAATATTTGCTCAGGATCGTAATGCTATTGAGTATATGACTAAGGCCCTCGTGAACAGTGCGGGTAACTTTTACATCAACGACAAGCCAACCGGTGCAGTTGTGGGTCAGCAGCCATTTGGTGGCGCGCGCGCTTCAGGTACCAACGATAAAGCAGGTTCTGTACTAAATCTGTATCGTTGGCTCAGCCCGCGTACGATCAAGGAAACCTATGTATCTCCTGAGAACTATAGATATCCGTTCCATCAGGCCGATTGATTCTGAGTAACTATGAATTTATAGAAAGCAGAAAATGGTTGTAAGACTGTTTTCTGCTTTTTTATTTAACTTTGGTAAATGGTATGGAGCGAGTACATAGTTTCAGATAAAGATATCCTGCTTGGCAAGCCAACAATAAAGGGCACACGGATATCTATTGAACTTGTTTTGGAATTACTCTCAAATGGTTGGACTGAAGAGATGATATACAAAAGCTATCCACAGCTCACGCAGGTTCATTTACTAGCTATTTTTTCCTATCTTAAAGAGTGTGTGCAACAGGAACTATTCTTTCCCCTTGGAAAAATTGCCTAATGAAATTTCTAGCAAATGAAAATTTTCCTTACCCGAGCGTTCAGTTACTGTTGGACAAAGGGTTTGATGTAGTTGCAATTACAAAAGAAATGCCGGGTATAAGTGATGAGGAAGTAATGGCTTTTGCTAAAATGGAGAATAGAATTATTCTCACTTTTGATAAAGATTATGGCGAATTGATCTATAAATATGGGATGAAGGAACCTGTCTCAGTTGTCTTTTATAGGTACAAAGGAACCGACCCGGAATTTGCGGGAACTTTTTTAATTGATCTTTTGTCAGAATCTACCGTTTCTTTAGATAATACTTTCACAGTTATAGATGAGAAGAACATCAGGCAGAGAAAATACTAACAAGAATACTAAACCAGCGGTTGCCTCTCTTTGTCAGATTTTGGAATTTACTTATTAAACTCCGTCATAGCCTTTCCAATTCCCTGTGTGGCAAAGCACTCAATGGCATCTACACTTTTCAGCAGCATGTCCTTGATGATTGGTATTTCAGATGGTTTCCATTTACCCAATACAAACTCTACCTGCCGGCCTTTAGGGAAATCACTTCCTATGCCAAAACGCAGGCGCGGATATTTATCGGTCATCATCAGTAGCTGAATATTCTTTAGGCCGTTGTGTCCGGCATCACTACCCGATGCTCTGAGGCGCAGCGTACCCAGCGGCAGTGCTATATCATCAACGATCACCAGCATATTTTCCATGGGTATTTTCTCCTTGTCCAGCCAGTATTTTACCGCTTTACCACTTAGGTTCATGTAAGTGGTCGGCTTTATTACTATAAAAGTTTTGCCTTTCCACTTCACTTCGGCCATAAAAGCATGGCGGTCCAGCTTATAGTTGCCGCCGTTTTTGATCACAAAAGTATCGGCAACTTCAAAGCCAATATTATGGCGGGTTGCATCGTATTCCATGCCAATATTGCCCAATCCGACTATCAGGAATTTCATTTGGCGAAGATAAAAGGCAAAATTCTATTGACAATCAAGTTTTTGTATCATAAATTTTTAATACAATTATTTGTCCACATTTTATGTATAAAAGTTAGCAGTCTATTTTTGACATTGAATACTTCAATGCCTACCTTTGCGGCTCAAAAATGTAATTTTTTTAATTATAATCAGCGAAATGGAATCAGTATTAGCTAGTAAAGAAAACACAACAATTATGTCGTCAGCAATAAAGACAGTAACGGTAATTGGTTCGGGTACAATGGGCAATGGCATTTGCCATGTATTTGCTCAGAACGGCTTCAATGTTCACATGATGGACATTAACCAGGCCGCTATGGACAAGGCTCTTGCAACCATCGGTAAGAACATGGATCGCCAGGTAGCCAAAGGCTCACTGACTGAAGAAGCTAAAAATAAGGCTATGAGCCTCATCAGCACTTACACCTCTATGGAAGAGGCTGTAAAAGACTGCGATCTGGTGGTTGAAGCTGCTACTGAGAACATTGACCTGAAACTGAACATTTTCCAACAGTTAGATAAGTTCTGCCCTCCGCATTGTATACTTGCTACTAATACTTCTTCAATATCAATCACTCGCATCGGTTCATACACCAAACGTCCGGGTCAGGTGATTGGTATGCATTTCTTCAACCCGGTTCCGGTAATGAAACTGGTAGAGGTGATCAATGGTTATGCAACAACTACGGAGGTGACTAACACAGTGTTTACACTGGCACAGAACATTGGTAAGGTACCATGTATCGTAAACGACTATCCTGGTTTTATCTCTAACCGTATTCTCATGCCAATGATCAACGAAGCTGTACTGGCACTGCAGGAAGGTGTAGCAGGCATTACTGAGATCGATGCGATCATGAAGCTGGGTATGGCTCATCCAATGGGGCCGTTGCAGTTGGCTGACTTTATTGGTCTGGATACATGCTATTCTATTATGCATGTATTGCACATGGGCTTTGGTAACCAGAAGTATGCACCTGCTACTTTATTGGCCAACATGGTGCAGGCAGGCTACCTGGGTGTTAAATCTGGCGAAGGCTTCTACAAGTACACTCCTGGCAGTAAGGAGTTAGTTGTGAGTGAGCGTTTCACCAGCAAAAAATAATTAACCACACATATTCTAATAACAGGGCAGGCCATCAACCTGCCCTGATTTATTTAGCGCCGGCAGGCGTTTCGAAAGGCAGTTAAGCCAGCATAAAAACGTAAATTTACAACATGGAACAACTGGTCATAGCATCAAACAATGCAGGTAAGATCCGCGAAATCAGGGAGCTTGTGGAAGGTGTAGAGTTATTGTCGTTACGGGATATTGAATTTACCGAGGAGATTGCCGAGCCGTTCTTTACGTTCGAAGAGAATGCCCTTGCAAAGGCTTCGGCAATACACCAATTCTCAGGCAAGAACGTATTTGCAGATGACAGCGGTCTTTGTGTGACCGCCTTGAATGGCATGCCAGGCGTAGACAGTGCACACTATTACGGCGAGCGTGATGATGAGCAAAATCTTCAGAAGGTATTGACCGAGCTCAATGATGCCGAAGACAGATCAGCATTCTATAAAGCTGTCATCTGCCTAATATGGAACGATGATGTTTATTATTTCGAGGGTATTTGCCGAGGCCAAATCATAAACGAAAAAAGAGGCGATGGCGGCTTCGGCTACGATCCTGTGTTTTTGCCTGATGGTTATGAGCAGACATTTGCCGAATTGCCCCTGAGCATAAAAAATCAGATCAGCCACAGGGGTAAGGCAGTGAAGTTGATGGTTGAATTCTTAAAAGAAAAATTGCAGAATTAATTGCTCTGGTTTTTTTCGAGCGTGTTATAAAAGTTTATGAAATTTTCGATAGGGGATAAGGTTTTACTGAAGCAAACCAACGAAGAAGGCCATGTTACTGCCTACATCAACGATCTGATGATCGAGGTGGAAGTTGGCGGCGTTTCTTTCCCTATCCATATCGACGACGTCGATCATCCGTACCTTAAATGGTTTACCGACAAAACGAAAAAGAAAAAACAATCTTTGCCTGAGCAACTTCCGGTCGAGAGAATTATAGAGCGAAAGCAACGGTTGGCTAAGGGTGTATATCTGTCTTTCATGCCTGTTTACATTCACGATGGTTTTGAAGAAGTGGTAGAGCAGCTAAAAGTGTATTTGCTGAACGAACTACCCGTTTCGATAAATTACACTTACGATGTAAAGTATGCAATGAAGAGCGATTTCAGGCATACTGGTTCTCTGCATGCTTTTGGCAATGTATACCTGCACAGTGTTAACTATGCCGATATGAACGATCAGCCGCGTTTCAATTGGGAGCTAACCGATCCGGCAAATGTGAATATGGACACTGCCACAGGTGTATTGCGGATCAAACCGGCCAAATTATTTGAGCATATCAGCCAGTTGCAGGTCAGTGGTGAGCCATCATTCAGTTATATGCTGATCAATGAATTCGCACCAAAGAAGAAGCAGGAAATTATAGAAAAATTTGAGCATCCCAAACCCAAGGTGGAATCTTTGATCACCCACCGCACAATAGAACAGCCAAAGTTTGAGTTAGATCTGCATATAGAGGCATTGATAGACAACAGAAAAGGACTTTCGAACGCCGATATCGTAAACGTACAGTTAGAAACATTGCGCCATTATCTGCAGTTAGCTATCGTTCACCGGCAGGAAAGGATGATCATCATTCATGGCCTGGGTAAGGGTAAACTGAGGGAAGATGTGCACCAGATTCTGAAACAAATACCTGAGATCAGCCGTTTTAAAAACGAATGGAGCGGCAGATATGGTTTTGGAGCTACAGAGGTCTGGTTCAGGCATCACTAATCGTCTGTTTTTTGCCGTAAAACGTAGATACCTTGTATCAAAATATAACAAGTAATATCAATAATTTACCCGTATATTCGCACGGAATTTTTTTTATGATCAGAAGAGTTTTATCAGGTTTGTTGGTGATGGGTACGCTGGGCAGCGCTTCAGCTAAAGTGGTGGATGTAAATACTGCAAAAAATGTAGGCGTGAACTATTGTAAATCTATGGGAATGAGTGCACTCCCTTCTGATTTTTCACTGGTTTATAGTGCAGTTTCTCAGTTGAACGGTACTTCAATCACAGACTTTTACGTTTTTAATAGAGCGGGTGGGGGATTTGTGATCGTTTCGGGCGATGATAATGTGAAACCGGTACTTGGCTGGTCTGATGGCTCCTCTTTTCAGGCCAACATCCCGGAAAGTATTGCTTCATGGCTTCAGACTTATTCCGACCAGATCAATTACGTAGTTAAGAACAATATCGCACCGTCTAAATCTGTGTCAGACAACTGGGATTTGCTGAAAAACAATAGTAAGCCCTTTGCTGCTGCAAAAACTACAGCAGGTGGCGTTGTTGCACCATTGGTGCGTACCCGTTGGGGACAGGATCCGTTTTATAACGATTATTGCCCTTACGATGCTTCTGCCGCCCAGTATACATTAAGTGGCTGTGTAGCTACGGCTATGGCGCAGTTAATGAAATATTGGAACTGGCCACGCAGGGGAATGGGAAACCATTCTTACACATCGGGTTATGGTTTTCTTTCTGCCGATTATAGCACCAGAGTGTATCAGTGGGATTCAATGCCGGCTGCAGTATTTGTACACAACAACGCCGTTGCAACACTCATGTCGGACGCCGGTATCAGTGTGGATATGTGGTATGGAGTTACCGGTAGTGGCGCGCAGGTGCTTGGTGGTGGCAATTGCACCGAAACGGCCTTCAAAGAGTATTTCAGTTACAAGCCAACTTTGCACAGTTCATATCGCTACGGACAGACCGATACTGATTGGGTGCATTTGATCAAATCAGAGATCGATGCTAAAAGGCCGGTTATTTATACAGGTTATGGTACATCGGGTGGGCATTGCTTTTTAGCAGATGGTTATAAAGAAGATAATTTTATTCACTTCAACTGGGGCTGGGGTTATACCTGGGATGGATTTTATGTAGTGGAGCGTCTTGCGCCGGGCGGTACTGATTTTACAAACAATCAGGGTATACTGGTAGGTGTTGAGCCCGATAGCTCTGTTGTAGTTGCTGTAAGTACTGTTACTACTGCCGGAAGTGTATCCATTTATCCAAACCCGGCATCAGATAAAATTTTCGTAGACCTGCAGGGAACAAAAGCCAGTTCAGTTCGCATCATAGATCTTTCGGGCAGAGAAATGATGGCTGTTGCAGTTAAAAGCAACGCTACCTCTGTAGAAATTCCCGTTCGCGAGCTTACCAATGGCATTTACTTCGCTGAAATAAACACTGCTTCAGGAGTAATTACATCGAAGGTTGCGGTGGCTAAATAAACTACAATCAAATAAAGTATTTAAAAGCGCCTTCAGGCGCTTTTTTGTTGGTTGATCCCTGAACTTGTTTTGGTCAACCTGTATTCAAAACAACGGTTGCAATTAACCTCCGGAGTTATTCCATGGCTGGTTCTATCATTACGTCAGCAAAACCCCTTGTGCAGAGGCGTAAGAATGCGGCTCCCTTTGCTCCTTTTTAAGGGTCCAAAGTCCGGCAAGGGGTATTTGATCTTGAGTTTGACAATTAACTGGTATTTGCCATGCTCACGTTGCATTTGTACCCCAAAATAAAAATCCCCCGTGATTGCCGGGGGATTAAGTTCATTGTTTATAAACGCTGCTTATTTGTCAATTACAAAGTGGAATGTCTCAACTCCTGACACTGTATTTACCTTCAGCAGATAATTTCCGCCCGGCATATTTTCGAGCTGTATCTGAGCCTTTATTGCTCCATTATTTGGTACGGTGTTGCCAGAACTTACTACCTGTCCTACCATATTTACTACCTGGTAAGTTACCGGTTGATAGGTCAAGCTGGCAATTTTTCCAGCTAATACAAAACTACCATTGTTTGGATTCGGGTACAGGCTCAGCATATTATGCGCTCCATTAGATGGCGTTATACCCAGCGTATTGTATATCGTAATCTTATTGCTTTGGCTCGGGCCAGGAGTCACAGCCTCACATGGCGGATTGCCAGTCACATCACACCAGTAGGTTTCTGTTAGATAAACAGTTGCTGCATAAGACGATTCTGTCGCTCCGGGTATGGCAGTACCATCTTTATACCACTGATATTGAGGGTCAGTTCCGCCCCAGGTCACATTGGCAAAGAAAGTTACTACTTGTCCAATGTATGGAATGGAGTATGGCCCTGCGGTAGTGATTGTGACTATTGGTATTACATTGTTTGGATACACATCTACATAAAAAGTATCTGCAACCGAGTCGTGCAGTGCACAGATGTTGTGCGGGTACATAAAGCACTCTATCACATCTCCGTGTATCGGACTATAAGTATAGATGCCAGTAGTGTCAATACCTCCTACTGGAACGCTGAACTTCTTCCAGATATAAGTAGGGTTACCGCCATAAGTGGGTGTGGCAGTAAATGTCATCGGAGTTCCTTCACAAATCGTTCCCAGCGGAGTACGGTTGATCGTTACTCCACCTGGCAGCAGTGGCTGCACAACAAATGTTTTTACTGAGAAGCAACCTGTACCCAGTGTATAAGATATGTTCACAGTACCAGCGCTAATACCTGATAGTACGCCTGAAGTGTCGATAATCTGAGCTATTGCCAGGTTGGTGCTGCTCCATATACCTGTGCCTATACCGGTTGGTGGTGTGCAGGTCAGGGTGGTGTTGGTGCCGGTACAAATGCTGTCCAGGCCTATGATCGGTGCCGGTGGCAAACTCACATTCACCATTGTACTAACGAAACAACCTGTTGGCAGTGTGTAATAAATAGTGCCGCTGATGCCCACTGTTGAGCTGGTCACCAGTCCTGAAGGAGTTACCAATATTGAAGGATTGCCACTAGACCACGAGCCACCAGGTGTGGCATCGTACAAGGTCGTCGATACTCCTGCACAGATTACTGTTGATCCCGTAATAATTGCAGGGAGAGGGTTTACAGTAATTGTATGAAATACAGGTGGACAGGCTGGAGTAGTGTAAGAAATGTTCACAACACCCGCTGAGAGGCCTGTAATAACTTCAGCAGTTGGTACTACCGTAGTGCCATAAGATGCGATCGTTGATGAACTGCTTGACCATGTACCGCCACCAACAAGTTCATTCAGAATGATCGCATTGCTCTCACACACCTGATTTGGTCCTGTAATAGGCTGTGGAGGAGTTGTAACACTCATGAACGTTAAGCTGGAACAGCCCGTTGGCAAAGTATAAATGATATTAGATGCACCTGAGAAGCCAACTCCGGTGCATATTCCGGTTAGCGAACCTACTGTGATCTGACTTGGCACATTGCTGCTCCATACGCCACCCGGTGTTGAGCAGGTAGCCGTTGTAGTAAGACCATGACATAGCTGCGCCGGGGCCACTATCGGGGCCGGCAAAGGATTGACCGTAAACAATAAGGTAGAACTACATCCCGCAGCAGTATAACTAACGATCGAGGTGCCTACACTTCCCGCTGTAATAACACCTGATGAAGAACCTATTGAAGCCACTGAAGATGTACCGCTCGACCATACACCACCGGGTGTTGCACTGGTTAATGTAACAGTAGGAAACACAGTATTGCACATTGAAGATGGTCCGGTTATCGGTGCCGGAGCCGGGTCTACCGTTACTGTTGTTGATGTAAATGCACTGCCGCAGCTAAGTACAATAGAATAGGTAAACGTTACTACGCCGGGAGCCACACCAAAAGCAATGCCGCTTGATGAGCCAATGGTTGCTACGCTAACATCTGATGAACTCCATGTTCCTCCCGCAGTGCCCGTAGGATTGGTGTATGTAGTTGTTGAGTTTTCGCAAAAATTTGTTGGGCCAACAATAGTACCAGCAACTGGCGGTACACAGGTTACCGTTATTGAAATCATTCCGCTATCCGAAACTACGCAACCTCGAGTATGGGTAACAGCCGAAGTCAGGACAGGGTCTGCATAATTGGATCCGCCACCACCGCCGCCCCAGCTACCGCCACCACCGCCATAGTAGCCACCGCCACCACCGCCGCCACCAGAAGGTGCGCCAGCTACGCCACCCAGGCCTAACAATCCGGCCGTAGCGCTGCCCCAGCCACTAAATACACCACCTACACCGCCAGCAGTTGGCGTTCCACCACCTCCTGCACCTGGTCCGCCTAATACGTTAGCTTCTGTTCCGTCTTCGCCGGTAGTTCCGCCACCGTCGCCGCCTCTTTCATAGTTGGCTGGGGGAAAGAAATAGTTCCCGCCAGCACCACCACCACCTGCGGCAACAATTACTCTGTTTGACAAAGCAGTACCCCCAATTCTTATGTCCGAAGCGCCACCACCGCCACCTCCTGCATATGGTGAGTATCCTAATGCACCTGCACCTCCCGATGGAGTACCTGCAGTTAATCCACCTGCACCTCCTGCACTTGTTGTAGCGTCAGCACCTTGTTGTCCCACGAAAATGTTGAGAACAGTACCTGGTGTTACAGCCAGCGTTGCCGTAACACAGCCACCATGGCCCGGACTATCAACCATAGACACACGGGCATTGTTGCCGCCAGAGCCACCTTGCGCTGTAACAAGAACACTGGTTACACCAGGAGGAACCGTAAAGGTCTGAACCGCGCCGGTATAGCTAAATATCGTTGTTGTTTGTGCATTTGATGCAATTGCAGCTAATGCACAAAGTGCAAAAAACAGGGTGCGCAAAATATTGTGTTTTCTCATTGTATCGATTTAACAAGATTCAACTAATAATTTCAATTTGGGCAATCTGATTTTAAAACCAAATACTAATCCGGAGTTAATTTATCAGATATGTTAGTCCTTTAAAGTAACATCTTTTGATTGGATTTTAATATATTTTAACAAAATAAAATTTAATGCAACTGATTTTAGTTAAAAATCAATTAACTACGAAGTGTAATAAAAATAACTACAATTTTCATTCCTTATTTTTTGTTTCAAAATAATCTTCATTTTTACTTGAGTAAGATGTTGCCTCTTTTCTAACAGATCCAGTAAAGACAATTTCTTATGCATTAAAATGTTCAGCGCTTGCCATTGCTGCTTTAAAATATTCCGAAAGGTGTTTGTCTGTTGATTGCCCAAAGGAATTGGTTGCGGCTTTAAAACACTTCTTATGTATTTGTCACAGGTATCCATAAAAAAAAGTTGGGCGAAACCAACGGTTTCGCCCAACGATCAAAATGAACTCTGGTTTTATTTACCTATCACAAAATGGAAAGTTTCACTTCCTGTTTCGGTATTAACTCTCAATAAGTAAGTACCTGATGATACACCTTCAAGCACTATCTGAGCCTTTATAGCACCATTCACAGGTGTTGTTTTGCCTTTATAAACTATCTGACCCAGCATATTGCTTACTTCCATGCTTACCTCACTATTTGAATTGTTAGCCAATTGGCCACTCAATGTAAAGTCTCCCGTATTAGGGTTGGGGAATAAAGACAGGGAGTTATTACCTGTCGACAATGGTTTCACGTCAAGCAGATTAAAGATCACGATCGTATTGCTGTTAGCAGTTGGTGAAGCTGTGATCAGACATGGTGGATTGCCGATTACAGTACAAGACACAGTACTTGTAGTATAGAATGGCGCAGCAAACGATGAGTTGGTAGCACCTGGCACAGGTGAACCATCTACGATCCACTGGTAGGTCGGATTTGTACCTCCCCATGTTACATTCGCAAAGAAAGTAACGATCTGGCCAATGTAAGGTATTGCAGTCGGACCAGCTGTTGAGATCGTAACGATCGGCGACTTATCAATTGGATAAACATCGAGGAAGAAAGAATCTGCCACCGAATCATGCAATGCGCAGATGTTATGTGGATACATGAAGCACTCGATCACGTCACCATGAATTGGTACATACCTTAGTGTATCAGAAGTCTCACCAGGTAACACACGGCTGAATTTCTTCCAAACAAATGTTGGATTGCCACCATTCACTGTTGTTGCGTAGAAAGCAGCACGCGTTCCTTCGCAAATAATTCCGCTTGGTGAATCTATAATCGAAACACCTCCCGGAAGCAGTGGTTTTACTGTAAACGGAAGCGTAGCATAGCAACCGTTGGGCAGAGTATAAGAAATTACTGCTGGACCAGCTGACACACCGGTAACCAAACCAGTATTATATATTACAGTTGCAATGGCCAGATTGGTACTGCTCCACACGCCTGTTGTATCGGTTATTGAAAGCGTTGTTGTAGCTCCCTGACACACATTGTTAATACCTGATATTGTATCTGGTCCACGACTCACGTTTACTACTGCTGAAACAAAACATCCGGTCGGAAGTGTGTAGTATATCGTTCCGGTTATTCCGATTGTAGAACTGGTTACAACACCCGTTGGTGTGACAAAAATAGACGGATTGCCGCTTGACCAAGAGCCTCCAGAAGTTGTGCTGGAAAGCGTTGTCGGGAATCCGGAACAAACAGCTGTAGAGCCGGTAATAATACCAGGTATCGGATTCACCGTGATCGTATGCGTTACAGGCGGACAAGCCGGAGTCGCATAACTAATTGTGACAACGCCAGGTCCTACACCTGTTACCACTTCTGAAGTTGGTACCACCGTGGTGCCAACTGTAGCAATAGCTGTTGAACTGCTGGACCACGAGCCACCACCTACAATTTCATTAAGTATGATCGCATTGTTTACACACACCTGAGTTGGTCCTGTTATAGGCTGAGGCGGAGTTGTAACAACCATGAAGGTTAAGCTAGAACAACCAGTTGGTAAAGTATAAATAATATTCGCTGCACCCGAGAAGCCAACGCCCGTACACACACCTGTCGTAGGATCGACCGTGATTTGCGAAGGTACGTTGCTCGACCATGTGCCACCAGCTGGAGTAGCTGTAACTGTTGCTGTTAAACCATGGCATATCTGCGATGGTCCGGAAATTGCACCGGGCAACGGATTAACTGTGAAAGGCATTATTGCCGCACATCCCAAAGCAGTATAAGAGATAGTAGTAGTTCCTGCGCTAGCCGGAGTAATGGTGCCGCTAGCCGATCCTATGGTGGCAACTGCTGTACTGCTGCTGCTCCACGTACCACCTGGCGTTGTGCATGCCAATGTCACAGAAAGTGTAGGGTTGTTACAAATTGTAGTCGGACCGGTAATAGGCGCAGGAGCAGGATTAACGGTAACAGTCAATGATGCCGACGCAGTACCGCACGTACGTGTAATAGTATAAGTAAATGTCACAACACCTGGAGCAACACCTGTTGCAACGCCAGTACCGGCGACTATGGTAGCTACAAATGGATCAGACGTAGACCACACACCACCAGTTGACCCGGTAGGATCTGTATAAGTTGCAGTGCCCAACTCGCATAAGTTGGTAGGACCTACTACAGCTCCACCTGTTGGAGCAGTGCATAGCACAGTAATAGAAGCAGATCCATCGCCCAGGCAGTTAGCACCCTGAGTATGTGTTACCGCAGATGTTCCGGTGCCTGCATAGTTAGATCCGCCGCCGCCGCCGCCAGCGTCGCCGCCACCACCGCCAAAATATCCGCCGCCGCCGCCGCCGCCATCAGTAAAAAAATAACCAGATCCATCACCTCCTACCAATGAACCACCGGAAAAGCCGCCGCCAAATGAGCCAGCACCGCCGGCAACCATTGACGCTCCATCACCACAGGTTATGGCACTATAGCTTCCGCAATCCCAGCCGCCGGCCGCTGAGCCAGGCCCACCGCCGTCGCCGCCATTTTCAATTCCGCAGTATCCGTCACCACCACCGCCGCCGCCACCAGCGGCAACTATGCGATTGACAAGTCCGGTACCTCCTGTTCTAATATCAGTTGCTCCGCCGCCACCGCCGCCGCCACTGTAGAAAAATGAAATGCCGCCGGTTCCACCGGAAGTAAACGCCCCGGTAGTACCACCGGTTCCTGCACCGAAATAAGAACCATCATTACCACGGCCACCAACATACACATTGAGTACCTGACCAGGTGTTACCGCAAGCGTACATTGTACACGACCTCCACACCCGCCCGGACTATAATATGTCGAGCTGCCGCCTGATGCACCTTTTATATCTACCGATACACTCGTAACACCGGATGGAACAGTATAGGTTTGCAATCCACCGGTGTAACCAAATGTTGTCGTCTGAGCACCGGCGCCAAAACTCACCAACGAGAATAACAGGGCAAAAAGTAAAATTCTATTTTTCATTTAAGTTCTTTTTAAAAGTATTTTCCAATTTTTAATTTCCCGAAAGCGGAAACTCCTCATTACAAATACTATCACCTCCCACAAATGCAGAAGATAATTTTTATTTAATTATTCGACACTACAAAAATACTGTTTTTCAGACATAAAATAACAAATTTTTGTCCACGATATTTCCACGTTAATTGAAGAATACCGGTTATTATTAACTGGGAATTAATAAACAGAAACATGTGAAAAGTGACCCTTTAATTGCAGATATCCGACAGTTGTAGGCCGGCATTTTATTATTGGTTAGATCAGTATTTCTGCCGCACGGCTACGATTCGATGCTGCTTGCTGCTCAAATTACGTTTTGTAATGTTTGCTGTATATTTACCGAAAATGTTTTAAAGTAGTATGCGGGCCTTTATTATTTATTTAATTATTTGCAATAGCATTTCGGCTGGCCTGTTTGCTCAGGTTTTTCCGAAAGAAAATGATACACTTAATTACAGAATCATCGGATTTACTTTTCCGGAAGTACCGAAGGCGGGTGATTACACAATTGAAGTGGCAAAGGGAACTTATAAGTCTGCAGACTCGTTTAAGAAAAATATAATCAAAACATTTCATTCTAAATCGGGCAGGGTAATTGCAGAAGTGCCGTCATTTGGGGCATCCTACACCTGGCGGGTATCAAGTACCCAAAATGGCAGGCAGGCATCCGGCAAAATGTTTCATCATTTTGCAACAGGCACTATTCCATTTATCGATACGAATCATATGCGGGTTAGGGTTTCGACAAAAGCTCAAAAGTATGAGAATGCCTATTTTTTCATGGATGGCAGCAGGTCACTATATAATATGAGCGGCGATCCTGTTTGGTATATGCCCGAATTAGCCGGTGCTGTAAGACCCAATTCAATGATCAGGGATCTAAAGTTATCACCAAAAGGCACAATAACATTTTTGGTCGACGGTGATGCATTTGAGATCAGCTATAGCGGCGATATTTTATGGAAGGGTAATAGCGGCAGGAAGCAGAACAGTGACAGCATGGAGGGATATCATCATGAGCTTACGAGGCTGAGCAACGGGCATTACATGGTGCTGGGTTTTGAAGCTATGGTGCGCAGTCGTGCCAGGCAACGCGACAGTGTTGTGCAGCGTAGCCGCAGGGATACCGTAGCTATGAGAGCAAACGCTATGCTGAAAAAGACTCGTTATGGTACGATCCAGGAATATGATGAGGCAAATAATCTCGTTTGGTCGTGGAATGCTGCAAAGTATTTTGAGTCGCAGGATATGTCGGTGTACAACAGACTCAACGGAACACCGGAATTTGACATTCACGAGAATTCTTTTTATTTCGATGAAGAACATAAGGTGATTTATGTTGGTTTCAGAAATGTGAGCCAGGTGCTGAAGATCAGTTATCCGTCAGGGGAGGTATTACAGGCATACGGGAAAGTCACTGCTGAGACTGCCGGCAGCCAGAACCTTTTTTGTGGACAGCACAGTTGTAAGCGCGCTGCTGATGGTACACTATACCTGTTCAATAACGGCTGCACCCTGGCAACCCCACCCAAGGTAACAGTACTAAAAGAGCCGCAGACGGATAAGGATACAGTCTCTAAGGTGTGGGAATTTGAATGTCCGGTGACACTGATGAAAAACATACCACAGACCATGCCAAACAGGCGGCTTGTTTTTTCGTCGGGAGGTAGCGTCAATGAACTGCCGGATGGATCCTATCTTGTATCAACCTGCAGCCCTTACAGTAAAGTATTTATTGTGGGGCAGAACAAAGAGATACTTTGGAGTTGTGAACCAGAGAAATGGAATGGAGCCAAAAGTGAATGGGTTCCATTGCTGCAATATCGCACAAGTATGATTGCTAACCCAAAAGATCTGGCGGATCTGATTTGGAAAAGTGCTCTGAAGTAACCCTTCTTTATATTGTTTATAAGCTCGGTTGCCGCTACAGGCGGCGATTTCAATGTTTTTTGCGATTTTTATTGATAATTGTTTTGGTGGTCTGAAAATCATGCCTATCTTTGCGCTCCCAAAAAGAAAAACGGTGTTGAGTAAAGGCGGGTAGTAAAGGTTCTTTTAAAATGTTGGGTACCGGAATACGGAAAAGCGGTTTGAAAAAATATTTCAAAACAAATTTTGCAGTTCGGTATCAAACCCCTACCTTTGCACTCCCTTACAGAAAGGGGGCTAACAAAAGGGTAACAAAAAGTTCTTAAAATAGTAACAGAAAATATGCGCGGTTAAAGGCTGCGGGGCGGGTTCAACTCCCGGGCATTTACAGAGTTAATTTGCGTAAGCAGTTAGCACAGTTCTTTGAGAGATTGGGAAAAACAAAAAGCAACAGCATGAACCGATGAAGTTCGGTTCAGCAGGTAAGTCAGCGAAAACGATTAAAAATGAAACGTCTGATTTCCATTTACCTTTTTGAGTCGTAAGATTTGAAAGGGACAATTTTATTTGAGAACATCAGTCAGTTTCGAACAATTCATTTACAATGGAGAGTTTGATCCTGGCTCAGGATGAACGCTAGCGGCAGGCTTAACACATGCAAGTCGAGGGGCAGCGCGGGTAGCAATACCTGGCGGCGACCGGCAAACGGGTGCGGAACACGTACAGAACCTACCTTTACCTGGGGCATAGCCCGGAGAAATCCGGATTAACTCCCCATAACATATACGAGTGGCATCACTTGAATATTAAAAATTTATTGGGTAAAGATGGCTGTGCGTCCCATTAGCTAGTTGGTAGGGTAACGGCCTACCAAGGCAACGATGGGTAGCTGGTGTGAGAGCACGACCAGCCACACGGGCACTGAGACACGGGCCCGACTCCTACGGGAGGCAGCAGTGAGGAATATTGGGCAATGGACGCAAGTCTGACCCAGCCATGCCGCGTGAAGGATGAAGGCGTTCTGCGTTGTAAACTTCTTTTATCTGGGAAGAAACCATCTTTTTCTAAGGGTGTTGACGGTACCAGAGGAATAAGCACCGGCTAACTCCGTGCCAGCAGCCGCGGTAATACGGAGGGTGCAAGCGTTATCCGGATTCACTGGGTTTAAAGGGTGTGTAGGCGGGCTATTAAGTCAGTGGTGAAATCTCCGAGCTTAACTTGGAAACTGCCATTGATACTATTAGTCTTGAATGTTGTTGAGGTGGGCGGAATACATCATGTAGCGGTGAAATGCTTAGATATGATGTAGAACACCGATTGCGAAGGCAGCTCACTAAACAACGATTGACGCTGAGGCACGAAAGCGTGGGGATCAAACAGGATTAGATACCCTGGTAGTCCACGCCCTAAACGATGATTACTCGACATACGCGATACACAGTGTGTGTCTGAGCGAAAGCATTAAGTAATCCACCTGGGAAGTA
>CAIKOJ010000121.1 GCA_903829015.1 uncultured Bacteroidota bacterium
AAAAACTACTGCTGATACTGATTATTGAATTTATTTCTCTTCCGTTGTTTTCGCAAATACAATGGCAGAGAAACTACGGAGGTAGTTTGGGCGATAAGATTTTTTCAATTGTGCCTACTACCGATGGAGGATATATATTTACTGGCAATACCTCTTCTTACAATGGCGATGTAACGTTTAATCATGGTTTCTATGATTATTGGGTGGTAAAGGTCGACGGGGCTGGTGCTATTCAGTGGCAGAAAACATATGGAGGCGATAACGACGATAAGGCATATTCAATTGCGCAGACTAGCGATGGGGGGTATATAATAGCCGGATATACTAATTCAGAGAACGGCGATGTTTTGTTCAGCCATGGTCTTGAAGATTACTGGATACTAAAGCTAACACATTCTGGCGATATTCAATGGCAAAAGTCGTTGGGTGGCAGCGAAAACGACTATGCCAGTCAGATTAGGCAAACAGCTGATGGGGGCTACATTATCGTTGGGACCGCAGAGTCGTCAAACGGTGATGTTACAGGCCACCATCCGTTCATCACTGTGCCCTATAGGGCCGATGTTTGGGTAGTGAAGCTCTCTGCAGTCGGTGATTTGGAATGGCAGAAGGCACTGGGCGGTTCCGGCGATGATTTTGGCTTTGCCATACGGCAAACATTTGACGGCGGTTATATTGTTGCCGCATCCAGCAATTCGCCAGATGGCGATGTGGGCGTGCATCATGGCGACGTTAGAGCTCAGGATTACTGGATCATAAAATTGTCTGATTCCGGTGCTAT
Organism: uncultured Bacteroidota bacterium; assembly: GCA_903829015.1. Taxonomy (GTDB): domain Bacteria; phylum Bacteroidota; class Bacteroidia; order Chitinophagales; family Chitinophagaceae; genus Nemorincola. The sequence goes on from CAIKOJ010000121.1 coordinate 782, forward strand.
TCAATGGCAGAAGGATCTTGGTGGTAAATGGGACGATATTGCATACGATGTACAACAAACAACTGACAGCGGCTACATAGTCGTTGGTTATTCTAAATCAGTTGATGGCGATGTTACAGCCAGGCCGGGGGCCAATGAGAGCTCCGATTACTGGGTACTGAAACTTTCGGGTCTGGGCGACATACAATGGCAAAGGACACTCGGTGGCAGTGATGAGGATGTAGCCAGATCAATTGTTCAGACCATTGATGGCGGCTACTTAATAGTAGGCTATGCAAAGTCCAGTGATGGGGATGTCTCCGGTCATCGTGCTACGCCGGTTGGTATGCTCCCACAATATGACTACTGGATGGTGAAACTGGCACCAATGGGTGCCATGGAATGGCAGTTGTGCTTGGGCGGTAGCGATTACGACGAGGCAAACGCCGTATTGCAGACTGCCGATGGCGGCTACATAGTTGCAGGTTTTACCTTATTAAAGGATGGTATGGCGCCAGTGATTGCTGGCTGGTGAAGCTGGGGCCTGCTACCGCAGTAAATGATATAAGCAAGTCGTTTGCAGTATCCGTATCACCTAATCCTACCACTAGTAGTATAAAAATAAATGGTGTAGATAAAGCAGTGATTAAAGTGTACAACACACTGGGGAGCTTGGTCGCAGAAGCCACCGGCACAGATAATATTTCTATAGCCACCGCACCGCCCGGTATCTACTACATTAGGGTGCTTAACCTTGCAGGTGAGTTGCTATATCAGGGCAGTATCGTTAAGGAATAATTTTCTATGAGGCAAAATTCCCCCCACTGGTTTAAGACTGTCTCTTAGATCTCTCTCGAACCCCTTTCTATCCTGCCAATCCTCACATCCTTAAATCCTGATCCCCCACTGGTTTAAGACTATGTCTTAAATCTCACTCCAAACACCCCTTTCTATCCTGCCAATCCTCACATCCTTAAATCCTGATCCAAAATAAAGATATCCACAATTTTAGTATCCGGCGCATCCCCTGCCCAGAGTGCATTACAGGCGTTTTTTTGTCAAAAAATGTTGGTAAGTGTGCTTTTTTCTTAATATTTTCTCCCTTAGTTTTGTTGCCCGAAATTATTTTTTTAACCACTCCATGCGCACAGAGGTAGGTCCAAATGCAGCAGGGAGTACAAATTGAGCAAGATGAAACTAGAACAACAGCAGCAGGCACAGCAATTGTATTTTCAGACAGGCATGAACAAATCAGAGATCGCCGAAAGCCTCGGCGTCAACCGTCGCACGATCCACAACTGGGTGCAGCAGAACAGTTGGGAAAAACTCAAAAAAAGCGCAGAAAACATACCCGTGTTCCTCGCCGAGAATTGTTACCAGATACTCGGCAATTATCAGAAGCATCTCCTTTCAGAAGAACGTAAAGACACACCTCCCACACCGCAGGAGATCAACGCCATGTACAAGCTCACACTCACCATCAGCAAGCTCACCAAAAAAAGCACCCTCAACGAGAGCATGGAGTTGTTCACCCATCTATCTGAAACAATCCTCGCCCAAGACCCCGATCTGGCTTATGCAATCCAGCCATACATCATCCAACTCATCTCCAGCCAGGCTGGCCGCAATACCATTCAGTACCGTTCTTCCCACATCAACGAAGAAGGCTATATCCCCACTCCCGACAAAAACATTCAGGAACAGGAAACCAAACTGGATGCTGAGGACCTCTACGCATGGGCTGACGAAAAGAAAGCGCAGGCAGCTCAGGCTTCTACCTCTTCACACTCAAACTCACACTCACACTCAACCCCTAAACCCTCAACTCCCCCGCACTCCGCTCTCCCGCTCTCCGCTCTCAATTTGCCGCACTCCGCTCTCCCTTCGGTTGGTTTGCCGTTAGATGAAGCAAAGATCAGGCAGGATCTGCTCAATATACTCCGAAAAACTACGCCTGCCAATAAACCTAAACCCGTTCAACTCGTGGCGGCCTGATATTGCGGTTCTGAAACCAGAAGAAACGCAACAGAGAGAAATTTCCAACAGCTATTACATTGATAATCAATCCAAACGTGGGAAAAAATATTTTCTCACAAGTGAGCAAATATCCTGGACACGAATGTTCAGATAAGTTTTTCACCCACCCTATTACATGCCCGCTTTAATTACTACTTTTGGGACATTAATATAATATATGAAGAAATATCTTATTCCTATTTGCTTATTGCTTGCCGCATCGGTATCTGGTCAGGAGCGTATGAGCCCTGAATTATTGTGGAGCCTGAAACGTGTGAACGGTGAAGGCGTTAGTCCGAACGGCAAATTTGTGTACTACTCTACAAAAACGGTGGACTGGAAGACCGAGAAAAGTACGATACACCACTATAAAATAAACCTGCAGGATAAGTCGAAAAAAGAATGGACCACAGATGGTGGCAAGACCAATCTGCAGCGGTATGATAAGACCTGGTATGCCAACTACGACAACATACTGTACGAGAGCACCGACAGCGGCAGTACCTGGAAAGAGATATACAACGGCCTGCGTGATGCAGAAAATATATGGGTATCGCCAAACGGCAAGTATGTGGCATTCTCTGAGGATGTGCTGATCAACCCAACTCTGGGAACCGATATTTACAGCGACCTGCCCAATACTACTGCCAAGGTATATACCGACCTTATGTACCGCCACTGGGATAACTGGGAAGACGGCAAGTTCTCGCACATTTTTGTAGCCGATATTAAAGAAGGAACAGTGAAGGACATTATGGCTGAAGAGGCTTATGACTGCCCGCAAAAACCATTTGGCGGAGCGGAGGATCTGACCTGGTCGCCGGATAGCAAGGGCTTTGTGTATGTATGCAAGAAGAAGGCTGGTAAGGACTATGCAGTAAGTACAAATACTGACCTGTATTATTACAATGTAGCTAAGGGCAAAACCGACAACTGGACTGCTGATATGCCGGGCTACGATATGAGTCCGCTGTTTAGTAAGGACGGCAGAAAGCTGGCATGGCTGAGCATGGGCAGGGATGGCTATGAGGCAGATAAGAACGACATCATGATAATGGATGTGGAATCGAAAAGAAAGCAAAACCTGACTGCCCAATGGGACGGTACAGTAGAAAGCTTTGTATGGGGAGCCAAGGATTCAAGGTTGTATTTTAATGCACCGTTTGAAGGAACAGTACAGTTGTTTGAAGTAGAAGCACCCGACCGTGAAACCATCAACCACCCGATCAATATGATCACAAAGGGCAAGTGGGACATTAACGGAATACTGGGTCAGGCGGGCGAGTATATAATTGTATCGAGGTGCGATATGAACCACTCGAGCGAGATATATGCGGTGAAGCCCAAGTACGGCGATATGTTTGAGCTCTCGCATGAGAATGACAAAACCTATCAGAAAGTGAGCATGAGCCAGACGACTTTACGGTCGATAAACACGGCTGACGGTGCTACGCTGCATGCATGGGTTATTTACCCACCCGACTTTGACCCTAAGAAGAAGTACCCTACCCTGCTCTATTGTCAGGGCGGACCGCAGAGTGCTTTGTCGCAGTTTTACAGTGTGCGCTGGAATTTTCAGCTGATGGCGGCACAGGGGTATATAATTATAGCACCTAACCGTCGTGGTATGCCGGGCTGGGGTGTAAAATGGAATGAGGCAATCAGCAAAGACTGGGGCGGATTACCTATGCAGGATTATCTGGCGGCTATAGATGATATATGCAAAGAACCCTATGTAGATAAGAACCGCCTGGGTTGTGTGGGTGCCAGCTACGGAGGCTACAGCGTGTTTATGCTTGCGGGTATTCACAACAACCGCTTTAAGTCGTTCATAGCACATGATGGCTTGTTTGACCTGAAAAGCTGGTATGGTACTACAGAGGAGTTATGGTTTGCCAACTGGGATATAGGTGGTGCTTACTGGAAATCGCCGCAGCCGATGAGCTACGAAAAGTACAATCCGATCAACTTCGTGAACAAATGGACGGCTCCTATTATGATCGTTCAGGGCGGACTTGACTACCGGGTGCCTATTGAGCAGGGACTGGAAGCATTTCAGGCGGCAAGGCTGCACAATGTGAAAGCCAAGCTGCTGTACCTGCCCAACGAAAACCACTGGGTGCTGCATGCACAAAACGGTATAGCGTGGCAGAGGGAGTTTTTCAAGTGGCTGGATGAGACGTTGAAATAGTAGTTAGTAGATAGTAGTTAGTAGTTAGTAGATAGTAGTCTGTTTTTATATTGGTTTGTTTTATTTCAACAACGACTTGTATGCGATAAACGCACAAGTCGTTGTTGTTTATGTTTTTCTTTAGTCCCCTATTAATTCACTGCCGGGTGATTTGTCGAAAATTCTGTTCATCAATTTTTAACAGAACGTACCTAAATGATATGCGCAAATTTTTCGTTATTAAATTGTGCAGCCGTACTTTTACATTAAATTAAACGTATACAGATTATGAAAATGGGAAAGGTTGTAAAACGCACATTTATCACTATAGGTATTATTATTGCTTTGTTTCTGGCAACAGCTGTGATGATACCTATCTTCTTTAAAGATAAGATAATGGCGGTGGTGAAGAAGCAGCTAAACGAGCAACTGAATGCTACAGCCGACTTTAAAGATGTGGATATATCGCTTTTTCACAGCTTCCCTCATTTGTCTGTAAGCATCACCGACCTGAGCATAGTGGGTAAGGACGAATTTAAGAACGATACGCTGGTTTCGGCCAAGAGTATAGATATAGCCCTTGAGCTGATGAAAGCCATAAACGGCACCTACGACATTTTGAACATAGGATTGGTGACTCCACGTATACATGCAATTGTGCATGAAAATGGTGCGGCCAACTGGAATATTACCAAGCCGGAACCCGCGGTAAAACCTGCAACTACAGAATCTAAGCCGTTCGCACTGAAGCTACGCAAGTACTCGATTGAAAACGGTTACATAGAGTATAACGATGAAAAAGGCAGGATGCACACCATTATTGATAATCTGAACCACAAAGGCAAGGGCGATTTCAGCAGTGATGAGTTCACATTGTCGACCACCACGACCATAGATGCATTTACACTGATCAACGGCAATGTATCTTATCTAAACAAAGTAAATACTAAAATAGATCTAGACCTGGACATCAATAACAAAAGCAACAAATACACTTTTAATACCGATAAGATACAGTTGAACGGACTGCGCCTTTCTACCAAGGGATTTGTGCAGATGCCGGACACCAATACCATGGTGATGGACATTAGTTTCAATACGCCTTCAAATGATTTCAAAGACATACTTTCGCTAGTACCGGGCATTTACAAGAGTAACTTTAAAGATATAAAGACATCGGGTAAGCTGACTTTGAGTGGCTTTGTGAAGGGAACGAAGAACAAAACAAGTATGCCGGCATTTAAACTGAACCTGAGCGTGCAGGATGGTTCATTCCAGTATCCTGATCTGCCGGAGAAAGTATCGAACATTCAGATAAAGCTGGACGTAGATAATCCGGACGGTGTTACAGACCATACGGTAATCAATCTTGAAAAATGCCACCTGGATCTGGGCACACAGCCATTTGATCTAAGATTATTGATGAAAACACCGGTATCTGACCAGTGGGTAGATGCAACAGCTAAAGGCAAGATAGACCTGACCCAGATGCAGAAATTTGTGAAGCTGGATGGCACCACAAAAATGGCAGGTGTGATCACTGCCGATGTATCTGTAAAAGGCTCCATTGCGGCGGCGCAGAAAAAAGAGTTTGATAAACTGGACGCTTCTGGTACCATTGGATTCACCGACCTGTCTTACACTTCTAAAGACTATCCGGATGGGGTGAATCTGTACAGCATGGTGCTGACGTTCAATCCGAAAAACGTAACAGTGGCCAATATGAAGGGCAAGTACATGGGTACCATCTTTAACGGCGACGGTAGTGTTGACAATCTGCTGGGCTATTACCTGCACAACGAGGCATTGGTAGCATCTTTCAGATTTGCTGCTGACAAAGTAGATGTGAACAAATTTATGGGCACTTCGTCTACTGTGGATACAACTAAGAAAGCAAGCGCTTCAAATCCCTTCCTGGTACCTGATAATTTGGATGTTACTCTTAGCGTAACGGTTGGCTCGGTGAAATACGACAATCTGCTTCTGACTGATGTAAAGGGTGGCCTTGCCATAAAGAACCAGGTTGTGAACCTGCAGAATGTATCGGGCAATGCACTGGATGGCAGCATAAAAATGAGCGGTACTTACTCAACAAAAACCGACAAGAAAAATCCGGATATTCAGTTCGATTACAATGTATCGAACATAGATGTGCAGAAGACCTACAACACATTTACGTTTGTGCAGAAGATAATGCCAACCGGTAAATATGTGACCGGCAAAGTAAACTCTACCCTTACTATGAGCGGCAAACTTGGCGGCGATATGGCACCGGTTATGAACTCGCTGGCGGGTAAAGGAGAACTGAATATGCTGAGTGGACTGCTGAGCGGCTTCCCTGTTACCGACAAACTAGCCGATCAGTTGCACCTGAGCCAGTTTAAGACAGTTAAGATCCAGGACCTGAAGCTGTTTTACAAATTTGAAAACGGAAGGGTGACAATAGATCCTTACAAAATAAAACTGGGAGATATCGATGCTGAAGTAGGTGGCAGCCATGGCTTTGACCTGACGATGAAGTACGGAGCAAACTTCCTGGTACCACGCTCTATGATGGGAACTGAAGCTAACAATATGGTGAACGGATTATTGAGCCAGGCAACCAGCAAAGGTATTCCGGTGAAACTGGGTGATAAGGTGAACCTTAGCGTTGGGATTACCGGCACCATGACGAACCCTAAGATTGAGACCAATCTTAAGAACGTTGCCGGGGATGCTGTAAATAATATTAAAGAAGAAATTAAGAAAGAGGTGAATAAGAAAATAGACAGCGTAAAAACTGTTGTAAGGGACACCGTAAAAGCTTTGAAAAAAGAAGTGGTAAATGTGGCTAAAGACGAGGTGAAGAAGCAGATCTTCGGAGATACCACTCACAAGGCTACAACCAACCCGACAATACAGAAAGCGGGTGATGAAGTAAAGAAAGGAATTAATAATCTGTTTAAGAGGAAGTAACCCGAAAGGGGTTTACATAAGCAGTATATAAAAAATCGGGATGATTTTTTAGGAAACATCAGAATTCAGAATATAGAAGGCAATTGAATTTAGGTTCAATTGCCTTCTTCTTTTAGAAGAGCTTCATCCTCACGGCCTTGGCTACTGCTTCGGTGCTGCAGTTTACGTGGAGCTTGGCATAAATGTTCTTGATGTGGGTACGGGTTGTATCGATCGTAATTGAACAATCTGATGAAATACGTTTATAGGTGTAGCCTTTGGTAAGCATGTGCAATATCTCCATTTCGCGGCTTGTTAACTCTACAAATTCTTTCTTCGTGCCGTTGGTTTCTTTGAAAGAAGCTAAGACTTTTCTTGCCACACCAGGTGACATAGGAACCCCTCCGGAAGAAACATCGCAAACGGCATGATACAAGTCCATTGGCGATGCACTTTTAAGTATATACCCATCTGCACCGGCTGCCAACGACCTGAATATTTTATCATCATCGTCGAAAATAGTATGCATCAGCACTTTAGTATCCGGCGATTGCTCCTTCAACAGCCCAACACCCTCTATACCGCTCATGCCGGGCATATCAATGTCCATGAGTGCAACGTCGGGTTGCAGCTCCTTCATCTGTTTTGCAACATTCAAACAATTGGAAAAAGAATCCAGCAGTACGATATCCTGCATTCCGGAAAACAGGAGCCCCAGTGTTTTCCTTAGTTTTTCATTATCCTCGTATATTACAAGTGTAGGCATGGTGTAAAGTTAGAAAGTATTACGAACGCGTATATCACATATTTTGGGGTTACACGATACGCGGCAGCTTTTTAAACTGATAGTACTAGCCAAAAGTTGGATTTTGCCAGCCAGGCTGTAAAGAAAAGCACAGGATAAACCAGTAATCAGGTTACTACAGCTCCAGCAGCATCGAAACACGGGTCCCCTTGCCGGGGCTGCTTTTAATTGTAAGCTTTGCATTAATGTCTGTAGCCCTTTTCTTCATGTTCATTAGACCATTGCCTGTTGCGGGCTTAGAAGTATCAAAACCCACTCCATTGTCTTCTATCACCATCTCAAATTTCTTCTTTGATATTTCAAAGGTAATGGACGCTTCCGTGGCCCCTGAGTACTTGACCAGGTTATTCACTGCTTCTTTAAACAGGAGGTAAATGTGCTGCCTTGCCCGCATATCAATACTGTTGCCATGCCCATCGGTGGCGGGGGTGTTAAAACTATAATTGATATTTTTTGCTTCAAATAACTCCGATGCATAGCGTTGCATTCGCACAAAAATTATAGCAAAGGAGTCGTTTCTGGGGTCGATACTCCATACTATATCTTTTAAAGACTCTCCTACATGCCGGCTTTCTTCCTGTATTGTTTCGAGAAACTGTCCACGCTTTGATTCAGATGCCAGTTCACTCTGAGCCATGCCGGCCAGTATGTTTATACTGGAAATAGTGGCGCCAATGTCGTCGTGAAGATCTTTCGAAATTGCCTGGCGTATGTTCTGGATAGCCATCAGCTGCCTGATACGATACCGGTATACGGCATACACGATGGCACTACCTAAAATGACACACAGCCCAATAAACCAAAACCGTGTGTAAAAAGGCTGGGCTACAGTAAAGGTAAAAGTAGCGTCATTTCCCGGCCACAGCCCGTCTGCCGAAAGTGCACGCACCCTGAATGTATAAGTACCCGGCGCAACATGCAGAAAACTCACTGAAAACTCACGTGAAGGCACACTCCAATTGCTGTCCAGACCTTCGAGCCGGTAGCTGTATTTTATGCGTTTCTCATCTTTAAAGTTGATGCCGGTAAATACAAAACTCAAAATGTTTTCGTTGGGTTGAAAAACCGGATGAGTGCCCAGCAGGCTGTCGGCATCATTATTGTTTACTTTCAGTCCTGTCAGATAAACTGTGGATCTCATCATTGGCTCGGGCTGGCCAATATCTATTGTGCCCATACATCCGGTAGTGCCAACAAACAGCTTTCCGGACTGGAATTTTACGAAAAAGATGTATTTGCCGCAAAGCTCGCTTCCATACAGGTCTTTCAATACCGTAAACGAATCCTTTTCAAATACCACTTTATCCAGTCCCTGAGCCGTAGCTACCCATAGGTTCTTCTGATCATCGCTGACAATATCATTAATAATACCACTTGAAAAAGCATTGCGACCCAGATTCACAACTCTGGCGTTACTGGTACCACTGTTTGGGTACACAATACTCATTCCCTGATCCTTGCCACAAAGCCATAGCCTGTCCTGACTATCGAAGAAAATATAGGAGTAATTAGTGTTGGAAAATTTTGATGCATGTATAGTTTGTTCTTCATCGAGCAAATATTCAGCACCTGTGCGTCGCACCGCATAGCGCACCAGTGTGCCATTATTCTCCATTATCCAGAGTGCTCCATGGCTGTCTCCTGTCATACGCATGGCACGTGCAGATTCGTGCCCATTAGAAAAGGCGATCGTTGGATATAAGACTCCGCCACGATATACCATAAGCCCTTTGTCGGTGTTTACGATCATATCGTTTTGAGCATAGTAAACACCACTTTCAATGTATATATGACGCTTACCGCCTGCTTTATCTACAACTACTTTACCATTTCTTATACTGTTGCCCGCTACATCGTAAACATACGTAGTAACATCAAAGTCACCGGGATCCAGTTGGGCTTCACGATTCACGATAAGGCGACCGTCTGGCGTTTTCAGAAATATCTGTTGCAGATATCCCGGATTGCTGTTGTATCCGCTGAATTTGACGACATTATTTCCTCTGTGTGCAAACATTTCGAGAATGTTGCTAAACAACAGCGTGCTATCATCCCAATTGCAGGCTGCTTTTATGTTCTGGTATTGGTGATTGGCGAAACTTACGTTGCTGTAATTACGTGTAGTAAGCTTGCTTATGCCGGTCTCAGTTGCTACCCAAATATTGCTCTCCTTGTCGCAGCATACATTCCATGTGTTTTGGCTGATCAGCCCATTTGGTATGCCGTAGTCTGCAATTTCCTTTGTGCGTGTATCAAATCGGTAAAGACCGCCACTTGTACTGCTGATCCACGCAATATCTTTTTCATCGAATGCTATGCTTGTCAGGGTGCCCGAAGGAGGCAAAAACATCAGCTCCGGCTTTGTGTTTCTAACATCTGCAAGTCCCCCTCCATTATATCTATGCATACCTAAATCTGATGTTACGTATATAACCCCCAGTCTATCCTGATTAATAGAAGTCAGATAATGATTGTTGAAAAAGGGCACTTCAATAGGGTTTTGCATATTTGAATGCGGATAAACAATTAACCCGACCGAAGTCAACGCCCATATGTTTTTGTCTTTGTCCGCAAAAACATCGGTGAGGTTATTTTCACGCGCTGTTCCGGGAACGATAATTTTAGTTGTGTGTTGCCCCTTCATTTCATATAGTCCACCCGGCCGGTCAACAACATACAACGTAGAATCATTTGCCTTTGCAACGCCACTCATACTGCCAACCTTTGGCACACCAAGTTTTACAAACCGAACTGAATTACCGCCACATACAGCAATCCCATAATTATCTACACAAAAAATGACGGAATCCTTATAGACAGTCGCATAGCGTGATGAGCGATACCTAGGTTCGGGGGGCGCAAAATACTTAAACTCTCTACCATCGAACCTGTTTATACCCATGTCGGTACCTATCCATATATATCCACACCCATCCTGCCTAATTACGTGTATGCGGTTATGTGTAAGCCCTTGTACAGAATTATAGTTAACAAAAGGCAGCACTGTCTGTTGCGCTTCTGCCAGATAGTTAGCCAGCAGGAACACAAACAGCGTCAGTAGATGGCCGATTTTTCGCTTTGAGGTATCCAATTGCTCGTGAAATTAATAGATTAAACGGATACAGCATGCCCAAATGATGTGATTTTTTAGACCATTTGCATAATAGACATTTGCAGCACGATCAAATCAAAACGCATGAAAAAACTAATTCTATTATTCCCGCTGGCACTTTCGGTGCTGACAGCAGCAAAGGCACAGAGTGTAGGACCGGCTACCCTGAATGCCATGGGCGGAACAACAACCATTGGCACGAATGAATTTGAATGGTCTGTAGGCGAGATGGTACTGGTGAGTACTTTCACTGCTGGCGGCACTACCCTAACCCAGGGCATATTGCAGCCTTTCGACGGTAGCCGCGAAGGCATCGAAACCTCAGAACTACTGAAACAATTGCTGGTATTCCCCAATCCGGCAACGACCGTTGTGAATATAAGTTACACTGCCACTACAAACGGTACGCTCAGTTACCGACTTATGGATGTAACCGGCAAAATGCTCTCAGCAGGTACATATAAAATGAACATGCAGTCATTAACTACTCAGGTAGACATAACGAACCTGGCCAATGCAGTTTATGTGCTGGAAGTTAGTATCGCGTCAGAAAAAGGAACAAC
>CAIKOJ010000122.1 GCA_903829015.1 uncultured Bacteroidota bacterium
ACTCAAAAACGCTTCGCTCAAATTTTACTACTTTTAGCACTCCCCGGATGTGGTTTTATGGATAGCAATAACAACAACTTACAGGATAACAATTGTGGGATCACCGATCCGGAAGAGTTTATGCGCCTTTGTCTGAGTCTGGCAGAAAAAGCCAAGGGCTTTACCGCGCCTAACCCAATGGTGGGTGCAGTGTTGGTGCACAACAATCGTATTATAGGCGAAGGCTGGCACCACTTCTACGGCGCCGACCATGCTGAAGTTAATTGTTTGAAAAATGTGGCAGATTCCGACAGAAACCTGATACCGGAAAGCGCCATGTATGTAAATCTGGAACCATGTGCCCATTTTGGTATCACCCCACCTTGCGCTAACCGTTTGGTACAGGAGCAGGTGAAAAAAGTAGTAATCGCCAATACAGACCCTTTTGAAAAAGTAAGCGGCAGAGGAATTACCATATTAAAGGAAGGCGGGATCGAAGTAATAACCGGAGTTTGTGAGCAGGAGGGCATGTGGCTCAACCGCCGCTTTTTCTGTTCGCATTCCAAGAGGCGACCATACATTATTCTTAAATGGGCTCAAACAGCCGATGGCTTCATTGCCCCAAACAATCGCAGCCGCTATCAGATAACAGGTATTGAAAGCCAGCAACTGGTGCATAAGTGGCGCACTGAAGAAGCTGCAATCATGGTAGGCACTACCACCGCACTTAACGACAATCCGCAACTCACAGCACGCCTGGCCAATGGGCACTCCCCGCTGCGTATAATATTAGACAACAAGTTGCGCATACCCGGCACGCACCACATTTACGATAACAGTGCCGCCACTTGGATCATCAATGGGCAAAAGGAACTATTGATGGGTAATGTACACTTTGTGAAGCTGTCCTTCGATGACAGTTTGATCGCAAATTTGATGGCTAAATTGTTCGAAGCCAAATTGCCGTCACTGATAGTAGAAGGTGGCGCTGCACTATTAAGTACATTTATCCGGTTGGGCTTATGGGATGAGGCCCGGGTATTTACAGGCCCCAAACAGTTATCGGAAGGTATAATGGCTCCGGAAATAAAGGAGAACGATCCATGTATTCAATCCAATGTCGGAGATGATTCACTGAATGTATACATCAATCCTTCGAGTAAGTACCCTTTTGTTCCGGGCATGGAACTTTAATTAGTACACTATGTTCTACCTGATCGCCACCATACTGCTCAATGTCGTTATCTCAGCTATTTTTAAGTTATTCCCAAAATACGAAATCGATACGCTGCAGGCTATTGTTACTAACTATTGTGTTTGCGTAGTTACCGGCTGTTTGTTTATGGGGCATATTCCATTCAGCGCAGAAGCAATGCACAGTTCCTGGTTTCCCTGGTCTTTGGGAATGGGTGCAGCTTTTATTGCTATCTTCAATGTGATCGCCTACAGTACACGGGTTGATGGTATGACTACAACTACTATAGCCAGCAAACTTTCACTGGTTATTCCGGCAATTTTATCTGTGATACTCTATCATGAGCAGGTAGGTATAGGCAAGATCATTGGTATTCTAATAGCTTTCCCTGCAGTTTACCTCACCACTCGTGTAACAGGTGAAAACAATAAACCGCAGGCACTCATTTGGCCAATATTGATTTTTTTGGGTGGCGGTACACTAGATACGCTCACAAAATATATACAGACAAATTTCCTCCCTACTGCTGCAGATCAGGGTGCCTACTCAATCTTTTGCTTTGCCACAGCCGGCGGCATTGGGGTAGTATTGGTTGGTGTTTTGTTGCTGCTCGGGAAAACCAAATTGAGGTGGAAAAATATACTTGCAGGTATCTGTGTGGGCATCCCCAATTATTTTTCCATTTATTTCTTTCTACGCATGCTGCAGGGCACATCCTTACAGAGTTCAGCAGCGATACCTGTACTCAATATTGGCATTCTGGTTGCTTCTACGCTGACGGCTATTCTGCTGTTTAAAGAAAAAACGAATCGTTTGCGAGATATAGGTATCGGGCTTTCTATCATTGCTATTCTGCTCATTGCATTCGGCGACAAATAACCGGAGCAAACAACTAAATCGCACACAACCCCAAATTGAATATCGATTTTTAAAATAAATGAGCATTTCAGGCTGGAATTCGCATATTTATCTGAGAATAATTGATTTGCTGAAATTTGGATACTTGACTGCTTTAATTAAATTTGTGAGATATTCATTCACTTAAATCAAAGAATAGTGGCGTACGAAAATAAAAATTTTGGAGAAAACCGTGGCGAGAACCGCAATGAACCCCGGAATGAAAGCTTATACAGCAAGCGTATAAAAGCAGGCAAAAGAAGGACTTACTTTTTTGATGTACGGGCAACTCGTGGCAATGATTATTTCATCACCATTACAGAAAGCAAAAAACGTTTTGACGATAACGGCTACGACCGCCATAAGATGTTTGTATACAAGGAAGATTTTAATAAATTCCTTGCAGGTCTTACTGATACTATTAATTATGTAAAGACCGACCTGATGCCCGATTTTGATTTCGACGCATTTAACCACGACCAGGAAAATGAAGAGGGAGGTGTAATTGCTACGGAAGAGGTTGCTGAAGCATCTATGGTTAATGAACCTTCGTCAATAACTATGAGCGAGGGAGACAACGTTGACGACTGGAAAATATAATCTGAGTAAAATATTATAGGACCTCTGCAATTAGCTTTGCAGAGGTTTTTTATTTACTGAAACTCACCCTTACCGATCGAAGCAGTGCTGTTAACCGGGAAACTATCAATGAAGTAATAGGCAAACTAATTTCGGGTAGTTTCTCATTGTGAACAACCGGGATCAATTGAATCGCATCCTGATATTTTTTCAGGCAAACCTCCATGCTGAACTCCGATTCAGCCATTTTTCTGGCTGACTGTTCTCTTACAGACCGTGGTACACTTACCAGTTCTGATATCTTGTTCACTGCTGCATCTATATCGCCCACTTCAAAAACCCTAAGGCAATCGGCTGCCAGTGGGTGTTGTTCATAATCCTCTATACCGCTCACTCTTGTACCCACCATACCGCAACCTGCAGCCAGCGCTTCCATCATGGCTATGGGCGTGCCCTCAAAATCAGACGTGAGCAGCAGTATATCTGATTGAGCCAAATGCCCGGCCACCTCCTTTTGCGATAACCAACCACAAAAAACCACATTCTTTTCCAGCCCGGCAGTCTTAAAGTTATTTTTCATCTGGGCTACAGCATCCCCCTCTCCTATAACAGTAAGCCTGAACTTTAGGTTGGTCATGGCCAGTTTCATACATATTTTCACCAGGTCGCCGGCTCTTTTCTGGTAATTACTTACCCTACCCACATAAACCAAGTGCACGGTTTCGTCAGCGTTAACAGCTCTTGTGTAAGGTGGAATACATATACCACAGGGAATCGTAAAAAGGCGAGCCGGATCAAAGCCGGGCACCGCTTGCCCAGTTTTGTAATCGATCCTTCTTGATACACAAACCAAAACAGAAACCTTTTCAAAAAACTCTTCGGCTAGTTTATAATAGTGCTCTTCATCAGCGTGCAGTACACCAACAATTGGGTAATTCTTGTACAATTGTGCAGCAGATTCCCAAACCACTTTATCGTCAGATAGAATAATTGGAGTACCCTGCGGCAATTGCGCAATCAGTTTTTTGTAGACATAACACCGGTACTCCGGCGTTCCAAATTCAAATTCATAGCCAACTTTGCTGCTGATCACCTTTACATTATTGGCTTTTTTACCAATTAATTGTATCAATGTCTCCCTGCCTTTGGCCGAATGAAATTCCTTTACCGGCTGAGGTGTCACAAAATAAACCTCTAAACCCTGTGCAGCATAAGTAACAGCCGCATCAGCCATCCAACGCGTAACGCCACCCCTGTGGTAGGGGTGGCACAAAAAAGCTATCCTTTGCCCGTCAATCATTATTTAAGCTATTGTACCACCTGTAAAAGCAAACTATGCGCCAGGGCATGGAGTCAAACTGCCGTTTTCCCTCCAGCATATCTTTAAAATGCTGCAGCACTTTCTCGCCATTCAGCAGTTGACCAAACTGTGCACAAGCTGCTTTTATCTGCTCTGTAAACCACTCCTGTCCATCGCCCTTTATCCACAACTCTTCCGGTGTCACAAATCCCATTTTGTCCTTTCTGTTTTCAACCGCTTCAGGTATCACACCATGCATGGCATCGCGCAGTATTCTCTTCCTCACCTGATGCCAATAAATATAACGTTCAGGCAGGCTTTCACTAAGCTCTACCAATCTATAATCCATAAACGGAGTTCTTGACTCTACACTCCATGCCATTGAATTGCGGTCTTCATATCTGAGCAATGCAGGCAGTGGCCGAAACTGACGTTGCCATCTCAGAAACATGAAAAGATTATCCGGTGCTTCAAAAAGCGGCTCTGGCTGTTCACCTACCAGCCAATCTGCGGGTGGCTCTTTCTTAATCCGATATTTCGCAGGTAGCAATTTCGATAAAGTCTTCCCCATTCTCAACTGCAACGCGCCCAACAAAAAACCTACCGGCCACCGTCCATTTACTTGTTTATAATACTTTGCTTCATCCACAACCTCACCAAAATGCATCTTACCAATCAGTCCTGCATAAAACGAAAGATCGTGACCACCATAGCCGGCTAGTTGCTCGTCTGCTCCCTGTCCGTCTATCATCACCTTTAAGCCTACCTCGTTAGTTTTCTTAAAAACCATCCATTGACTGAAGATGGATGTACTACTGAAGGGCTGATCCTGATGCCATATCAATCGGTCAATATCACTTTGCAATTGGTTAAAATCGGGAAATACCTTGTGCGGTTGCGCATTCGTTTTTCTGATCACTTCCTCAGCATATCCCCACTCGTCGTACTGCTTGTTATCAAAGCAAGCTGTTACTGTTTCCTGTCCGGCATGGTCACCCTTAGCCTGCAGCAGATCGGCCGCTATGCACACAATGCTTGAAGAATCCAGACCACCCGAAAGACACGACCCCACTTTTACATCCGACCGCAGTCTGAGCTTCACCGCATCGGTCAACTGATCTTTGTATAGTTTAACCGCATGTTGGTAGTCCTTCACTTTAGTATTTGCGCCCTGCGAATACCAACGAGATTCAAATAAGGTATAGTTGCGTTCTGAAAGATCAACCTCAATATAAGCCCCTGGCCCAACCG
This sequence comes from uncultured Bacteroidota bacterium, assembly GCA_903829015.1. Taxonomy (GTDB): domain Bacteria; phylum Bacteroidota; class Bacteroidia; order Chitinophagales; family Chitinophagaceae; genus Nemorincola. Next base: position 5,202 of record CAIKOJ010000122.1, read on the forward strand.
AATTGATTCCCTTCTCGAAGGTTAGCAAACTATAGTCAGTTAATCCGTTAGCCAGGTATTGCCTGGCAACCTGTTCATTCAGCTCAAATTTATAATCGCCAGCCGTTCTTATTTGTTTGATCTCAGACGCAAAATAGATCGCTGTTTCACTTTCGTAATAATACAATGGCTTTACCCCAAACCTGTCCCGCACGGCATATAGCTCATTGTTTTTCTCATCGAGAATCACAAACGCAAACATACCATTGAAGTCATTCAGGCATTCCGGGCCCCACTCCTCCCATGCATGGAGGATCACTTCTGTATCTGAGGTGCTGTGAAAATGATGACCGATCAGTTCCAGCTCCTTTTTAATTTCCAGGTAGTTGTATATCTCACCATTAAATACAATTGAAAGTCCGGCTTGGGCGAGCCTCATAGGCTGGTGCCCTGCTGGCGAGAGGTCAAGTATAGAAAGCCGGCGATGCGCCATACCCACTTTAAAAGTCTGCGCCAGCGGAAGGCTGTCTAACCCCAAATGTGCTCTGGTAGTAGTGGCAGTATCGTTACCCGCATAGATCTCGGTATCATCACACTGCTGCCACATCAGGAAACCCTCATCGTCGGGCCCGCGGTGCCGAATAATGCTGGCCGCACGCTCCAGATCGGCACCTGTACAGGTTCCTTTCTTACTAACAATGGCGAGTATTCCACACATACTTCCTACTTTATAAAATCAATGCTTTTAGGTCCTTCATTAAACAATAAGTCTATGATCGAGAGATTGGGTACAAAGTCACCACCCCACAATTGCCTGTACGGCTTCGCCTCATAACTCTGCCACATGAGTTGAATCCCGGCTTTGTCAAAATTCGCCTCGTTAATATACCTTTTCGATCCTGCACCTTTGCCGCTTAAATAGATAGTTGCGTCAAGGCTTTTTAATATGGTCAGAATTTTTTCTTCTCCGCCTAGTCCTTGTGCGGCTGCAATCTCCGACGATCTTACCAGTGGTTTATCAATACCGGTTTTCTCAAGGGCAAACCGCATCAATGCAATATTCAGATCAGTGAGCTGCTGATATTTCGTTGTGTAGAGCGCCGCAAATTCTTCCCAATAATCATTAAAATGTGCGGCTTTCTGGTATGCCAGTTTTATCGTCTTGAGCGATTTGGCCGCCCAGTTTTGGTTGTTATCAATTTCAATCTCATTAAAATTGTTCAGCTCACCTCTATGCGTCACCGGTACTGTAAGCCATACCGCGCCGTTATTCGTTTTGATCTCTACCCTGTTGCCAAACGTCTTTGCGCGCGGAAACTGCACATCGTCGAACAATACAAATACATCCGACTTATTGATCTTGTTAAAGTACCCCACCCACGGAATAAAATTAGGCTGGTGAATGGCAATACACTTTGCCGTCCGATACTTCATTAAAACCAGATCAGGCTGTGTACCGGTGATCTCAAAACCCAGGTGATTATAAAAACCTATTGTTTTATCGTTATCGGCTTCAGCTTTCAGCGTTACACCATTCTTTTTAAGGTGCCGGGCATCTTCAATCGTTTTTTTGATCAGCGTTTTGCCAATACCATAGTTCTGGCAAGTCTTATCTACCACTATCCTGTGTACATGCAGCGACTCCGGCTTTTCTGATACTATACAGAATCCAATAAGAGTTTCTCCCCGATACGCCACAGAACTCAGTTCCCACTTGCGGTTATATTCAGTGAGGTAATGGTCCAGTACCCAGTAATCACCCTTCAATTGTTTCGACATCTCAATGAAAAGGGCAACATTGCTGTGCACAATTTCACTGGTTAATGGCCTGATGTCGATAACAGGATTGCTTTCCGGCATATTTGTAATTCAAAACTATTTACAGGCACAGCCTGATGATTTCAAAAGCCTCTGCATATTGGTTGCCCGACTGTACTCCCCGCACTCTTGCCTGCCCCTTCAGAAAATCAACATCCGAATAAGGTCTATGCCCTTGCGACTCGTAGCGGGTGATGGCCTCAATTTTCGCATTTACATGACGCTCTTCCAGCGAAACGTAACACGCAGTATTGAAGTTATTATTGTTCCACATCAATTCATAGCAGAGGATGGTTGTTCCTTTGTTCGCTCTTAATCCTTCGTTGGTGATGGTCTGGTGATCCTGATGAACATCGTTGACCGATGGCATAAACACCAGATCGGGCTGTATTTGTTTTTTCAACCGCAGCATATCATCCAGTATATCCTGCCTTCTGTAGTTAAACATTCTTACATCATAATCAAATATGGTCAAATGCTCGGGCTTTACTCCCAGCACCTGAGTGGCAGCTTTAACTTCCGTGATCAAAATATCAGGCGGAAATTGAGGTGGTACTGACTGCCTGCACGACGAGAAGGCAGCATAATACACATCGCATCCGCTTTCCACCAGCCTGTTTATAGTACCGCCGCAACCAAATTCGCCATCGTCGGTATGCGGTGCTAAAACCAGTGCTTTCTTAAATTGTTTGATCATATAAAACGCATTTCTGAAACGAAGTTCAATTTTCTGATATGCTGCTAAACAATTAGCTTAAGTTATTTCGGTTCCCTATTTCCTGATCTCGATGAAATGCCTCTGCTATTTATTCTTCAGATGCTCTATCATTTTACCTATCATCAGTTCCGCAGCATTGCCTTTACCATACGGATTGCCTTTTTTGCCCGGCTTGGCATGCAGTGCTTTTTTCAATGCCTTGAGCACTTGCGCTGCAGACTTTGGAGCAACTTCGGTCATCCAACCAAGTTCCACCAATTCCTTCCATGAGGTTGTCACATCAAACAGAAACACACATGGTGTGCGCTGATAAAATGCTTCTTTCTGTACCCCACCCGAGTCTGTTACCACCAGTTTGGCGTGTTTCTCCAGCACCAGCATATCCAGGTATCCTATCGGATCAATTATCGTCAGGTGCTCCGCATAATAATCAAAAAGGCTATGCTCTTTCAGCAGATTTCTTGTACGCGGGTGCAGCGGCAGCACTATTTTTATTTCTTTCGACAGGCCAACCAATGCATCCAGAATATATCTGGCTCTTTCAATGCTAAAAGTGTTTTCCACCCTGTGCATGGTTACCAGCACAAACTCCTTTTTCTTTAACTTAAGGTCTTTATAAACCTTTGTTGTTTTCTCTGCAATTTTGTCAAACTGCAGCAGGGCATCATACATTACATCGCCATACTGCCACACTGCGCTCTTAGGAAAACCTTCATTTTTAAGATTCTTCGTTCCTACCGCCGACGGAGTAAATAACAATGTCGACATATGATCTGTCACTACCCTGTTCACATCTTCTGCCAGCGTTTTGTTATACATGCGCAATCCTGCCTCAACATGTGATATCGGTATATTTAGTTTGGCAGCAGCCAATGCCCCGGCCAGTGTAGAGTTGGTATCGCCAATAGAAATCACCATATCCGGCTTTTCCTTCATGAGCACTTCCTCGGCTTTCATCAGCATTTCTCCTGTCTGCCTGCCATGTGTAGTACCGTCTTTCACATCCAGTTGATAATCAGGCTTGGGAATCTTCATTTCATTAAAAAAAACATCCGACATATTGACATCGAAATGCTGCCCTGTATGAAGTATAAAAAAGGTCAGGTCCTTATTTTTTTTCTGGAATTTCCTGATGGCTGTAACCAGCGGCGCTGCTTTAATAAAGTTAGGCCTAGCACCAACAACTATGCATAATTTCATTGATCGAAATTTTCAAATATCTATAATGGGTTTCCCGGAAACTGGAAGTACTTTTCCGGTTCGGCTGTTTGGCAAAAGTACACAAATCGAAACTAATAATCAGGCTACCCAACGGTGCTGACTTGTTTCCCATCCGCTATTTTTTGTTATTCTTTACTTCACAATGTTTTGATGGAATTTAGTTACTTTTATATCCCTTTTGCAACCCTCCCCTCGCACCATATTTATTAATTAATAATTACTTGCGTAACACAGGCATTTATAACAATTATTTTGTCCGGAAATAACCACTCATACCATCTTGTACATATTGTAGGCGGCGGCGAGCATAAAACCCCGTTAGTGGCTAGTCAGGTGTTCGACAGAGCGCAGGTGCAGGCAACTACGCCGGGTGCCGATAAACCACTGTCTGTTTCAGTATGGATCATTGTGCCGATGAGGGTCTCCTTCGAAAAAGAAAGCAACGAAATTATCAGTGGTTTAAAAAAACGTTGCCCGGATATAAATATCGAATTGATTGCAGGCATCAATCGTTTCAACGACTGGCCGGGCAGGGGCAAAATTCAGCGGTTAAGGAACGCACTTAAAGGAAAGGTTGTGTTTCATTGCCGCGGGGAGATGTTTTTCGAATGGCCTTTCATGGTAAAGAAAAAACACCCGCAGGATGCTGTAGTGCTTGATGTGCGTGGCTTCTTCCCGCTGGAGCGGTTTATTAATGACCACCACATTCTTGAGGTCTCTGATATGACATCCGCACAGAAGGATCTGTATATGAAAGACCTCAAACGGCTACAGTTCGCGGTAGATCATTCAGAGATGGTTACCACCGTGAGCGAGCCGCTCAGGCAATACCTGATGCAGACAGTAAAGGCAGGAAATGATACAACTGTTGTGCCATGCTGTGTGAAAAACACGGTATCAGATACCCGCCGCGACAAGATCAGGCAGCTACTGAATATCGGCGACCGTACTGCTATTTTGTACCTGGGGGGTGTACACAAAAATCAATATCTGGAAGAATTGGGCATTCCCTTTATCCAGTCAGCCTTATCGCAGTCTAATAAATATGCTGGTGTGTTCATTACCCAGAATAAGGATAAGATGATGCAGCTCATCACCAAATTCAGTCTGGATATGGAAAGGGTCAGGGTGATAAGTGTACCGCAAGCTGAGGTAGCAGGCTACCTTACAGGCATGGACATAGGGCTACTTTTGCGTGCCCCTTCAAAACAAAATAATTTCTCACAGCCGGTAAAATTCGGAGAATATCTGGCAGCCGGTGTCCCGGTTGTGCTCGAAGAAGGCACAGGAGACATTGCTGCTCTTTTAAACAAACACAAGATTGGCTGCGTTGTAAAACTATCTGACAAACAAAAGCAAAGCGACTTTGATGCAGAAGTGAAAAAGGCGCTGGAATGGCTGAGTGTTAACGCAGCCAATGTTAGGAACAATACCCGTAATTTCGTAGATAACTGTTACACATGGAAAGCCAATGTTCCCATTGAGCGAAAAATGTATGTGACAGCACTGCTGAAATCAGACAATAAAAAATAAAACTCCAATATGAAGAATTTTGCAATGATAGGCACCGCCGGCTACATAGCACCACGGCATCTGGCGGCTATCAGGGATACAGGAAATGATCTGCGGGCAGCATTAGACCCGTTCGACAGTGTGGGAATACTTGACAGTTACTTCCCTCATGCGCATTTCTTCACAGAGTTTGAACGGTTCGACAGGCATATAGATAAACTAAGAAGAAAGGGCACTAAGATCGATTACGTAAGCATCTGCACTCCTAACTATTTACACGATTCCCATATCCGTTTTGCACTGCGCAACCGGGCCGATGCCATCTGCGAAAAGCCTCTTGTGCTCAATCCCTGGAACCTCGAAGCCCTGAAGGAAATAGAAAATGAAACGGGTAGCAAAGTGTACAACATACTGCAACTCAGGCTGCACCCGAGCATTATAGAGCTAAAGGAGAAAATTGAAAAAGCGCCAAAAGACAAAATCTACGATATAGATCTTACCTACCTCACTTCAAGAGGCAACTGGTATTTCAATAGCTGGAAGGGCGATCAGAATAAGTCCGGTGGCATTGCCACCAACATTGGCATCCACTTTTTCGATATGCTCTCGTGGATATTTGGCCCTGTTACAGAGAATATTGTGCACCTGCTGGAACCTGACAGGGCAGCAGGCATCCTTCACCTCGCACAGGCCAGAGTTCGTTGGTTCCTGAGTATCAATTACGACTATATACCAGACGATATCAAAAAGAAGGGTCAGCGAACATACAGGGCTATTACGGTCGATGGGACTGAACTGGAGTTCAGCGAAGGTTTCGGCAGCCTGCATACTCGCAGCTACGAAGAGATTCTTAAAGGTAATGGCTTCGGACTGGCAGAAGCGCTGCCAAGTATCAATATCGTACACGACATCAGAGTGGCTAAGCCTGTTGCACCTACCGGCGACTACCATCCTTTGATAAAATACTAGCCTGCCCGAAAAAATCAGTCAAAATTTATTTATATTTTAGTGCCATGAAGTATTTGTTGCTGCTGTTTTTTCCGTTGCTGTTCATAGCCTCGTTTGGCTGCAAAAGCGTTTCCCGGTTTCCTATGGACGACCCATCTCCTGAGCTGGCAAATAATTTGATTCTGGGTAAATGGAGAGCTTACGAAGACACTGAAAAGAACAATTTCTTTGAAGTCACCAAATCTCGCTTTGCCAATAAATACCATGTCAAATACTGGAACCTGGGTGGTGTTAACCCCATCTATGAATCCTACATATTTTTCTCTAAGATCAACAATACCCTGTTTCTGAATGTTTCGTACTGGGATGACAAACGTAATGACAGCATGTATTATCAACAGACCGGCTATATTTTGGTAAAGATCATCAGCGCCGATCCTGACTACAACAATGTGACCACAGCAACCGTTTCCGATCAGGGACTGTACGCTTTCGGCAGCAAACTGGAAGTATTTAATAGGGTTGCAAGAAATATGAATAGCAAATCCTATTTTTCGGATACGCTGCACTTTTATAAAATGAAATAACACCTCGTAAAACCATGGAGTATTTTGTGCACCCCACCGCAGTAGTAGATGACGGCTGCGACATCAGGGAAAACGTAAAGATCTGGCACTTCTGCCATATTATGCCCGGTTGCGTAATAGGTGAGGGCTGTAATATTGGTCAGAACTGTGTTATTTTCCCTGAGGTAGTTTTAGGTCGCAACGTAAAGATTCAGAATAATGTATCGGTATATACCGGTGTTACCTGCGATGATGACGTCTTCCTGGGTCCTTCATGCGTATTTACCAATGTAATCAATCCCCGCAGTGCTGTAAATCGCCGGGGGCAATATAGCCGCACCCATGTAGGCCGTGGTGCCACCATCGGGGCCAATGCCACCATTGTTTGCGGTCACGATATCGGGGAATATGCTTTTATAGGCGCAGGTGCAGTGGTTACAAAAAATGTACCAGATTACGCATTGGTAACCGGCAACCCCGCCCGCCGTACCGGCTGGATGAGCCAGCATGGTCATAAACTGGTTTTTAAAAACGGCCTTGCCCGCTGCCCCGAAAGCGGCTGGGAGTACAAACTGGAGGATGGCAAGGTTTCATTGATAGGTTAATACACCATCATTTCATATTACAGTTTAATCAAGTCTTCTTTTTGGCTGCATCTGTTTACTTTTGCAATCGTTATGAGTACAGCAAAAGAATTCGCAGGCAAACTGCTCCAGATAAAAGCATTGCAGATCAGTCCCGAAAAGCCATACACATGGGCTTCCGGATGGTTTTCACCAGTTTATTGTGATAACCGCAAGGTCTTATCGTTTCCGTATGTCCGCGACTTTGTAAAAAGCGAACTTGCCAATCTGATCCTGGAAAAATTTCCGGATGCCGAAGTTATAGCTGGTGTTGCCACTGCCGGTATTGCCCATGGTGTTATGGCTGCCGATCTGCTGAAACTGCCGTTTATTTATGTACGTTCAAAACCAAAGGAGCATGGTATGGGCAATCAGATAGAAGGTGTGCTGGAAAAAGGACAGAAAGTAGTTGTGGTTGAAGATCTGGTATCAACTGGCAAAAGCAGCCTGCAGGTTGTTGATGTGCTCCGTGAGCAGGGAGCCGAAGTATTAGGCATGTGCGCACTCTTCACCTATGGTTTCCCGGTCGCTGATGAAGCTTTTCAGAAATACGGACTGCCACTGCACACCATTAGTAACTATTCGGCACTCATGGAAGTTTGCGAAGATCAGAAACTTATTTCTGCCGACCAGAAAGATACACTCGCCCAGTGGCGTATAGATCCGGGCAACTGGAACAAATAAAAATGAAACTTTCTTGTGGTGTTTTATGCCATTCAAATCTATGATGGATATCATTATGAATCAATAATATCTTTTATACTTTTGAATGAGCGTTCGTTCCGTGCTGTTGATTTTCCTAACCAATAAAACATTCTTTTTTATGAAGCAGTTAATTGTTCTGTTACTTTCCTTATCAGCAGTTGCTGCATCTGCAGTTGCCAGGGATGGTATTTACCTTGAGTTCAAGATCACGTCGCCCACTACTACTGGTACTAGTAAAACCTATACCGTCGGTGGCAGTACCCGCTCAGAAATGACCATAAAAAGTCCGCGTAATCCAAATCCTTTTACAATAGCCACTTTAGTACTCGCTTCTGCACCCGGCAAATCTTATTCACTGAATGAAGCTGGTAAAACCTATACCGAAGTGGATATCAGCAGATCACAATCTGATAATGATGACGATATTGAAGTAACTGTGTTGGGTAAAGAGAAAGTGAACAATTACAATTGCACACACGTAAGCATAAAAAATAGAAAATCGCAGCGAACCTCAGAAATGTGGCTATCGAAAGATATTCCCGGCTTCATGAATTATACAACCGTTAAAAACAACTATCTGGGTGGTTCTAAGTTCTTCGATGCACTTAAAGCCAAGGGTGCCGAAGGTTTTGTAGCACGTATGCTCACCAACAGCGAGCGTGGCGAAAGAATGCAGATGGATCTGGTAAAAGCAGAAAAACAAAACATACCTGATGCATTGTTGTCTCTTAATGGCTATACAAAAGGAGTTAGTCCCCAAATGGCACCTGGTGGAGGAATAGATCGCAATGCCTTGCAAAACATGACACCAGAAGAAAGAAAAGCTTATATGGAAAAAATGAGAGCGCAGTATAAGCGGTAAGTAGTTTTCTGCTTTTTGCAAGCGATTTGCTTCCAAACATTTTTTAGAATTTTCATAAACGGTTGGCTGGTTCTCATACCAGTCAACCTTTTTTATTTTTGCAAGGCAAGGCCAATTTATTACCTGCTTTTTGGCATCCCTATAAACAGATTTTTCCCTATTTTGCACCCCCCAATGAGTATTAAAGTAAAAATAGTAAATGACCCCGTCTACGGCTTTATCCGCTTCCCGGAGCCGGAACTGATGCAGGTGATCGATCACCCGTGGTTTCAACGGCTGCGCAACATCAAGCAAATGGGACTGGCGCAACTCGTATATCCCGGTGCGGTACATACTCGTTTTGCCCATTCACTGGGAGCCTGCCACCTGATGGGTAAGGCGCTCGACGAACTTAAAGCAAAAAATATCACGCCCGATAAAGACGCATACCTGGCAGCCAGGCTGGCCGCTCTAATGCACGATATCGGACACGGACCATTCTCTCATTCGCTAGAACATTCACTGGTAGGTGTCTCCCACGAAACTCTATCACGCATCATCATGCACCGTATGAATGGAGCGTTTGGCGGCATACTTGATAAGGCGATCAGCATTTTCGAAAATACAGATAGTAAAAGCTCTCCGCTAGGTGCCGAAGGCAAATACCTCCATCAACTCGTGAGCAGCCAACTCGATGTAGACCGTATGGACTACCTGAATCGCGACAGTTTTTATACCGGAGTATCCGAAGGTGTTATTGGCTACGACCGTATTCTGCAAATGCTTACAGTGCGCGACAACGAATTGATGGTTGAAGAGAAAGGTGTACATTCTGTTGAGAAATTCATCATTGCCCGCAGGCTCATGTATTGGCAGGTATACCTGCATAAGACCGTTCTTGGCGCAGAGATGCTGCTCATCAATATCCTGAAGCGCGCAAAAGAACTGGCCCATAACGGAGTGGACCTGTTTGCCAGCCCTGCACTCAAATACTTCCTGCATCTCGACCTTAATGAGCAGGACTTCAATACTGATCCCAAGCACCTCGACTACTACTGCCAGCTCGACGACAGCGATGTGATGATATCTATCAAAGTATGGCAGTCGCATCCCGATAAAGTGCTGTCTACGCTTTGCAAAATGCTCACGCTCCGCAAACTGTACAAAGTGCAGTTAAGCTCACAGTCGCTCGATGGAATGATCGACGAAAAAACAGAAAACGCAAAAAAACAACTTGGCCTGACTAATGAAGAGGTGTCCTATTTTGTATTTACTGGCATTACATCAAACAGCACCTACAACCTGAATGACGAACTCATTAAGATCGAAACCAAATCAGGACAGGTAAAGAACATCACCGAAATAGACGACTCGCTGGTGAACCAAAATCTGGCCGGAACCGTGCACAAAAACTACATCTGCTACTTGCAGGATAAGTGAGAATAAAGCCGATAAGGATACTCACGGCTTATATTTTTCAATTTCTATTTTCTCTTTACAGAAGAAATACTCTCTCTCGTCGTTAGAAGCTACGATCACCAGCCTACCTTTTGCGTATTGTTCAATCCAGCCCCGGTACTGATCCACACCTTGCTGATCTAGGTTGGTACAAGGTTCATCAAGTAACAACAGAGGCGTATCTGCGAAGATAGCCTGCGCCAGTTTCACTCTTTGCTTCATGCCCGATGAGAAGTCGCCTATCTGCTTATCACTGGCGCCTTTCAGTCCGGTTAGCTCTATGATATCAGAGATGTTCAGCCCGCCGATAGGACTTTTAAAAGAAAAATGAAAATCAAAAAACTCTCTGAGCGTAAGTTCCTCAACCACCTCCATACCAGGGGCACAGAAACTGGTCGATTCAAAAATTTCTGTTGAAGATATCGGCCTATCCTGACCACCTTTAAAGAAAACTTTGCCCTGAGATGGGCTCTGCATACCGCCAATGATCCTTAAAAGAGTTGATTTGCCACAGCCATTAGGCCCAAGAATGGCATACGCACCCGGCCCAGCGAAAGTAAAATTAACATCCCTGAAGATCCAGTACCGTTGAAAACGCTTACTTATATGCTCCAGGGTTATATTCATCAATTAAAATGCAAAAATTACAGGTAGGCTCCCAATCCCTAATTCCCAACTACTAATCACAAATCCCCAATTCCTAATTCCAAATCCCCAATTCCAACTATGGCATATCCTCAGCAGCATGCCTGCGAATATACCCCTTCATAATGCCCCTTCCGGTCTCGCGTACAAAAGATATGATCTCGTCACGCTCATCAGATACAGGTATTTCGGTTTCAATTATGCTCAACGCTTTAGAAACATTGTATCCCCTCACAAACAGGATACGGTAGATATCCAGAATATGATTGATCTGCTCAATTGAGTAACCTCTACGCTTCAGTCCTACTGAGTTTACACCCATGTATGATAGTGGCTCACGTGCCGCCTTTACATACGGTGGTATATCTTTTCTTACAAGAGAGCCACCGGTTACAAATGCATGCGAACCAATACGCACAAATTGCTGCACCGCCGTAAGACCGGCAAGCACCACGCAATCACCTACAATAATATGACCTGCAAGAGTAGTATTGTTTGAGAATATGCAATTATTACCCACCTCGCAATCGTGTGCAATATGTGTATACGCCATGATCAGGCAGTTGTTGCCTATCTTGGTCATATTGCGGTCCATGGTGCCTCTGTTAATGGTCACACATTCGCGTATAGTCGTATTATCGCCTATGATACATACTGTATCCTCACCCTTAAACTTTAGATCTTGTGGTATGGCAGATATAACTGAGCTTGGAAATATACGGCAGTTCTTACCAATCCGCGCTCCTTCCATTATCGTCACATTCGACCCGATCCAGGTGCCTTCACCAATCTCTACATTTCTGTGAATGGTTGAGAATGGATCTATCTTGACGTTATTGCCAATTTTGGTGTCTTGGTGTACGTAAGTTAGTGGATGAATCATTTTTTATCTTTTCTGATTATTTGTGCTACTAATTCCGCCTCGGTAGCGAGTTTGTTTCCTACATATGCTGTCGCTTTCATTTCACAGATACCGCGGCGTATCGGATTGAGTAGCTCTAATTTAAGAATAAGTGTATCGCCGGGGCGCACCACCTGCTTAAAACGCACCTTATCTATTTTGAGAAAGTACGTGTCATAATTTTCCGGATCACTGATGTTGTTAAGAGCAAGAATGCCGCCTGTTTGTGCAAGCGCTTCAATTTGCAGCACTCCGGGCATTACCGGATTCCCCGGAAAATGTCCCTGGAAGAAATGCTCATTAAAGGTTACGTTCTTGATACCTACTACGTGATTATCCGTAAGTTCTATTATTTTATCTACAAAAAGGAAAGGAAACTTATGCGGCAGTTTCTTTGTGATCTGCGCTATATCATAAATAGCCTGCTGGTTAGGGTCGTAATGCGGCACGCCCGATAAATGCTTGTTCTTTTTGATGTACTGCTTTATCTTTTTTGCAAACTCTACATTGGTTGCGTGGCCCGGTCTGCTGGCAATAATGTGCGCTTTGATCGGATGCCCAACCAATGCCAGATCACCAACCACATCCAGCAATTTATGTCTGGCAGGTTCATTGGTAAATCTCAGTTGTATATTGTTAAGTATCCCTTCCTGTTTTACTTCAATTTTCTGTTTGTTGAAAACCAGTGCCAGCCTGTTCAGTTCTTCCTGGCTCACCACTTTATCTACAACTACAATTGCATTACTCAGATCTCCTCCTTTTATCAGGTTGTTATCCAGCAGGTATTCCAGCTCATGAAGAAAACAGAATGTGCGGCATGGACCTATCTCTGCTCTGAATTCAGTAATGTTCTTCAGCGATGCATGCTGAGTGCCTAATACAGGCGAGTTGAAATCTATAAGTGTGGTAATGGCATAGTCGTTGGACGGCACCGCGAGCATATCCACATTTTTTACCGGATCGTAATAATGTATGTTGCTATCAATCGAATAAACTATACGCCTGGCCTCCTGCTCTTCAATACCCACGCTGTCTATGGCTTCCATAAACTCACGTGCACTGCCATCTAGTATCGGCACCTCGGGGCCGTCAAGCTCTATAAGTACATTGTCAACGCCAAGACCAACTAATGCCGAGAGTGTGTGCTCTACAGTATTTACTCTGGCTCCGTTAAATTCAATAGTGGTGCCACGCGAAGTATCCACCACATAGTCTGCATCTGCTTTCACTATTGGCTGATCGGGCAGGTCTATGCGCTGAAAGCGATAACCGAAACCAGGGTTGGCTGGCCGCATGGTCATCGTTACAGTCCTTCCCGTATGTAGTCCCACGCCATGCAGCGTTACTGATCCCTTAAGTGTCTGCTGGTTCTGGCTTTCGTTTGTTGATTGCAACGTTTATGTTTTTATTCTGGTATCCGGAAAGATATTCCTTACTTATTATTTTCAGGACTTTGAGCACTTAACAGTGCTGTCAACTCCTGAACTGTTTCTTCAAGTTTCAGCAACCGTTGCTGCAATTCGGGCAAATTTCGGAAAATTGCCTGACTTTTCAGTGAACTTTTATATTCTGCCGCCGGACTCCCATTCAACGTTGTGTTTGGCTGGGTTACCGACTTCGATATCCCGCTCTGGGCGTTGATCTTTGTGCCGTCAGCAAGCTGTATATGCCCCACCAAACCAACCTGCCCACCTATCAGGCAGTTCTTACCTATTTTGGTAGTACCCGATACACCTGTTTGTGCAGCTATTACTGTGTTATCTCCTATTTCTACATTGTGCGCTACCTGTATCAGATTATCCAGCTTCACGCCTTTACGTATAATCGTAGACCCCATAGTAGCACGGTCAACAGTAGTATTCGCACCAATCTCCACATCATCTTCAATAATCACATTACCTATCTGCGGTATCTTTTTGTAAGTACCATCTGGCAGCGGCGCAAAACCAAAGCCATCTCCTCCTATTACTGTACCTGAATGTATCACCACCCTCGCCCCCAGCACACAATCGTCGTATATTTTTACGCTCGCATACAGTTTCGAATTCTCTCCTACCACTGCTTTATTACCTATATAGCAACCGGGATAAATTTTCACACCCTTGCCTATCACCGCATGATCAGCAACATACGAGAATGCACCAATGTACACACCCTCCCCAATTGTAGCCGATGGAGAAATATAGCACGGCTGTTCAATACCTGTTTTACCGGCCGATGATACCATTTCATTGTACTTCTCTAATAGCAACGCAAAACTGCTATAAGCATCTTTTACACGAATAAGTGTAGGCTTCACCGGTTTTAACAGCTCCAGCGATTCATTAACCAGTATTACAGATGCATTAGAGGTATACAGGTATTCCTCGTATTTCGAATTCGAAATAAAGCACAACGTCCCCTCTTCTGCTTCTTCAATTTTGGCTACACCACTCACTTTGGCACCTGGGTCTCCCTCCAGAGTACCCTGCAGCAAAGTGGCTATTTGTTGTGCTGTAAACTGCATTAATTCCTGTTTGTTTTTACGTTTTTCCGGTAAAAAATAATCCGCCGAATAAAAATAGCGAAAGTACAGTATCCGGAAAGCAAATGTAGGTTTTATCAATGGTTTCGGCAAGTGAAATTGAGCATAACTAACAGAAGACGAGGCGTATGGGCATAAAAAAAGTCCCAACCAATTAAGGAAGGGACTTTTAAAAGAATATGGCAGCTACCTACTCTCCCGCATTGTTGTGCAGTACCATCGGCCATGAGCGGCTTAACTTCTCTGTTCGGAATGGGAAGAGGTGAACACGCTCGGCAATACCACCATAAGGTCGTACGTCTGTTTTATTTAGTAGATAGTCGTTAGTATTTAGTAGATAGTCGCGGGTATTACGCTACGACATTGTACTATGTACTAATTACTATGTACTCAGACAAATATCTAGACATATTGGGTTTGCAATTTTTTTAAGTATTGTAAGGATTAAAAAAGATTAAAGCTTACGTGCAATTAGTACTACTCGGCTTTGATGTTACCACCTTTACACCTGTAGCCTATCAACGTCATAGTCT